>NZ_BAABRO010000015.1 GCF_039545035.1 Novipirellula caenicola
CGACGTCACGTCACCTAAACACAAATAATCCACAAGCCGATATTTAAGGCCTTGTCCATAAGAGCCATCGCTATCGGTCTGCCCGCACCCAGCAAATTACCGGATGCCGTTTTCGGAGCAGCGTAGCGTACGGAACGCCAATGCCGTCATTGGCCGTCTCCGACTACTTCACAGCGTTGGGTGAAACGGCCAAGCGATTGAAAGACTGCTGGCTAACTGCTTAGAACAGTTTGCCTGATTCCAGTTCCCCCATCACGTCATCGACACCGCTTTGCCAACGCAGTGGATCGTCGTCGACATCGATGGCGATCGCTTCGGATTGGCCCGGTGATGGGCCCTGTGAGTTGGCTTTGTTTAGATAGTTGATCACGCGAAGTGCGTCCAACGCGGTCACCTGCGTGTCGCCGTTGACGTCCAGGTTGTACGAACCGCTGCTGGTTTGCTCGGCAGATGCCGCGACGGTCCGCGGCAGATGGTTGATGATCAACAGCGCGTCGTGAGCGGTCACCGTGCCGTCCCGGTTAACGTCTTCGGCCGCCGCGACACGTTCGGCTGGCGTGTCGAGAGGCGTGCTGGATGGGGCGTCCGTCGTCTCGGTGGTTGTGGTTGTCGTCGCGATCGTCTCGGTGGTTGTCGGCGTCGCGTTGGTGGTCGTAGTGGGGAGCGTGTTGGGGGAAGTGACCAATGCGTTCAAGGCACTCTCGGGAAGCTCCGCCGCTAATTCGGTTGGCGACTTGTCACTGAAAAAGTTAACGTTTTGGCTGTTGATGCGGTCCGCGTCGGCGGCGTTGGGGAACAGTTTGTCGCCGTAGGTAAAGTACTCGACGACTTCGCCTTCGCCATTGATCTGCAGGATGTGGCGACCTCCGTTGGCATCGATGTACGCGGTTGGCCCGCCAAAGACTGCATTGGCGGGGACGCGGTAGCCGGGGCCGTCCTCGCCATAGGTGCCATTGGTATCGTTGGTCAAATTGGCGACTCGCCATTGTCCGCCAGGCGGCAATGTGAACTCGATCAATTCACCGCCGTTGGTTCCATAGACACGAATCGTTCCATCGTCTTCGACCAGCGGCGCGACGTAGGTGTAGACGCGACCGGTATAAGGTTGTTGGAAGGGAAAGTAGCCAAAGTTTTGGCCATTGTCGGCCGTTTGTTGGCTGATGTTTTCCTGAAGCACTGTGGATGAATCGATCGTGTAGTGGACCAATCGCGACGTCCCATCGGTCGCAAAGACATGGCGAATTCCATTTGGCATCGTTAGCGCTCGTACGTTTCGCATCATGCGAGTGTCGCGACTGGTGGCGTCGATTTGGCGTGTCGTAACGCTGCTGCCGTCGATGCGATACTCAATCAGATTGCCGGTCTGGTTGGTGCCGTAACCGAACAGGATCTGGTTGTCACCGGGCGTGACCGCAACGGCGGAATAGACTCGCGATGCATCGACGTTTCCGCTGGCGAGCGTCAGGTCGGTGGTCGCCGCACTCGGATCGATCGGAATGGCAATCCAGTGCCCATCGGTGGTGGTCGCCGAGAAACCGAGGGGCCCTGCAGGCACGGTGTCTTCGGCCAGGATGACGCCAGGGATCGGGCGGTGAGCGACCGTCCAGTTTGCGGTGTCAAACAAGTCGTGATGGGCCCAGTCGTTGCCATCAGGGGTGAAGGTGTACTGGACCACGCCTCCTTGCGTTGAACGTCCCATCACATGCACGCTGCCATCGGGCATCGTCACGGCGCTGGCTTCGCCGATGATCAAAAAGTTGGCGGCTGCGGAGGCAGGGATTTGCTTATCGTCAACGATCTGGGCGAGCAAGTTGATTTGGTCATCGGAGATCATGCCATCGCCTCGAGCGGTTAACACCAAGCTGCCGTTTCGCAAGACTTGGAACGCCATCCGGGCTTGGGTGATCGCTCCGCTCGGCGATGGCAGCGGACTTGGCACGGCAGCCATCTGACGCCGCGCCGATTCGGCAAAGATGGTGGTGCTGAGGTGGTCGCTTTGCGAGATCGACCCATATAGCGTGTTCGCGGCGTTAAGAGCACCGCGAAACGGACCTTGGCCATTTCCGCGGCGCAGTGCCTCTGACGCAACCTCGTACTGGTCCACGCCGTCCATTTGGCTGCGGTCCAGCGAGCGTGTCGGATCGCTGCCGGAGATCGGGTCAAGTTTCGCGTTGACGATTGTTGTCGTCGTGGCGGCTTCGTGTAACGTGATTCGAGTGTGTTGCGGAACGACGGTTTGAGCCGACACCGTTGCATTCGCGGTGAACACATCGGCTCCACTGAAATCATTCAAGTTCATTCTGGCCAAACCACCCTGAGGGTCAATCACGAATGTGGTTCCACCTCGATCAACAAAGACTTGGTTGGGGGCCGAGAAGGTCGATCCGGCAGCGGCACCCGGGATTTTGGGGATTTGAATCGAACGGACTTCGGGCGACAGCACCGATGGGTCACCACCTTGTTGAATGGTTCGAATGATTTCGCTGACATCCATTGTCGCTACGATCCCATCACCGCTAGAGGTGAACCCGAAACCGCTGTCGGTAAATATGAGTTGATCGTCTTCGGGGATTCCGGGCGTTTCGTTGTCATCAAACGCAGTGAACAAAAGGTGAGCGCCCCCGTCGGTGCTGCGAGGGATGGCAAATTCATACCACTGATCATTTTTGTCACCCGGAACCAGAAGCGCTAAACGCTGAATCGCTTCGCCTCCTCTTTCGTTTCCATTGAGCATCCAAACGTACGTCGCTCCGTCGCGATCGTCGACGATGGCTTGGACGCCGTGAACGTGGAAATCGGTGCTTGTCGACTTATCGCTGCCGAACGACTTGGGAATCACATGGGCCGTTGTTTTGGCTGACATCGAATCGAGTGTGGCAGGACGTTTGCCGCCGGGTGGATTGTCAAAGTCAAGTTCCACGATGGTGCCCGAGTCTTCGGCGGTGATCCAGATCGTGCCTTTGGTGTCGACAAAGACCGCGTGGCCTACCTTCAGCGGAACAGCGTCGTGGGTCGATTCCGGTTGGGCTTGCGTCGTCGTTCCGCCTCCATTTCCACCGCCGCCTCCCGTGCCACCGCCAGTGCCGCTGCCACCACCCGATGTGGTTTCTTCGTCGTGGTGATCTTCGATGTCAAACACGCCGGTAATTTCATCGAAATCGAACGTGAATAGTTTCTTCTGTGCAAGGTCGTAATACGAAACTCGCAAGATTTCATTGTTAACCGAATCTTCCGGCGCATCATCAATGGCGACGCCCCCTTCGATTTCATTTCGGTAGACAAACCAAACGCGAGGCGTTAGGTGAGTGTTAAAGTCGAAAAATGTTCCATGAGGATCAAATGCAGTGGGTTTGGCGTCAGCCGCCGGCACCAACACACCGTCTGCGTTGCGAACCACCGACGATGGAATGCTGACGTCATGAATTTCGACGGTGCCCGTCGCAGGATCGAACTGACCCAGATGGTGGCCGTCCTCCATCGTGAACCAGACGGTTTGGGTGGTTTTGTCAAATGACATTTGCCAAGGCCGTAGCCAAGCCACCTTGTCGTTGATCTTGACCTTGTCGAGCGTTTCAGTCGTGGCGAGACCAAGCGTTAGCGTTGTCAATCCGGTCGCATCATCAGTCGTGGAGCCAACAATTCGGATAGGTACCGAGGAGGCTGCAAGATTGATGGCATAGCCGACGGGGATTTCCTGATCGATCACAATTTGATTCACGCTCGATCGAACCTCGACCACGCTCGCACCAATGAAGAACGATTCGGTGAACACCGGCGTGCTCGGCGCATTTTGCGTCGCATCGGATTGAGGCAACACAAACACTTGCTTGTCGAGTTGCCCCATTTGGCCCGCCGAGTCGGTTGCGATGAAGGTCAATTCATATTGCTCGCCTGCATCGAACTCGACCCCCGGCAATAGCGAGACTTTCACCGTTCGCGATGCATTTGTGTTGACGCCCACGCTTGTCGATGTTCGCGGAGCAAAAACAGCGACGCCCGAACCGATGGGGGCTGTCATGTCGTTGTTAGCAAAAAGCGAAACCGTGACGGTGTTCTCGGTTTGACCGTATTGTTGATCGACGACTTGGATTTCGAATTCAGGGCGTGTCGATCTCGTCATCGGAACCGGTAACGCACTTGCCGCCAGTGCGCGGTCTGCCGCGGCAAGTGCAAATTTTGAAAGCGACGGCTGGATCGGATCAACCACTGCGATGTAAGGCAACGAACTGGGACTTACGTTTCCAGCGATATCGGTCTGAACCGCGGTGTATTGAAAGGTTTCGCCATTCGGATCGACAACGGGATCGTCGCTTAGATTTGTGATGGCTTGCCCCGCAGCGGGAGTCCGCGTGATCACCACTCCTTCGGCGTTTCGGCTCAATGCGATTTCGGCATTCGTTTCCGCGCCGGCGATGGCAATTTCGTTTGGTGCACTTGGTACGATCGCTCCGTTGATTCCTGGCGATAGCACTGGAGCAACCGGTGACGCGGTATCGATCACGAGTGTCAACGCCGGCGACGTGGTTTCAGGGTTCACGCCGTCGGTCGATACCGCTACGACTTGGTAATTTCCGTCGGCAAGCACGTTGGCGAATGTGGCTTCGTAAGAATTGGTTCCTGATAATGTGCCTGGTGTTTCCGCGACCGTTGTCCCTGATTCGTCACGGACTTGAAATTTCACCGACAGTGCTCCGTCAACGATCGCGGTGAAGGTCAACCCTTGGTTAACGTTCGTGATCGCATCGTTGGAGGAACGCCCCGAATCGTCTTCGGATTTTAGCTGCGGCGGATCGTCCGCTGTGGGCGGCGTTGTATCGAGTTCCCACTGGCGGTTGGCGGTTCCGGTCCCCGAATTTCCAGCAAGATCGGAAACCCCGGCGGCATTGACGCTGAGCGAGTAATCACCGTCAACGTTGGTGAGTCCTCCGAGGCCACTAACGACAAAGGTTTTTGTGGTTCCACTTTTGAGTGAAACGTTGACCGCACTGGTGATCAGGTTGGCACCGCCGTCACGCGTCAGCGTCAAGTCGTTTCGCGTAAAGGTGGCGTTTTGAATATTCTCGGAAAACGTGACTTCGACTTGGTCAACCGGTGTATTGCGAGGCGTGCTGATTGCGGTGTCGATGGAAGCGGTGGGGCCTATGGTGTCTAGAGTTAGCGTGAAGCTGAGAACGTTATTTATCTCGAAGACGCCTGGACGGCTCAAAAAAACGTGGAAAGCGTTTCCTGATTCTGTAACTTCATTTGCAGGGAGAGAAAATGTAAATGTGAACGTTTGGTCATCTCCAGAGTTGACGAGGTTAGCTGCTGTCAAACTGCTCAAGGAAGTTTGATCCGAACTTCGTCTGAGTTGCATCAAGAGACTATGTGGAGTGGCATCCGCAGACTGACCCTTGATTGTGCCTTCGATCTTATAAGTATCAGGCGACGCTATTTGTTCGTCGTTATTGATCACGCAGTCGCCGTTGACATCCTGTTGAATATTATCCAGGCGAATAAAATGATCGTCCGCATTGGTGAAATTTAGCTGCGGCGGCAGTGTCAGCAGCCGCCGGTCTTCGAGTTGTTCTAAGACCAATGCATGACGTCGATTTCGCTTGCGAGTGGATTTCTTCTTGGATGGGCGTGGGGACATCATGGCGCTCAAGGGGTCAACGTCAAAATCGGAATGACTGCTAAATCCACCCCAATCTAATTACGTGGGCGTCCTGTTGGGGGTGGAGCTATACCCAAATTTACCAAAAAAGCAGCCTTCTCGTGCTTGCCCAAACCCCCTGAAAGGTCCGGCTTGTTGAGTTTGGCATTCTTTTGGGGGTGCCATGGCTACTCGCCCCCGCAATTTGGTAATGAAACCACTCTAACTGTTCCGAAACTATCTCTAGGCACAATCCCTGCAATCGGATTGACCACAAAGGGCCGCAAAATCAGCAAAACAGAACGATCCATTGCGATTCGCGCCAGCGGGACGCGGATCGAATACCGGAAATTGTGATGATTAGAAATACGTCGACTCAGTCCAAAATCCCTCGATGGCGTGGCTCCGTGGTGTGGATGACGTTGTTGCTGGGCACGACCGCCGGGTATGCCGCCCCGCCTGATTGGGTTCGGACAGACGAACTTCAAGCCGCGCACATTTCCGTCCCGACAACGGCGGACGCCTCCGCCGGCTCGGATAGCGAAGAACCGAACATGACGAGCGATCCGGTCGAGCGAGAGCTGCGGCTGCAACGGGCAATCGCCGATTCGCTCGCTGGCGACCATCACAAAGCGATCAGCGAACTCGGCCAACCTACCAGTGACGACACCGCCGCGATGTACGCTTCGGCGATGTGGATGATGCAAAACGGCCATGTCGATGAAGGGATGCAGACGCTCCGCACGATCGCGAGTCGCGAGGACGCCCCAGCGGAAACACACAAATTTTTAGCGATCGGACATCTCCATCTGAATCAACCTCAAGCGTCCGAGGCGGCGGCCGAGGTTTATCTCGAATCGAACCCCGATGATGCCTACGCCCACTATGTCCATGGGCTGGCGATCCTGCGACAAGATGACCCCGTGCGGGCTCACGATTCGCTACGGCAAGCTGGTTACGACGAAGACGACGTGGCTCAGATCCAAACCGTGGCAATGCAAGTGCCGGTGGATGTGATGCAGCGTCGGTTGACGATTGGAGAACCGATCACGAGGATTCAAAATCGATCTCGCTACGATGACGGATGTGATTCGCTCGGCGGTGGCCAAGCCCAAAACAAACCGTACAACGTCACGGTCCTGTTCGCCGGCGAATACGACAGCAACGTGCCGCTGCAGCCTCGGTTCTCGGGGCTCGGTTCGGACATCGATCATGAAGACTATCGTTTTTTGATGGCTTCCTTCTTGGATCTGCAGTTGATGTCGACCGAACAATTTAATCTGGGATTGGTCGGCAGCACCTACAACACGTTCCAGGTCGATGCCAACGAATTCAATATCCAAGACTACATGGGCGGGGCGTACACCAATGCGCTGTTGAGCGAGGACTTGGTGGGTTCGCTACGCTACGAATACCATCATACGTTGGTCGACAGCGATCGATTCGCCGACGAACATCGTCTGACTCCGTCCATGACTTGGCTTGGATCTCGTGGACATACCACGCTGTTCTATGAATTCAATCCGATCAACAGTCGTGCCCCCTTCCTAATTCCGGCTCAAAATCAAACCACCGACATTCATCGCACCGGCTTCACGCAAGCGTTGTATACCTTTGGCGGTGATGGACGCATCTATGGTGGCTACCAATACGCCGAGGGACACGCCGAAGGATCGGACTTTGATCTTACAACCCACATGGTTACCGGACGAATCGAACGGCCATTGCCGCGTCGTTGGATCGCTGATTTGGATGTTCGCTATGTGTGGGATGACTATGCCAACCCGAACAGTTTGGACTTCTACGATCGAGCACGTGACGACGAACGAGTGGAAGTTCGCACGGGGTTGCAAAAGAACTTTGCCGCCCCCGTCAGCCTGCGGTTTGATTACACCTACATCAACAACGATTCGAACACCGAAAACTTGTTTGGGGTGCGATTCTATGACTATGACCGACACATTTTCAGCACGCAGCTCATTTTCTCGCTTTAATCGACGTCGTTGATCACACGGCGAACACAACGGCAACGCGGTCCCCAACGCACCAACACAACACGCACGAAGTGAACGCACGATCGCGGAGCGATCAGCGACATTGGCTGTGACAGAGATGAAAGGATTCATGATGAGTTTTATTCGATTCGGTGCCGTTACGGTTTGTCTGTTTGCAATGACAGCGGCAAACGCGGTGACGCAGGCGAACGACACGGCCAATTCCGACTCGGCTGCTCGCTGGATTGGAACCGTCACTCATTGTGACGGTGACGCAGTGCTGTATCGTGGCGAACACGCCTATCAAGTCGTGCGTGGTGCTGGATTGCGTTTGGGGGACACGATCGAAACGAGCGGATCGGCAAAACTAACGTTGGCGACCCAGGCGGGCCCTGCGATCACGATGGGTGGTGCCACCACCGTGACGCTCAATCGCTCCGAGAATCGATGGTTGTTGGACCTCGATCAAGGGCAAGCCCGGATCGTGCACGATGGCGAATCCGAGCTGCGTTTGACCAGCCCCGAAGCCGAGATGTGGATCGAACGCGGCATCGTTCAAGTCGACCAAACTAACGCCGAGATGCAATACGAATTGGTTGCCGGTTCGGTACTGCATCGAATCGATCCCACATCCATGGGCCGCAATTCGCAACAAGGTTCGTTTCGTGTGCGACACGATGGACAAATTGAATCGGCATCCCCAATCGGATGGCGTTTTCAAGCCGAACAAGTTCGTTTGGCGTCGGCGCTGCAAACCAGCCCGATGTTGCAGCCGCCGGTCACCTCGTCGCCCGACGGGGTTCCTGGATCACCGTCGGACGCATTTCCACCGGCCGATGGACTCTCGCCAGCCAATCCGCTGTCCCCCGATGAAAACCTATTCCCCGATGAAGACGACGACGATGACCCGCGTTTCGCACAAGACCCGCTGACGCCTGACCAGGCACCTGCGGCAACGCGTGGTGGTTTTGATGATGGTGGCAATGCCGAGATGGGAATCGGAGCCAGCACCAATACGTTCGCTGGCAGTAGCTCGCTGAGTCTGGGGTCGATCTCCAGTGCCACCGGGACATTTGCCTCGGGCGGTATCTTTGGCGACGCCAATCAACAAACGTTTCAAGGGCAAGTCGACTACGATATCAAACCACTTTCGGAAACCGGACCTTTCACCGAAGGAGATCCCTTCCCTGGTGCAATCCACTTGGTGACTGCCGAAAACCGATTGCCGTTTAGCAACGTCCAGCTGTCGGCGACCGAGTTTTCGACGTTATTTTCCGGAGCCGCCGACAAGTTCTTTTCCATCGGGACCGGGGCGGCGCCAAGCAGCCAAGTGCTGACCAACTTCTTCACGGGAACCGGAGCAACGCCCACGGTGATCGATATTCCGGGGTTTGATGCTCATTTAATCCATCTCGATCAATTCAACATTCCTGACCCAGCCAAAGGAGCACTAGACAGCGACACCGGTTTGACCGGATTGATCGGCGCCAATCCCACCGGGCCAACGGTGGTGGGTGATACGCCGTTGGTCGATGAACGAGCCCAATTCAACTCGGGTGCGACCTTCGCATTGGGAGAATTTTTGGTGACCAAAACAGATGCAAACGGTATTGTCTTTACGATCCGTCGCAGCGACCAAGACCGCCTAATTGTCAAAGATCCTGGTGGCAATGATGCTAACGATCTGGTTCAACCCAATACCGACGTGACGTTCATCGACGATGCCGATCCTCGATTTTTGCCTCAGTCGCCCACCGTCAAGGTGCCCGAGTCGGTTGCCAACACGGGTGTTGGCGTTCAGGAGTTGAACTTCCTGCGTCGCGCCGCCTTTACCACGCTGGTCGCCGATCAACTGCAAGATTACTCGCGGCGGACGGGGCAAACCCGATTTGTCGTCGACGGCAAGATCATCGACATCTCGGGCTTCCAACCAACCCGATAAACAAACCTCGGCAGTAGACAAGGTAACCAGTCCTCGCACACCGTAGTGGACGAGGCAACGAGTCCCCGAGTACTAGCGGCGACAAAGTAACGGGTCTCTGAATCTCCGTCGCTGGTGAAGCGACTTTTCGAAGACGACTGCCACCGGACCTTAAAAGTAACCGTACTGGGGTCCGTAGAAACGGTTGTTGAAATTGCCGTAGTAGCGGCCTTGGTAATAGCTTCGTCCCGAAGGCAATCGTGTTGCTCGGCTATTTAGATTGCGAGTCGGATAGCCACCCATCATCGACCGTGAACTCGTCGGCGCGGACCAGACTCGCGTCGGCATGGTCGAACGCTGGTTTGCCGATCGCAAGCGGTTAAACAATCCTTCGGCTTGGGCTTCGCCGGGACCAGCGAAAAAGGCGGCGGCACAAATCAACGCTGCGATTCGAATGGGTTTCATCAGTGAGTGGCTCGGTGGTGGAAAGACTTGGGGGGGACGACGGCATTCCCCCAGTCTATTTGCGATTCTGGGCAAATCCACTGGTTGATTATCGAGAACTGCAAACAAAGGCAGCCCAAGCGTAAGGATGGCTGCGGATTCCGGAATTTGTTGCTGATAGCATGTCCACTTGAGCTCCGCGAATCGCCTCGCGAACCGATTTGCCTTGACGCCACAGGTGGTCGTAAAAGTGCTGGACAAACGCCACGGTGGCGTCGTCATCGACCGGCCATAATGTTCCGATCACGTGTGCCGCCCCGGCGGCGTGGAAACTGCTAAACATGCCTGCCATCCCCTGCCCCGCCTGGGCTTGCCCGAGCCCCGATTCGCATGCGCTAAGCATCACCAGCGACGCTTGTGACAAGTCCAGTTGCCGGATCTCGGCGGCGGTCATGTATTGATCTTGTTCGCTGGCGTTTTTCGGATCCTGGTCGGTCGCTGGTGCCACGATCAACCCGGTGCTCAACAGCGTCGTGGCGCCGCTGATCGCAAACGCGTCCCCTTCGTTCTCTCGCCGAAAAAAACCGTGTGTCGCTAAGTGAATGTAGTGTTCGTTGACCATCGCCTGGGCCAATGCCGCTTCGGTCGCCTTGCTGTCGGACAAACGAACCACGCGAGCCTGAGGGAATTGTTGCTTGAACAGCGTTTCCACCTGTTTTGCTTCCTTCAATGAACCTGGCAGCAGCGGCCATTGTTGAGTCAGGGGACCATAGTCGATCCCGCCTGCGACCAATAGTGACTTTGACATGCCAGAGGAAGTCTCCGTCGCAATTTCGGCAGCAGCAACCTCGCTGACCAATTCGATTGAGACCTGTTCGATCCAATAACCGGGCCGGTTGACCGCTGGCAGCGCGGCCCAGGGAATCAAGTAACACATCGAGTCGCCACGAATGCGAAGCCGCGAAAACGGAAGGTCGCAATCGAGTAGCGGTCGCTGGACCAGCGACGCGACGGTACGGGCCGCAACGTCCATATCGGGCAACTGTTCGGTGATCGTTTTTCGCCAACGGACAATTGCCGCATCGACGTTCGGGGCGTCCCCAAACGTAACGCGTTTCACTTGGCCGCTCGGAGCGAGCACGAACGCGAAATAGCGAGATCCCGCGCCGATCGATCCACCCTTTGTTGGTTTGTCGAAGACACGTGTCTGCAAGATGTCCAGCATCAATTCGTCATCGGCGAGAAGCCGGGCGACGATCTCCGAAGTGGGTTCTTGTTCGAGCGAAAGGTTTTCGCTGCGAGACACGCTCCGCCGGATGTCTTGCAGTTGGTCTTCAAGATCGGCGATCTCATTTAGTAACGCTCGCCGGCGAAACATCGAGACGCGACGAAAATAGGCTTGATGCAATTGTTGCATCAACGCTTGTTCACGCTGTTTGATCTCAGTGTCGGTCGATTGTTTGAATGCCCGGTCATAACGGTCGGCGAGTCCTTTCCACCGCAGCACGACGTTGTATTGATCCGCATCAGGGATTTGCAATTGCGGAGCGAGTTCCAAGAACGTGTCGAGTGTTCCCGGCCAAGCCACGCTTTCGGGATGCACGCGAGCTTCTTGGATCATCGCAAGTCGGTCGCGAGCGGACGGCGACTTCGACAACGCCTCGCAAACTCCTTGATAGGCCAGGGCCTCGGCTTGGGTGACCCACTGACTTGCGGCAGCCAAATTGCCTTGCAAGCACGCCACACGGGCTTGGCAGGCAATGGCTTCGGCGTAGCGTGGATGGCGAACCGAATAGTGCTTTTTGAAATGTTTTGCAGCCTCCGAGAAATGCTCTGCGGCTTGCGATAGATGCTCTTGAGCCATCGCGATCCAACCCAGATTGATCGACGATTCTCCGATCTTCAAATCAGCGGGGGCCACGTTGGCTTGGTAGATTTGCTTTGCCGACTGTGCTAATTCGGCAGCTTTGTCAAAGTCGCCTGTTAGGTAATAATTGATCCCCAAGTTGTTTGCGACGTTCGCGGCGCGAAGCGGATCGATGTTCTTGCTGGTCTGGAGCGTCTCTTGTGCGTCGATCAATTCATTACGGGCAATGATGAAATCGCGGTCGCCTTCGATCGCTTTGGCTAAATTGATTCGCCAATCGGTGGCGGATCGCAAATCGGGATTTTGTTGATGGAACTCACGCGAAGATTCCAGCAGTTTTCGGGCTTCGCGGTAATCGCCCATCTGCAGTGCGACGAGCGCCAATGTGTCGTTGGCGATCACCGGCAAATCAGGACGTCCGGTGCGCGTCGCTTGCCGCGAAAACTCGCGTGCCGCGTCATACGCCTCGGCAAGTTGACGCCGCTTCAATCGCAGCGTGACGACTAAACTCCAATACTTTGCTCGCCACTGGGCCGCGACTTGATCGTCATCAATGACGCTGCGAAGATCGCGAAGCACCGTTTCCAGCGAATCGTCCATGCCGACTCGCATGCAATACTCGGCCAGTGCGAGTCGAACCAGTCGGATCACGCCGACCGGAATCTCCGCAGCCGACAGGGTGTCTTCGACTTCGCTGATTCGTTCTTGCAGCAATTTCAAGTTCTGTTCGACCGAATCCTTCGGTTCCAGTTTCGTCAATTGCGAGAAACCAAGGACGTCGATCGCCAACGCTTGGACTTCGTCGTAAAGCGAACGCTGCTCGTTGATGAGCCCGATCGATTCGGCCAGGGTTTCGACCGCTCGCTGAGGGTTCGTTTGCTGCTTGATCGCATCGATCCGCACCAAGTAGGCCAGCGAAGTAACGCGGCCAGCGGAACCAGGGGCGGCGTCGCGTGCCGCATCCGAGAGCGTTTGGATCGCACGGTCGGGGTGGCCTGCGTCAAAGTCAATCTGAGCCGCGATGATCAAGTAACGAATCCGCTCGGGATCATCAATCGCAACCTGCTCGCTGACTTTGCATAGTTCCAAAATCTGCTCGGTCGCCTTTGCTGCCGCTTCGCGATCGTTGGCGGCAAGGGACTGCATCGCATGGTCACGAAGTTCGTTCAAGCGATCGGTCGGTAGTTCGGCATTCAGGCTGCTGCAAAACGTGAATGCAAGTAGTAGTGTCGTTGTTCGCTCTGCGAACTTACGTAATGATCGCGGAGCGATCAGCGACGATGCACGATGTAACCAACTCATTGGGTTTGGATCGCGGTGGCGATGTTGCTATCGGGATGGCTGGTGACCAACAGTGCGGCCAACTCGGATGTGTTGGCAAGCGATTCTTTGTCGGTATCGTCTGAGAGCAAGATGTCAATCAGCGACCACAACGCAGTCAGGTCGGTTGGGTTTTGATCAAGGATTGCTAAGTACGACTCCCTTGCGGTGAGCAGATCGGATCGAACAAAGCGTGCGTAGTCACCCGTCAATTCGTCAATCGTGAGCGGCGAATCTCGCCGGGGATCGCGTTTGGCATAGGCGTCACTTAGCGTTTGCTTGAGTCGTTGCTCGTCGCCGAGTTCATCGTAACAACTCGCCTTCAAAAGATACGCTTCCAGGAAACCCGGTGAATCGGCGATCGCTTGATCCGTGGTCGATAGGATATCTTGGCAAATTTCTTTTCGCTTCGCGGCATCTTGAATTGTGACGACGTTTCGCAGTTGTTCCGCGGCACTGGCCCATTGCTTGATCGCTGTGAGCGAAGCGTTGGGAGCCGACTCGATTGCGTTTCGGTTCTTCGCTGGCAACGCGTTAAAGGTGTTCATGACTTTGGTTCGCGTCTTCATCGCTGCAGAGATCACAGCGTCGTCAGTATCGTCGATCGAAACGACGGTGGGGTCAGCGGCAGCGTCGTTTTGAACTAGCACCATCTCGATCGCCGATGGCTCGCGAGATTGGCAACAAACAAGCAGTTCGATCTCATGTTTCTTGGCAACCGATCGTGCCGCGTCCACCGTCGTGCAGTCGGCGAACAAGCGATCGGTGGTGTGGGTATCGACCAGCACAAGTTGCTCGGAAAACCGCATCCCTTCACGCACCAACGTTACAAACACGCTGACGTCACTTGACGGATCTTGCGAACTGGCAAGCACCACGACGGCGATCCGTTTTTTGTCATCCAGTATTTCTTTGGCGCTGCGCTGAGCTTCTTCGCTCATTGCCAACGAGCGGAAATCGGTCCACACCGGTCCGCGACTCAATCGGGCCGTACGCGGGCGGCTGGGGCTGACCGAAGGAGTGATCATCGTGCTGGCGATCATCGCCGCAATCAACAACTGATGAAAAAACATTGCAATAGGTCCAGGCAAAAAGGAACGATGGATCGTGTTGAGGAACGCAGCGTCGCCGGCAGATCAGGACGTTTCTATCGTATCCAAACGCTTGAGCGCCTGCTCTGCATTCTGGCGGATTTCGTCGGCCCAATCGAGCGTTTCATTCGTTTTGGGTAGCGTTTCGATTGCCTTGCGTAAACTTGCCGCTGCGGCTGCGGGTTTGCTCGGCACCAACGATGTTCCCAGCGCCAAATGCGCCTGCGCGGCACAACGACGAAACGAAAGCTGGACGGAGTTTTGTAGTAACATTTGGTCGGCTAACTTGACGGCACGTTCGTACTGCGAAATCGCCGCCTCCACATCGCCTTGGTCGATCAGCAAATTGCCAAGCCCGGTTAACGCCAACACTTGCCGCTCTTTGAGTTGTGGGATCGCAGGATACTTTTCCACCATGCCTGAAAAGAATTTAATCGATTCAGAGAACAACGATTTCGCTCCGTCGATGTCCTGCACATCCAACTGCAGATGTTCGGCATAATTTCTCAGCAACAACGCGTATTCTTTTGCCGCCGCAACATCGTTCGGATCACGGGTCACCAGCCAACGAGCTTGCTCGATTGCGTCTTGGTAACGATCCGCGATCCGTTTGTCGTTGGTTTGTGTGGACCACATCAATTCCAACCGCGCTAGTGCCTCGTTGTTCAGTGCACGTGTCAATTCAAACCGAATGTCTCGCGTCAACGTGGGCTCAGTCGATTTGTCCATCGCGTCGCGTAGCGAACGAGTTGCCGATTCAAATGATTCAACCGCCGGCAACCACTGCTGCTCGTCAAATGCAATGATCCCTTTTTGAATCATTGTTTGTCCACGCAGCAATAACGCGTCGGCCGAAGACCGCGAATCGATCAACACCTGATCCACGATCGGCAACGCCTGTGACAGACTTTCGGTCGCTGCGGCCGTGTTATTTTGGTCGCCATGCAGCCGGCTTTTCTCGATCATCACCCGCGCCAACATGCGGTGATCTTCTTTGGTATCGAGTTCTCGCAGAATTTTGCTTGCATTGGCGAGCGATGCCAGTGCGTTAGGGATCAAACCGAGTTCGCGTTGCACTTTGGCAAGTTCAAAGGAGACTGCGGCGGATTCACGACGCAGCTCGGGTTCATGTGAAGGGAACTCTGCCATGCGTTGATACGACTCGGCAGCATCGGTGAGCAATTGTTCACGCACATCGGTCGCATCGGGGACCTCTTTCAATCGTTCGCTGGCCCCAGTCAACAATTGGTCGGTGGCTTGGCGCGCCAATTTATACAATTGAGTCGCTTCACCACGAGCTTGCTGCTGTTGCTTGCGAGCCTGGTTGATGCGGTGCACCGCGAACAAACTGGTCAACGTTAACAGGATCAGCGAAACGGTTGCCCATCGCACAAACGTTTCGTGTTGTCGTTTCCAGCGGTACAGACGCTCGAGTCTTGACTCTTGATAGGCCAGTACCGGTTCGTCATCGAGCCATCGCTGCAAATCGTCTCGCAATTCCGCCGCACTTTGATAGCGATCTTCACGCAATCGCGAAATCGATTTGGCAGCAATTGCGTTCAACGAACGAGGCGTTGATTTTTGCACCTCGATGGCGGCGGGAATCGATCCCGACTCGATGGCCTTGAGTGCTTGAGTCAGACTCATGCCTTTGCAAGGGGGATCGCCGGTCAGAATCTCGTACAACATCGCCCCGATACTGTATAAATCCGAACGGCTGTCGATGTCTTGCGTTCGCCCGTTGAGCTGTTCGGGTGGCGCGTAGGCGATCGTGCCCATCGCAGTGCCGACTCGCGTATCGTCCAGCTTTGAACTGCTGACGGACACAGGCGACTCGGGCAGGGATTCGGTCGCAGCGAGGGTGGATTCGTATTGGTATTCGACTTCGCTGCTGCCCGTGGTTTTCGCCAGTCCCCAATCGATGACCAAGGTTTCGCCGTAGCGGCCAAGCATCACGTTGTTGGATTTCAAGTCGCGGTGCAGCACGCCTCGGCTGTGGGCATAGTGCAGCACATTGCACACGTCGATCAATCGCTGCAACAGTTGCCGCAATCGAGGCCCAACAAACGATTCCTTACCCGCTGTGACCGCTTCGTGAAATTGTTTGATGTGATTCCGTAGCTCGCTGCCGGTGATCAACCGCATCGCGTAATACGGGCGTCCGTTCACTCCGGTGCCCATGCTGTAGATCGGGACCACGCCTGGGTGTTCGAGCAGCCCGGTGACTTCGGCCTCGGCACAAAAGCTGTCGCGATGCCGCGGGTCATCCGCACATTGTTCGCGGATCTCTTTGAGTGCGACTTCCCGATTCAGTTCGGTATCAAAGTAGATCGAAACGACCCCGAGTCCGCCAACGGCGAGGGCACGGCGAAACTGGTAGCGGCCTCGTGTTTCAGTCTGCGTCTGGCTCGGCTGGGTTTGGAACGGGTCTTCTCCGTCCATCGTTTCAGCGTTCACAACGGGTACAGGCAAAGAGGGGTGAATATGGCGGGCGGTGAAACCGCCCATCTTGTATCGGCCGATTGTACATGATTTTCAGTTTCGCCGTGGCGGCCGGTCGTCGCTGTGGTTGTCATGATTCCCCGCTCGGTTCGATTGACGATCAATCAATTTGCGTTGCGGCAGTGGTCTCAAATCGATCACGCCGTTTGTCGTTGGTCGGTTTATTTCCTCGGTTTCAGTTGACAAGCAAACTGAGAGCGGGAAATACGAACCGCGAGGCACATTTCGAGGTGATCACAACCGGGTTCGGCGCGCGAGTTGCATTTTCGCTGTTCCTCGTACAAGTGATCGATCAAAGCAGGAGAACGCGTGTGGTGTCCCTGCTTTTCTCCCCCCTCCCCTTCTATCAACTCAGGTAAAACTAACATGAGACAACTACTTACTGCCGCAGCTTGTTTGGGCGCCCTTGCCGCCGGTGCCGTCGTCGGAGCACAAGACATCGCAGGCAATGCCGCTTCACAAGTCGGGGGCGCGTTGGACCGTGCTGCTGGACAAGCACAAAACGCTGCCGGACGAGCTCAAAATGCAACTCAAAATGCTGTCAATGGTGTTCGCAATCAAGCGAACTCCGCCGCCTCGCAAGCTGGCAACCAAGTCGATCGTATTCAAGGTGCGACGACCGATGGTTGGAACAACGGAGGCACTCAGCGAGGTGTCACCAATGGTCAAGTCGGCGTCGATGGCCGAGCGAGTGTGAATGGCCAAGCCAACGTAAACAACCAGAACGGTGTCAATGCGAACGTTCAATCGTCGCAATCGCTTAACGCACAGAACCAAGCCGGAGTGAACGGCAACGTCCAAAACTCGGTTGGCGTCAATGGCCAGGGTGCTTATTACCACGGTCAAAACCAACAAGGTTTCCATGGTCAAGGTCATAGCTACAACCAAGGTTATGGTTATGGCGGCCAATCGTACGGCTACCATGGTGGCCAAGTTTATGGAAACCAGTATGGCTCGTCGTACGGCGGAACTGCCTACTCGAGCGGTTATGCAGGTACCGGCTCTTACATGGGCGGTCATTCCGGTAGCGGTGTCGTTCACACGTTGCGTCACGATGCCAGCGGTCGCGAATATATCTGTGTCGGTGGACAACGTGTCTATTTTGACAATGTCGCTACCCAAAACGACAGCTACCAAGCTGGCTATGGAAGCTACGACCAAAGTAGCGATGCGGTGAACACCCCCGAAGCCATGCAAAACGAAAGCATGCAAAACAATGCAACCGGTAACCAAGAAGAAGAATTCTCGGCACCGGCTCTTCCTTCGGCGGATCAAAACACCGACGCTAACGTTCAAGCCGGAGCGGATGCTGCGGTGAATGGCAACGTCGATGCCGGCAATGCAAACGCGGGTGGTTTGAACGCGGAAAGTGCAAACGCAGCTGGCGTTGGCCAAGACGGTTCGGCTGATGTTGAAACCGGAGTCCAAGCTGCCGCCAAAAACAACGCGACTCAAGAATAGTCGCAAATCTAAAACGTAACTCGATCAACGTCCGCACTGCCTTCACCGAAGGGGGTGTGGACGTTTTTTTTGAAAATTTGGATTTCTCTCTTCTTCAATAACTTAGCAACACAATCAACAAGGTAACAACGAATGAAGACACTTAAACGAACTCTATTGTTGGGCGCCGCGGTCACGACAGCGCTGACGACCATGCCCGTGCAAGCTCAAACGCAACGGGCGCTCGAACGTCGCGCTGATCGCAATGCTCGGCAACTGCAACGCCAAGTCAATCGAGCCGACTACTATTCGCCCGGAACGTGGCAAAATCTAAATCCGTGGATCCGAGAAAATGGTGTTGCCCCTTTGGCACGAGCCGCTAATGCGATTGGTCAAACGGTCGACGCTGCGACTCGGATCGGCGATGGGCAATTCGGGTATCGGGACAAGTCGCCGCAGAATACTTGGTTCTACGACTACTATAATTATGTCCCAACCTACTACACCCAGCGAAGCGACGATCGCTATGCCGGTGCGATCCGCTATTTCGATGCGGACAGCGATGGTGTTTATGATTCACGATCCTACTATCGCGACAGTGACCAAGACGGACGCTATGACGAGTATGATCGCTATGATTTCTACAGCGATGGAAATGCGGATGCGAAGGTCCAAGTCGAAGTGAGCTCCGATACGGCCAGCGAGCCACGCGTCGATCGTGATCGCAATCAAAATGCTCGCGATACCTATCGCGGTCCCGAGGATGCACGTCGGCACAGTGTCGAAGGCGAAATTGCGTTTACGAAAAAAGCGAAGGTAAACGGAAGCGATAACCTCTTGGTCGGTATTAATGACGAGCGGGACTCTACACTCGCTATCGACCTTGGCCCTGTCGATTCACTTCGTGGTCAACATGTCGAAGTCGGCAACTCGATCAGCGCCGTCGGTGTCTACGAGACGATCGGTGAAAAACAGCTGCTCATCGCCGATACGTTCCGCATCGAGGGTGGACAAAGTATCGAAGTCGACCGAGCGATGGGGTTGAACTTGACGGGTGAGATTGTCGATATCAAGAGCACTCCAATTGGTTCGGCCGATCACTACATTGCCGTGGTCGCGATCGATGGCGAACGCCAACTTGTCGACCTTGGTCCTACGACTACCTACAAGTTCAAAGTCGAGCCGTCGACGAAAGTCACCTTTCGAGGCGTCCCGGTGCGAGCACAAGAGCACCGAGTGATCTTAGCCGAACAGGTACAAATCGGCGGCGAGACGTTCAGCATCCAGCCTGCGCAATTTGATTCGCAGCAATAACGTTGAATCGCTGAGATCTCGATTATGTTTTTCGCGAACGCGGTGGCTGCTCTTAGCGGCGACCGCGTTCGTTGCGTTTAGAGGACAAGGGATGATCTTCCGTCGTAGCTTGTTTAAGTAGTAGCAGATGCAACGCCGGAATGCGTGGTCTGGGCTTCCTGTCTGGGTTTGCTGTGGTTCCCAGGCTGGATGCGTAGGCTACGTTACGAGATCTATGGCAAGCTAGCACATTGCAAAGTCACTTTTACCTCCTCCCATATTAGCTAGGCTTGCCTTAGTGCGTTGACGATCGGCACGGTGGCGGCCTGGACGGCTGGAGCAAACCCGGCAACCACGCCGACGACGAGCGAGGTGAGGGTTCCGGAAATGGCTAGGCTAATCGATGGTCTGAACGCGATCGTCGCTCCTTCGGCTCCGATCGCGAATCCCCCCAACCCTAGTGCGGCCAATGCCAACGTCGTGCCGGCAATCCCGCCGACAAGACACAAAAGTGTGCTTTCGGCCAGCACCAAACGCATCGCTCGCAGCGGACGTACCCCGATGGTTTGCAGCACCGCGTACTCTTTGATTCGGTCTTGAACACTCATCACCGTGGTCGTCGCCACCAACGACAACACCAAACCGACACAGGCGTAGCCCAGCCAGTGAGCGAAGCCGATCAAATCGACCAAGTCCGACAGCGTGCTCGCCTGGAACGCGCCTTTGCGACGCGTTTTGGTCGCGACCGACCCGGCTCGTAGCGTTTCGTCGATGTCTGCGGCAACGCGGTCGGGATCGGCATCCTCGTCAAGCAAAACTTCGTGTTGCGTCACCAACCCCGCAGCATCCAATCCGCGAGTGTACTGTAGGAACGCCAAACTGGTGTATATTAAGTTTTCTTCGGACGGAACCGTTGACGAAAAAACGCCAGCGACGTTGACCGAGATGTCGCCGATCGAGAATTGGTCGCCGGTCTTTAATCCGCGACGCTGTGCGATGTTGCGGCCGATAATTGCTGCATCGCGTTGGGAAGCAAACTGCTGCCAACTGCCTTCAATCAATGACAACGGACGGGTGGATTGGATCTGCCGGGGATCCGCCCCGTTGAAAACCACAATGTCCAAACTCGCGCGGCAGTTATTTGTCCAGACTTGAATCGGCATCACGTCGCGGACGCCCGGAATCTGTTTGATCTTTCTGGAATAATCCTCCGGCAACCGGCTGGTCGTGGGGCAAAATCGATTTTCTTGAAAAACAATCAAGCTGCGATTTGCATCCGCACCGCTGGTCAATCGCCGCAATCCTTCTTGCACCGAGCCCACGAAGCAAAACACAAACATGGCCACGGCGGCGCCGGTGACGGTCAACAGCGTTCGTGTGCGATGACGCCATAGCGTTTTTAGAACGTAAGTAATCATAGGTATTGCGTCCGTTACGAGACGGTCGATTCCGGTTCAAGAAATTTGCCACGATCCAATATCATTTGTCGCGATGCAATCTTTGCGGCATCGGAATCGTGCGTGACCATCAACATCGTGATATCGAGTTCTTTGTTGAGTCGTTGCAGTAAGATTTGGACCTGTTCGCTCGTTTCCGTATCCAGGCTGCCGGTCGGTTCGTCCGCAACGACGACTTTGGGATGCGCCACGATCGCACGGGCGATGCCGACACGTTGCTCTTGGCCGCCCGAGAGTTGACGTGGGTAGTGGTCGGCTCGATCGCTCAGCCCCACCGCCTCTAACGCCAAATTAACCCGCTCGCGACGCTGCTTCGACGTCAGTTTCAGCAGCAGCGTGGGCAGTTCGACGTTCTCGTATGCGGTTAATACCGGAATCAGATTGTGAGTTTGAAAGATGTAACCCAAGTTGCCGGCTCGCCAATCCGCAAGTTTGCTGCGAGAAAGTCGGGTGATCTCCGTCCCATCAACGACGATGGTTCCCGAATCAGGGCTGTCGATGCCGCTGACTAAATTCAAAAGCGTACTTTTGCCGGTCCCGCTTGGTCCCATCAACGAAACGAACTCGCCTGCTTGGATATCCAAATCGATATTGTCCAGTGGCGTGATTGTCTCGTCGCCTTTGCGAAAGCTCTTGCTCACGCCTCGTAATTGCACCAGTGCCATTTTGCTATCCGTGTATTTCGTTCTATGTTCGTTCTAATTTCCGATCGATTGGGCTTCGCCGCGGACCACGACATGAGTTCCCGGTTCCAAATCATCTAGCCCCGTGGCAATCAATTTGTCGGTCACGTTCAATCCCGCTTGGATCTCGACCAATCCGTCGGCGGTAGGGCTGCCAATCTCGACGCTGCGCTGTTGAGCACGTTCGTCAAAGTCGACGATCCACACAAACGAGCCCGTGTCGTTCGATTGGACCAATTGCTTGGGCACAAACACTCGCTCGCTTTGCAGTGACTCGCTCGATGGCTCTGCGATCGCTGGTGACAAAAACGTTGCGGTGACCAACATTTCGGGGCTGACCGTTGCCGGAGGATCAATCAGTTCGACTTTTACTTCGAGTGTGTTCTTTTGGATGTTTGCCGAGCTTGTCGTTTGTAGCACCCGGCCGTGAATCACCGCGTCGGACGAGGCCGTTTTGATTTCGACACTTTGACCGCGAGTCACCATCGGGACATCTTCCAATCGCACGTCCGCGCGTACCTGCAGTCGCTCGGGATCGTACATTTCGACGACCGTGCTTGTGCCTTGCCCCGATGGACCGTCTAGCCCGGTAACCCGGGTGCCGGGCGAAGCAATCAAACTAAGGATTCGTCCATCCATCGGCGCCAGCACCGTATTTCGCTGCAGCGTCAATTCGGCTTGCCGCAGTCGCAGTTTTGCCTCGTCTCGCATTCCGATGGCCGAGGCGACTTTGGCTTCCGCTTCCTGCAGTTGTCGTCGTTCTTCGACTAACAATTCGAGCTGCTGTTGCAACGCGTCGACTTTGCCTTGTAACGCGTCGACTTCGTGTTCGATGTTGGGGACACGCTGCTGTAGCTCTTGCAGATTGGCTTTCGCCGCCGCATATTCGCTCTCGGATTGACGGACCACACGGCCGGCAATCGCGGATTCGGCAGCCTGTTTTCCTTGCATGCTGCTGAGGGTGTATTTGACTTGAGCTTCAGCCGCTTCGATCAGGAACGGCAGTTTTGCGAGTTCGGTTTTTGCATTGGCCAACCGGCTCTGCGCATCCGCCAGTGGAACTTGTAAGTGGACCGGATTGTTCAATCGAATTTTTGCTGCATCTCGCTCCGCAATGGCGCGGCTCAGTTCGCCTTCGCGGATGGCGAGCGAGTTTCTTGCTTGCTCGACACTTAGCTCTGCATCGATTGCAATCAAGTTTGCAATCGGTTCGCCTTTGGTGACTTGTTGTCCTTCGACCACCAACAGCGATTCGATCACTCCGGTTGCCAACGCCGCCACACGTATCGCGGTTGGCCGCGGTTCGATCCAGCCTGCGGCTTGAAATAGCGGCGTACCCGACGGTTGCAGTTCGGTTCGTTTGACAATCACCGGCACGACCGTCACCGATGGGCGAGGCATTAAACGTCGACCGGCCGCAGCCCCCAGCAGGATCACAAACCCAACCAGAATCCCGATCGGCACGACGTACCGCGAGACCCAGCGTTTCCGCTGCGAACGGGCTGGTTGCGTTTCACCACGAGGTGAACGATCCATTGCAAGTTGGCTGAGATCAAGTTGGCTGCGTGTCATTTGGCATCGTGTTTTTTGTAGTCAAGTAGGCAGTGGGAGAGAGGGAGAGTGGCGGCGGTTTCGCTCCCTCTCTCCTCTTCTCCCCCTCTCCCTCTCTCTCTGGATTCCCACTTTTGTCTACTCGGCGCGGACGTAGACCTTGCTAGCCGCGACGGTCAAGTTTCCTTGATCATCTCGCTTCGCAGTCCCTTGTACGACGACGGTGGATAATTCTTTGACGTTCAGTAGCTCTCTTGCGTCACTGGCGACCGGCTTGCCGTCTTCATCGACAACTTTCACGGTTGCGATGTTGTCTTTGACCGCATCGGTTTCGCAGCAGTAATCCCATGGCGTTGGACAGCCTTCGTCGGGTGCGCAGTAGGGTACTTTGGCATCAACGATGGTGAACGCCGCCAACCCATCGACAAAGGGTTTGCTCGAGCCGCCGATCAGTCCTACCAGCGTGACAGCTTCGTCGTCTTTCACACTTTGGCGAGCGTCGCCGACAGCGATCGCGCCTTCTGGTTCGCTGGTGCTGAGGTATTGCGAATTCGCTGCCGAAGTCGCCGCGGATTGATCCGCTGTGTCGGTCGCAGGATTGCAGCCGGCGATCAGCAAACAGAGACCTACTAAACTGAACATCAATTTCATTTCTAACCTTTCGATTTTGTAGAAAACAAACACTTGTTAAATGGACTTTAAACTTGTGGCGACCTCGGCCTTCAATGCCTTGATCGCGGGTGGCAACGCGCCCAGCACGCCTAGCATCAAACCCACTCCACATCCGATCAGGATGGCGACACTATCGATTCGCAGCGTGAACGCTCCCATGGTGAATCGCACGGCCATTCCGTTAAGCATCGTCAACGCGATGGCACCGGACAGCAGTGATCCGGCTGCCGCCAACAGCACGCCTTCTTGAATCAAGCTGATTAAAATGGCGCGACGCCGAAATCCAATCGCTTGCAACGTCGCCAATTCTCGGACTCGTCCCGCCACGGCTCCGTACATCATGTTCAGCCCCGCGAAGATTCCCGCAGCGGAAACCAAAACGACAACGAACCACGCCAGCACCCGGACCGGTTTGTAATGTTGTTGCAGCGTTGCGTAGTAGTCGGTCTCGCGGATCGCGCGTAGTTCCAAATCGGTCCGTTCTTTGCAAAACAGTTCGACTTCCGCAGCGGAATTGCCGGGGGAAAGCAGCATCGCAACGAGGCTCAAGTCTTGACGTTTGGTGGCGATTTGGAAATCTTCGAGCTGGCACCAAATCTCGGATTCGTAAGCGGAACCACCGGCGGCGAATCGACCGCTGATGACCCAGGATCGCCCCTCGAACTCGATGGTTTCTCCGACGCTTAACGCGGTCTCGGTGCTGCCTAATTTTGCCGTGGCCAACCGCCCCACGATCACTTCCCCTTCCTCGGGCCAATCGCCTTGTATTAGTTGGACCGATCGACGGACCAGTGGCGCGGATAACTTCACGCCACGTACCAACCCCAGCCCGCCTGATCCATCGGCGGTTTTGACTCGTGTCCCCAGGTACAGTTCCGGTGAAACGCATGTCACTCCGAATCGATTCGCGACTCCATCCAAGCTTGCGACCAGCAGCGACGGGGTTCGAGCGGCGATCGATGAGTTTTCGATGTTTTCTTCGGAGTTCACCGAGTAGACCAACACCACATCGGGATCGCCGCTGACCGCCAACGATTGTTCCAGCCCACGTATGAATCCCACGACGACAAACACCAGCATCACCACCGTTGCCAGAGCAACGAGTGTCAATGCAGTACGCAGTGGCCGCCGAGCCAGATTGCGAACGCCGTATTCCCAGGGAAGAAGCATGTTTGGACGTGTTGAAGTGTTGGAAGGTTGTAATATTTAGTCCGGTTGAAGCGTTTCAGTACGCTCGAACCCAGACTGGGCGGATCACAATGGACGACAAAGTCTTTGGTGTTGATGCAATTTTGGCTTACGAAGCTTATCTGGCACCTCTCCCCCAACTTTGTTGGGGGAGAGGTAACTGCAGTAAAGGCCGAAAGGAAAAAAATCGCCCCCACTACGATGTAAACTCAATGTTTTTAGCAGTCCAGGCTAACGCTACACCGCCAGAAAACCTACGTATTTCGTGCCAATGACTATGCCATCAAGCTTGCGAAGATTCCTGCAGCAGACGTCAATGGCAGCTACGCGAGCACCAAGGACTTATTGCAGGCGGTATCCGAAAGAGGGTTGAATCAAATCAACCAAGATTGGTGCGCAATCCGTGCCGCGCGACCGTAGGGCGAGTACTTGCACGGTGTCTGCCGCTGTACAGCATCGAGAGGGCTCGGATCGGCGACAGTGATTTGCAGGACCGAAATCCAATCGACGATCATGCTTGCCGTGTTGGGCAATTCGACACCCGATTCGAGCACCGCGCCTTCACAAATGCAATTTTGACAATCACATTCACTCTCGGACGACGGGTTCGAGCGATCCGATGTAGGAGCGTCCTCGGCATGAGGGCAGCACGAACACACGGTCGGTGCGGACTCGTTGCCCCCCGCTGCATTCGCTTCACACGAAAGGCAACGCACTGGACACGCCAACAAGAGGGCGATCAGCATGACGGCAAAAAGGGGACTCTTCATACAATTCAGTCTAGTCGCGTGCTTTCGCCGCAGCAAGAGCAGTCAGGTAAGCGGTCGCAGCACGCCCCCCCATTCACAACGCTGTGAAGCGATCGGAGGCGTCAAGTTCATCGCGTCGCTACGCTCACCAGAGCGTGGGGGCATGCCAGAGCGTGGATGGCTGCTGTTCGATGCAAATCATGAACCAATTTAGCCCCGTTGCGCCGCCTGCGAATCTCGCCGCTTTGTCTTCGCCGCCGTTCGCCCCTGAACATCGGTTCGCTTTGTGGTGAAACCAACAAGCGATCACGCTTCGGGGTTTGATCGTTATCTCCCCGTGAATGCCGCGTTGGAAACACGGGGAGATCGAAGGTGTTGTCATCGAGACTTGAGCTGCAGCAATGACACTCTGGAACGCCAATGCTACTTTTGCTTTCGCACGATGATGGCCCAGTCTTGGTCTTCGTCGCTGGGGGCTTCGCCAAGATTGACGCTGCTGCCGCCACTGACTTTTTTGACCGAACCGCTTTGCAGCGAACCACCGCTGCGTGGATTAAACCACTGCACCGAAAATTCGCCTTTTGCATTGCTGAGATCAAGATCGGCTGAGCCGCCATCGCACAGATAGACCACGTAGCTTTCTCCGGGTTTGGCCAAACAGAACTGCGTGTTCTTGTGCTTCTCGTTGCCAACCAATGCATCTTGAGGCGACATCTCCCAGAACGGGATCTCATTCTCGTGAAAGAAGTTGATCGCGATCCGGCAATAGTCCCAGCTCTGGTCACGGCTTCGCCAATCTTCGCACACCAAGTCGTTCTCGGCGTAGGCATATCCAAAGTAATACTCCACACCGGCACCGCCACCCATCAACGTCCCCCACAACGTTTGTTTGCGGACTTCGTGTTGGGTGTACGTCATCTTGCCCTTGCTGTCGTGGCCGTCGAAGCCGCGGTATCCCAGGTCCGGACATTGCCCATGCGCCGCGGTCCCGGATTCGTCAAACGCGACGACCCATGGTTTCCCGGCAGCCTTCGATTTTTCGACCCATTTTACCGTTTGCCAATGCGTGTCTTGGATCCCACTGTTTTGCAGTGACACTCCGGTCAGTGCTGATTTGTCACCCAGCAGTGGTTCGTACTGGGAATCCTGTTGGCCGGGGAACGTATGCAACACGCGGTTGTGGTCGTAGGCGTCAAACGCGTCGATGTATGCCAACATCGCGTTCAGCTGGGCTGTGGACTGGGTGTTCTCTTCACCGAGATTCCAGTTCAACGCCAAGTTGTGAGCAAACCGGGCAATCAACTCGCGGCAATAAAGTTTCCGCTGAACACCAAGATCGCCACCGTCGAGCGAGGTGGGAACCTTGTCGTCGTTTTCGGTTTCTTGCATCTTGAAATGCAAGTACATGCCTTTGGCAGTGGCGTGATCAAACACGATGCCCCATTGATCCAATTTGCTGCAGTCGTAATGCAACTTGTCGTTGCGTTGGATGAATGGCCAAACGTTGTCGCCGTCACCACCCGCGTTGTACGTCAGGAACGAGAATGCGTTGCAGCCTTTTCCGGAAAGGTAGTTGATTGCGCCGATCAATCCTTTGCCTTTGCCGTCTTGCCACGTAGGATCACCCGATTTCCAATCCTTGATGTGCGGAGTCCATGTTTTTAGCGGCACCTTGCTCGGTTTGCCTGCGACGGTGTTGTCAAAGTCGGCATAGCCGAGCAGCGTTTCCGGAGCATCTGCACCCGCCTTTAAAAAGTACTGTTTGCTCGAAGCAAATTGCAGGTAGTGTTTGCCGACATAATCGAGACGTCCGAGGCCACGCAAATCGCGACCCTGCTTATCGCTTTTGGCGACTTGAAACTGACCCGATTTGCCGTCGTAAGGAGCCACTGCATCGCCCGCCGGTTGGGTGTCCAGGGCGGCCAGCGGACCTTGTCGAAACGAAACCGTGTAGCTCCATTGGCCCGTGCGATCCGGTGCAAAATGAGCTCGCCACGTCGTGCCTGCTTCGGCAGAGGTTTCACCAGCGCTACCGTCCGCGGCAAAGTAGCCGGGGACGGTGTAAGTCGTGCCGTCGCTGTGTTTGAACGAAACGGACATCGCATAATCGGTAAACGGATTCGGCGAATTGTCCTGCTCGTGTGCAAACGGACCCTGCAAATCCAACGTGATCTTGTGCCACTGTTTCTGTTCGCCCGAAACCGTCACACTCGCATCGCCATTGTCGCCGCGAGGCAGGATCAGCGGCAAGTCGCTGACGGGTTGTGTGGGGCTTGGTTTCGCTGCGACGGTTTGTTCGTCTGTTTGTGTTGCTTGCTTGGCGAGATGCGGTTTGGCTTGTTTGCGAGTCGCCGCGTCAGCAGGAGTGAAGGTGATGCCAGCCCAGCGAGCACGCGAATATTCCTTGCCATCTTCGGAACCTGTGGTCGCCTTGATCGTAATGATCGCACCATCGGTGATCGCGACGTTTTTCCAGGTTTTACGGTACTTGACGGCATCTTCGGCGGTTTGGTTGCTCAGCACCGTGGTGAATTCGCCTACCCGTTCTCGGTCCACTTCAACGCGATACGTCGACTTGCCATCGTTTTCACCGATCGCATGCAGCGTGATGTTGTAGGTGCCTGTGGGAAACTGGAATGTCGTGTCGGCCGTTGCGTGTTTGCGTTGATCGGGATCAATCGCGAGCCATTTGCCACGATCGACATAGAACGTTTCGTTTTGAATGTCGAATGATTTCGCAGGTAGAAACAATCCGTTGTTGGCGTCGGATTGAGCGACCGCGTCGGATTTTGGTGACGGCTTTGCAGCAGGCGGTGTTGTCGGAATGCTGCCGGAGTGAAGTTCCGAGGTCGGACCCGCATCGTCAGGCCGAGTGAACTCGCGATCGGTGGTCATGAGCCATTTGTCAAATTCGAACCCGTCCTCACGCATCGAGAACGCGATCGTGTGCTCGCCCGCAGATGGAACGTCCAGGAAAATCTTGTAGGGTTCGCCACAGTGTTGTTTTTCAGTGCGTTGTTTACTTTCCCAACGCCATCCGTTTTTGCCTTCGCACCACTGTAAACGTTGGCCCGTTTCGGGCCACTGGCCATCGATCCCGACGTGCAGCCCATTGTCTTCGCTGCCGGTCGAATAGGCGCGTACCCAAACGTAGTATTTGCCTGGCGTCGAGAAATTGACCTTGTATTTCAACACCGCCATCTTCCCTGCTTCGGGAGCAAAGTTGGTCCCGCGGATCAATTTATCAGCATGGGTCCGCCGAGTGTCTGGCAGGATTTCGAGGTAAGCATCCCCGCTGGCTCCGACTACATGCGGCGGATCACCATCGGGGGTGATATCCGGAGTGGTCTCGGACGAAGTCAGGTGCCAAGCACGCTTTTCCGTCAACGTTTGCTCGACGTAGTGTTCCGCTTCGACTGCAACGAGTCCGTCGACTTCTTTGAACACGGGGTCCGCAGCGGAGCTGAACGATGGCGTACACGCGATTAGCAAGACAGTCATGCAACGGGCAAGTTGCACATGGAAACAGCGACTCATGGACAAATCCTCGTGGGTGGGGGCAGAATCAGGAGAGTGGGATAGGCTTCTAGCCTGTCATCAGCATTGTTTTGTTATTGTCGTTGATCGCTCCGCGATCAAAACGCAAGTTCGTCAGACGAACCGAGCCAATTGTTTTTAAGCGTCGCTGCGAACCGAAGCAACGATCGCATCGGCGACGGCGATTGCCACGTCGGTCGTGGACGACGTGCCGCCAATATCAGGCGTTCGCACTTGGCCGTGCGATAACACTTCGGCGACTGCATTCTCCACAGCGACTGCTGCGGCGATGCAGTTGGCATCGTTGCGAGTTTGACCGAGCCAATCCAACATCATGCCGGCCGACAAAATGGTGGCGAGCGGGTTGGCGACATTCTTGCCAGCGAGCTGGGGGGCGGTGCCGTGGGAGGGTTGGAACAACGCGTGTTGGTCACCCACTTCGGCCGATGGCCCCAGCCCAAGACCGCCGACGATTCCGGCGCCCAAATCCGACAAAATGTCACCAAATTGGTTTTCCATCACAACCACGTCAAAATCAGACGGGTTTTGCACCATGTACAAACTCATCGCATCGACATACACCGCATCATGATCGATCTCGGGATATTTTGCTGCAACATCATGAAAGATTTTGCGAAAGAACGCCATGCTGCGAAACACGTTTGCCTTGTCGACACACGTGACTTTGCGTTTGCCGTCACGCGGCCGACCATTGCGGCGCGATGCTAATTGGAATGCGTAATCGACGACTTTGGATGTTCCCGTGCGGGTTACGACCAACGTGTCGGTGGCCACTTCGTCACCGACCATACTGCCGCCGCCAAATGAGGCGAACAAGCCTTCGAGGTTTTCGCGGATGATCACAAAATCAATTCCGGCACCGGTGTGTTTCAGTGGACACGGCGCACCGGGATACAATTTTACCGGTCGGACCGCCGAGTGCAGGTTCAGCGCGCGACGCAGTCCCACCATCATTGTCGGTTGAACCTCCGTCCCATCGGGTTGACGCACATCGGGCAGTCCAATCGCTGACAACAGCACCGCGTCGGCGTCCAAGCACGCATCCAACACGTTTTTCGGTAACGTTTCGCCTGTCTCGCGGTAAAGTTCCGCGCCCGCACGATGCGATTGGCAATCGAGTTGAATGTCGGGGAATTCCGCGACAATGCGATCGAGCACGATCTGAGTCGCTGCCATGGTTTCCGGGCCAATACCATCGCCCGGCAAAAGTGCGATCCGATAGGAAGTCATCTGTTGTTTCTTGTTGTTTCGTTAGATATGTGAAAAGGTGGATTGTTTGCTACGAGATCTGGTGCCATGTTTTCAACGACTTGCTTTCGACCCATGGTCCAACGCTAGCCGAAAAATCATGGAAATAGTCGGCCGCACGATGCTGGTCAAACGCCGCGGCATTGTCATAGATTTCGTACAAGAAGAATTGGTTGTCCGCTTCGGGGTCGATACTGACCTCAAATTGTTGGCAAGCCTTTTCATTGGCAAGTGAATCGCTCGCTTGTTTTAACACCCGTTCGCGGAACGCGGATACAAATTCAGGCTTGATCGTAAATTGGACAGCAACAACAAACATGGAACTTCGTCATTCGTTAGGATGGAAATCGTTCGTGCAAATCGCGGCATTGCTCGTCGGTCAAGCAACGAGGCGAGCGATCGCGAAGCAGTAAGTAAAGTTTGGCAGTTTCTTCGAGTTCTTCGGTCGCGTAGACTGCTTTATCAAGATCGGTGGCGGCAACGATCGGGCCGTGATTGGCCAACAAGACGGCGCGAGCGTCCAACGCTGCACGCTCGACCTCGGCGGCGAGCTTTTGATCGCCTGGTGGAAAGTAGGGCAGCATCGGTAGCGTTCCGACACGCATCACGTAGTAGGCCGTTAGCGCCGGAAGCACATTGGCCGAATCGATGTCCGGCAAACACGAAACCGCCACCGAATAAGTCGAATGGAGATGCACGATTGCATCGTCTTTCTCTCGCGAACGATACATCGACAAATGCAGCACCGCTTCCTTGGACGGTTTGTCGCCTGCGACCAGCGTCCCATCCCATTTCACTTTCGAAATACGGTCAGGATCGAGTCGGCCTAAACAGACATTGGTGGGCGTCACTAAAATGCCGTCAGGCAAACGGACGCTAATATTTCCGCTGCTGCCGCATGTGAAGCCGCGATCAAACAGCGATTGACCGTGCATGGCGATTCGCTCGCGAAGGTCTCGTTCACTCATGCCAACATCTCCAACGCTGTATGAAAGAAGTTATCATCACCAAAATTCCCTGATTTCAGTGCAATCGCAAGCTGCGGGCCGCCAATCGACCGGGTCCAGGGGACGCCGGCACAAATCTCGGGGCCGATCGCTAACGCTCGAATGCCCAAGTTGTGAACCACCGCGCCCGACGTTTCTCCGCCTGCGACGATCAACCGGCGTACGCCGACATCAGCGGTCAATTCGACCGCGACTTTGCCTAAAAACGATTCGATGAGCTGAGCCGCTTCGCTAGCCCCAAGCGTCTGCTGGACGCGGCGGACTCCGTCGGGATCGTCGGTTGAATAGATTAGCAGCGGACGATGAACGTCACTCGCTTCGGCCCACGCCGCGAGTTGGCGTTGGTACCCGCCGGGGTCGCGAGCAATCTCCAGCACATCAAGCTGCCACGTGTTGCAGAACGATTTCGCCTTGGCGACTTGCCGGTTGGTGGCTTGGGAACAACTGCCCGACAGAATCAGACTGCGTCCCAGCGGTAATTGTAGAACGCTTGTGGCGTAATCGTTTTGCATCAAACCGGATTGTCGATACGCATCACCAAGATGACGTGCCAATCCGGATCCGCCGGTCACAAGCGGCATGTCGCTGACCGCCGTAGCGATCGTTTGCAATTGCGAGTCCTCCACGCAGTCGACCACCACGTGAGCGATTCCATCGCGACGTTGTTTTTGCAGGGATCCAGCGGCGGAGTTGGCGTCGGCTAATTCTTGATAACGTAGCCGTCCGACTGAACGCGTGACTTGATGCGACAAGAATCTCACTAAATTGGCATCCTGCATCGGATTAAGCGGGTGATTTTGCATTCCCGATTCACTCAGCAGCGTCTCACCAACGAACAGATGGCCTTGGTACACCGTCCGTCCCGCACGCGGAAATGCTGGGCAAAAAATCGTTTGTTCGACGCCCAGCACGTCAATCATCGCTTCGGCCACAGGGCCGATGTTGCCGCGTTCGGTTGAATCAAACGTCGAGCAATATTTGAAATAGAACCGTCGGCAACCATGGCCACGCAGTACTTCGACCGCCGCGATCGATTGCGAAACCGCTTCCGGCGGTGCGATGGACCGTGTCTTCAGTGCCACCACAATCGCGTCGACCTCATGGACCCGCAGATCCTCGAGCGTCGGAATCTGCAGCCACTGGATGACTCGCATTCCCCCTTGCGCCAAATTGATCGCAAGATCGGTGGCTCCGGTCACATCGTCGGCGACACATCCCAGCAATGCAGACGCGGCGGTCGTTTTGGTTTTGTTCGTCATCGCTCAAGTCGTCTCCATCGCGATCGCGCGAACCGGCGTGCCGTCACCACCGACAACCTTCAGTGGCAACGCGACCAATTGGACGGTGTCTTGAGTCAATTGGTCTAGATTCGCCAGGCCCTCGAGGATGACGACGCCGCCACGGAACAACGTTTGATGCACCTCGGTGACTTCGGACTTGTTGTTGACGTCGGCAACCGACGGCGGTTCAACTCCGATCAAACCGACCTTGCGATCAACCAACCAACGAGCCAATTCGATTGAAATACGAGGCAGCTCGTTGCGATATTCCGCGGTGCCGTATCGTTTGTGCCAATCGGTTCGCAACAGCAACCGGCAACCCGGTATGACTCGGTTTGCAGCGGTGCCAAGATCGTCGACGGTCAACAATTGTTTTGGAGTGACCGGTGCCAAGTTGACGACGATTGCTGGGCCCACGACGACGCTTAGGTCTTGTTGGTCGATCGTCTTCGCCCCGTCGATGAAATGGCAGGGTGCGTCCATGTGCGTGCCGCAATGCGAGTACAGCGTCAACGTGGTGGCGTTCCAGCCATGGGTTTCGATTCGCTTGGCGGGCGAACTATCGACACCGGGCATGTCGTTGGTGATCGGCAAGGTCAGGTCAATGATTCGCATGGCCGTCTCCGGTAGCAAGTCCTCGAACGGGCAATCCCGTTTCGGCGGACTGGTAGATCGCCGCTTGGACTCGCAAGGTTTTCAGGTATTCCTTGCCACTGGTTTCAAATGGCGTCGCATTGCATAGCGAGTCGATGAAATGTTTTTGCGTCGTGTAGACGCAGTCGCCGGCGAAACCGCGGCGACGATGCTCGTATGCATGAAGCTGCGCGGGATGACCAAGTTGCTGAGTCGTGATCTGCCCGTCACTGGCCAATCGAATCGATCCGCCATCGGTCTCGATCAAACATTCGCCAAACGTGTAGCGGGGATCTTCGGCTTCGGATTCATGATAGCGGCTGGCGTCCCACAGGCCACGTGCACCGCTGGCAAATTCAAACAGGATGATCCCGGTGTCTTCGCCGACAATGTTAGGGTTTAGCCGTCGTAACGACGCAAAGACACCCTCGATCTCGCCGCCCAGAAATCGAAATGTATCGATGAAATGCACGCCGGTTTCAAACACCAGCAACTGCGGCATCGTAGCAAAGTAAGGTTGGCGAGCTTGATAGGCATCCGCCTGCCATCCGTCACCCATCCGCGTTCGCACACTGAGTGAGTGGATCGTGTCGCCCACGATGCCGGTTTCGACCAGACGCGACATTTCACGATACCACGGTTGGAAGCGAAAGTTTTCGTGGACCATCAAACGGATTCCGGCAGCGTCAGCGACGTCAACCAATTCAGCCGCCTCGTCGATGGTCGGTGCCAGCGGTTTTTGGCAGATTACATCGACGCCCGCCTCGGCCGCGATGCGAACCAAGTTCAAATGCGAATCCGGCCGCGTGATGATGTCGATAAAGTCAGGTTGTTCGGCTCGGAGCATCGCCTGGACGTCATTGTAGACGCTAGCGATCTTGTACTCGCGAGCGACCGAGTTCGCCTTTTCGCGATCGACGTCACACACTGCGACCATCGCTGCGGCGGGGATGCGGTTCCATGCGTCGTAGTGGAAGTGGCTAAAGTAGCCCGCTCCCACTGCGACCCCGCGTTTCGGATTATTCGGTTCTGCCATGTTCGTTTACCGCATCAGAAAATTGGTATAGATCAAGGCCGCGATCACCACCACGATCATGACCGCGAAGCTCGCTAGCCGTAGTCGCAATTTTCCTGCGGACAATTCACGCAGTGGTCGCAGCGGATTCATGAACAACCAAGCCAACATCGCCAACGTGTTGATCGTTGCAGCGAATACAAAAAACGAATTTGCAGTCCCCGTTTCGAGAGCGAAGTAGGGCATCGTTACCTTGGCGACGAAGTACGGGAACACAACGGCGCTCAACGCGGCGCCCATGTTGCCGACCATGTTCATCGCACCTGAAACCGCACCGCTGCGGTCACCACCGATGTCCATACAAAGAGCCCAACTGGGGCTGAGTGTCATTTCGACTCCGAATAACGCGATTGAAAAACAGAGGATCAGCGGCCAAACGGTTTCTGAATCGGCCGTCTGCGTGCACAACAACAGTCCGATTGCCCCCAAGGCAAATCCGATCATCGCCGGGATTCGCCGCGACAGGACCGGCATGCCCTGCTTATGAAGCAGCGTCACCAAGGTGCCGGAGAGCCACAGTGCAACGGCGCCGACCAACAGCGGAAGTGCCGACAAATTAGCCGCCTGGCTGCCCCAGCGTTCTTCGATATAAGGACGCAGCCACGTGATGCTGATGAAAAAAGTAATGTTGCTTGCCGCGTATTGAAACATTGCCAACAACACGTTCGCGGACGTCACAATTTGGATGTAGGGAATGTTCAGCGGTGTGGATTGTTGTTCTGCGATGCCGGTTGCGATCAAATCGACCTCGGCCTGGTTCGTCCCCCGATGGTCACTGGGCGAGTCGCGGTACCAATACCACCAAACGCCTCCCCAAACTAACCCTACAAAGCCGTTGGCAACAAACGTCCATCGCCATCCGATCCAATCGATTAGCGCCGGCATCACCACCAACGATAGTGCCGCACCGACACGGGCTCCGGAATGGAAGATTCCTTGTCCGATACCACGCTCCTTCGCAGGCAACCATTTGTACAACGCTCGCGTGGCACCGGGGTAAGCACCGGCTTCGCCCATTCCAAACAAAAAACGGACGACGAGTAAGCTGATTGCGGTAAACACCGCCCCGGTCAATGCCGTAAACACACTCCAGACGATCACCACGATGGTCAGTGCGAGTCGCGGTCCCGCACGATCGCTAAACATCCCTGCGGGAATTTGAAACAGCGCGTAACCGATCGCAAAAATGCCGAACACGTAGCCCATCATTTGGTCCGACAAACCGCTGATGTCCGATTGCATCGGCCCTTTGGCTGCGGAAATGCAGACGCGGTCCATGTAGGTGTTCACTGTATGTAGAAACAGCAACAGCACTAACAGGAATCGTTGTCGCGTTGCGACGGACTCGGTCATGGGGGATCCAGGGTGCAGACTTGAACGTCACGAGGGGGAGTTTCTTTGACGTTATGGGATTCTAATGGAAGTTGGTGTTCGCTAAAATAAAATACTTCAAAACGTTCGTTTATAAATAACTAATGATCTTGGCGATGAAGCATTCCTCGGGTTCCCGGTCACGTGCCAGCGAGTTGAGTGTTCAGCAACTGCAGACGTTTAGGTGTGTTTATGAACGCGGAGGGTATGCGGCAGCGGCACGCGAGATGGAGCTTTCGGTGCCGACCGTATGGCAACACATTCAAACGTTGCAGCGTTTGTATCGAACGGATTTGTTCGAGAAATCAGGTCGAGGCGTGGTTGCGACGGCGATGGCGGCGAAGTTGTACACGCAGGTCACCGAGTTGTTAGCCGGTTTGGATTCAACCTTTGATCTTGCCGCGGACGAACAGGGGGATTCGCGACCGATCACGATCGTGGCGGGCGTCCGCATGATGATGGAAGAGATCGCCAATCCGCTGCAGCAATTTCGCCAAGCTTGGGATAATCCGTTGGTGCTGCGCGAAGGCAACAATCAAGTTGCCGAAGAGCTGATTTTGTCGGGAGAAGCCGATTTGGCTTTAACGCTCGAGCCCGAGCACGAGAAGGCCTCGCCATTGATCCATTTCGAACCTGCTTATTTGGTCGAGTTTTTAGCGATCTGTAAAAAGGGGCATCCGTTTGCCGGTTCGAGCAACTGCACGCTCCGCGAGTTGGTCAAGCACGACCTTGTCGTGACGCGGCCTGGGACACACGGTCGCGACGCACTGGATCACACGCTGCACCGCGAACGGTTGACGGCAAACGTGGTTGCGGAAACGGACAACAGTGGTTTTACGATCGCGTGTGTCCGAGCCGGGTTGGGGGTTGGCGTGTTGGCTGGTCGCGTCAATGGCGAGTTGTGTCGGCGGTTAGTGGTCAAGTCATTGCGTCGGCATCTCGGTGAGCGGCAGATTGCGTTCATGTGGAAGAAAGGACGTCGGTTAAGTCCCGCAGTGCAAAGCCTCGTCGACACCATCAAACAGTCCAACGTGGGATAGGCAAGTGTGGGATAGGCTTCCAGCCTGTCTTCGGCTTTATCTCTTCTTCTTTTCCTTTTCCAATCCATATTTCAATGTTTGATGACATGCGGGAAGCCTACCCGCATGACTAAATGGATTTAGGGATCGGATCGCCTTGCTGTAGACCGAGTTTGGAGCGGATGCGTGCGGACGACCACTTGTAGTCTTCAGGCCGCTGTGCAAGACCTGCAGCAACCGGATTTTGTTCGATGTATTCAATAATGCGAAACATTTCAGCTTCGTCTCGAGCGTAATGATCAAACGTCTCGCCCTGCCAAAATGTTCCTGATCGTCCTAGCACTCGATTGCATTGAGTTGCTGTGAAACTTTGGACACTGTGCGAGATGATTTCCCGTGGCGTGTGATTGCGACTTGAAGCAGACAGTTGTTCCGCAGCCCAATGTTCGTCTGGCAAGAACAGCCAATGGTGATGGCTTGGCATCACAACGAAGCCCAACAAACGATAGCGTTCGTCTGCGAAGTGTAGAAAAGCGTTTTGAACTATTTCTGCTGCGTTATCGTCGTCAAAGTGTCGAACGGGAGTATCACCATCAAGTAAGCTGTCGACCAGCTTGAACACTAACTTGTGCTTCTTTATCTCCCACTGTTGGTCCGATAAGTCGATCGGCTTTGGTCGCAGATCCAATTCGTCGCGACGTGCTTTGATCCGCTTCATGCCGACGGCCGACAGGCTTCCCGCAAGGCATCCCGTAATGAAATACGGTTTGCCTTCGACATCGATATGCGGCAGCTTGCGCCGCCTAAATATTCCTGTCTCGTTCATCGCCTCGTCTTCTAGTAGATGACAAGATGAAACGTAGGTGCTGATGAAAGTGGTGCCAGTGCGGAAGGCCAGCGGCTTGCCATGGATTGCAGCCCATGCTGATGACAGGCTGGAAGCCTATCCCACCACCCCCCGCTTACACCGAGGCGGCTTCCATTCGCTGGGCTAGGTAGCTGCGTAGCTTGTCTAGGTCGGCGGCGAAGCCGCGGATGCCTTCGGCCAACTTTTCAGTCGCCATTGCGTCTTCGTTTAACATCCAGCGGAACGTCGCTTCGTCCATTTCGATCTTTTCGATGTCCATCTTGGCGGCCGCGTCGGCATCCAAGGCCTTGGGGACATCCGCGTCGGTTTCGGCAAGCTGTCCGAGCAAATCGGGCGAGATCGTTAGCAGGTCGCTGCCGCAAAGGGCCATTACTTGTTCCTTGGTGCGGAAACTCGCTCCCATCACCTCGGTCTTGTAGCCGTGTTTTTTGTAGTAATTGAAGATGGTCGTGACCGATTCCACGCCTGGGTCTTCGGAAACGGGGATCGAATCGACGCCCTTTTTGTTCTTGTACCAATCGTAGATGCGGCCGACAAAGGGGCTGATCAACGTCACGTCGGCTTCGGCACACGCGATCGCTTGACCGAAGCCGAACAGCAGCGTCAAGTTGCAGTGGATGCCTTCCTTTTCCAATTGCTCGGCGGCACGAATGCCTTCCCAGGTGCTCGCGATCTTGATCAGGATGCGGTCCTTCGAAATCCCAGCTTCCTTGTACAATTCAATCAACTCATGAGCCTTGCGGACCGTTCCTTCGGTATCGAAGCTCAGTCGTGCATCGACCTCGGTCGACACGCGGCCGGGGATCAGATCCAAGATACGGCAGCCAAAGGTGACCGATAGCTTGTCGATGATCGCGTCGATCAGCCCTTCTTCGCTGTTGGATTTGGATTGACCGTAGGCGATCGCCTCGTCGAGCAGCGATTGGTACTGCGGCATCTGTGCGGCTTTGTACAGCAACGAGGGGTTGGTCGTCGCATCGTGAGGTTTGTGCTTGGCGATTGCATCAATGTCGCCGGTGTCAGCTACCACGACAGTGTGTTTTTTTAGTTGGTCTAGCGAACTCATAGGTCAGCCTTGGTTGAGAGCGTGTTGTAAGATGTTTTTTGCATTCTAGCAGATCCAAGGCACCTCTGAGAATCACGCTGTCGAGCCAACAAACGTGGATGGCGAAAATGGCAGTCACCCCAATTGGCAATCACGAGAAATCGGATGCACGAAATCGGGCGCAAAAAATGCAGTACACCGTCACGGGGCGTTGTGCCATGACGGCTGTGAATTCCCCGCAAGTTACCTTGAAAAAAATTAGGGTGTCGAAAAACGAACCATGACCAACCTCGTTTTCTGGAACCGGGGCTCGGGCAAGTCCGAGCAAGTCGAGCGGCTTCGCAAGCTATTGCCGTTATCAACGACCACGTGGGTTCAAATGACTCGCGAACTGAATCTGCAGGAAACGATCCAAACGCAGCTCGATTGTCGCTGCGACATCGTCTTCGCCGCCGGTGGCGATGGAACGGTCAATGCCGTTGTCAATGCGTTGATGAAAATTGACGCCGATCGTCGCCCCTGCTTGGCGGTCATTCCGCTGGGGACCGCCAATGACTTTGCTGGCACGCTGGCCATTTCGGACGCGGTCGAACAAGCGGTCGCGTTGTCTTGCAATCGTCAACCGGTCCCGATCGATGTGGTCCGGATTACGGGTCATGGATTCGAGCGTTATTACGCCAATGTCGCCGCAGGCGGCAACTGTGTTCGCGTTTCAGAGGAACTGACCGACGAGATTAAATCTCGCTGGGGAGCGTTCAGTTATCTACGCGGCGCCGTCGGCGTCTTGGCGGACATGAAAAGCTTTCGCGTCAATGCAGAAATGGATGGCCAGAAAATCGCGGACTTTGATAGTTGGGCCGTGCTGGTCGCCAACGGAAGAACGAATGCGGGACGGATCGAAGTGGCTCCCGAGGCATCGCTGGTCGACGGATTACTGGATGTCGTGCTGATCAAAGACGGCGACGTGATGGACATGGTCGAAATCGTTGCCGGCAATCTGCTCGGTAATTTCCTCGAGTGTGAACAGGTCATCTATCGGCAAGCCCGCCGCTTGAAACTGTTTTCGGATCCACCGATGCGATTCACGCTTGATGGCGAAGTGGTGGATGAAGAGCCGGTCGAGTTTGAATGCATCCCCGGGGCCATTCGTATGTTTGTTGGCCCAGAATTTGAGCAGGCGTAAAACATTTGAGCAGGCGTAAAACGAAATCAGGCCTGGTTTTTCAACAGGCCTGATTCTGGTTGGGCAGTTGTGGCTATGAGAGCCTTGGCGGCTGACAGGACTAGAAGCCTAGCTCGCATTACTGGTTGCCGATCGCGCTGCCAATGGCAGCACCGATGTTGCCAGCTCGTTGGCCACCGATGGCGTCTCCGATCGCACCACCAATGGCTGCTCCTCGCTGTTGCGACGGGGTGCCGTAGTAGCCATTCCCGTAAACATTGTTGCCGTAGACATTGTTTCCGTAGTACGTGCCATTGCTGTAGTACCGTCCGTCAATGGTCGATCCATAGGGTTGATAAGGCACCGAGTTGCTGCCGCGATACCCGCTGCTGTACCGGCCGTTTGGCGCGTAGTATTGCGGAGTCGATTGCCGGTAGCTGTACGACGGTACCGAATACGAATAGGGTTGGCTGTACGATGGGGGCGAATAGCGGCGGACCGAGTACGATGGTTGAGAGTACGTCGGATAACCGCGTTGGTAGTACGATCCTGAGTTGCCGTACTGGACGACGACTTGAGCCTCTGCAGGGGCGGGGGCCGCAGTCCAGGTCATCGCCGCGACCAGGGCAGATAAGCTGAGGTATCGAAAAGTAATCATGATCAAGGTCCTGTAAAAATTGGTTTTGCGGTTGGGTTATTGAAACAAGCGGTTGGAACGGATCTGTTGCCAAGCGGTGGGTTGACGACGCGAATTGAAGTACAGCGTCGTTGCCAGCACGCCGAGTCCGAAGCCAATCGCTAGGTTGGTTAGCGACGTTTTGACGGGCAGTTCATCAATTTCGTACTGCACCCGCTCGACCGCAGAATGCACCGAATTGCTAACTTGTTCGCCTGCCCGCTGTGCTTGATCGACGAATGATCGAAGCGGAGAGTCGTGCGCCGGAGCGAACTCGGAAACGACCGATTCGATCTCGTCTCGCTGAGTGTCCACCTTGGAGGCAACGAATTCGGTCACCGCATCGACCGAGCGATCGCACTGCTTTAGTTCGTCTTGATTGATTTGCGGCCAGCGAATATTGATCGCGGTGAAGACCGGTTCCCAGGGATCCGTTTTGGATTGGGAGTTCGGATTTGCTTCGGGCAGTCGATTATTTGAAGTTGTCGTATGGGTTGACATTGTTTGCGTCCCTGTTGCGGGTATAGCGACGGGATGCATGCGGGACGGAAGTCGTCCAACGCCACACATCGCCGTTTTTACCTCTGGCAGTTAACGCAATTACTGTGCCCAACCCGATGCAGGCAATCGCCTTATTCCTTTCGCGTATACACCTGTGGATACTCAAATGTCGGTTCTTGGTCAGGGCAGAGATAGACAAACCGTTCTGACAACTTTTGTTTCACATTGGGTTTGGCATCGACCAGCGTGAGGCTGAGTTCCACCGGAGCTGGTTCGGTCGGTTCCAACAAAACATGTGCGATCCAGTCGCCGGTGTCGGTGCGTTCGGCGGATGTGGACAACACTTTACCGCGAATGGTTGCAACTTCGACATCCACGGTGCCGCGACGTCGCTTGGCAATCACATCTCCGGCGAAACGGATATCCATTGCGATGAATCCGTCTTGCCGCTGCACATCGAAATAGGTCGCTCGTGCAACTTTGGTTTGGTCACTGCGATCCCCAGGAAAGAACGAAACTTGGTAGTCCAGTTCCAGCGGGGTGTCGAGTGTCGGTTTTTGATCGGGGATCCAGTAGGCGCCGATGTTGTCGATTCCCTCGTGGGCACCCGGCAATTCAAGCAGTTCAACGACGCCGTTTTCCCAGCCTCGTTTCGGTCGCACCCAAACGCTAGGCCGATTGTGGTACTGGGCGTTGTGATCGTCAAAGTGATAGAAAGCCCGGTTACGCTGCAGGACACCGAATCCTTTTAGTTTGTTGACACGGAACTGGCTAACCGAAGGATAGCTTTGCCGAGCGAACGCGCGCCATGTCCATTCGTCGTCCTCTGCGTGAATCAGTAACCCATCGGAATCGTGGACGGCGGGACGATTGTCCAGCGGAGGTCCGGTCAACCCATCGCCCCACATCCACATGCTGGTCAGCGGCGCTAAACCAATCTTTTCCGGCAGCGAACGAAAGTGCAACGAGCACTTGACATCAACAACGGTTTCGGTGGTTCCCGGCGTCAGTGTGAACCGGTACGCGCCGCTCACCGAACGGCTATCCATCAAGGCCAATATCGATAGCTGTTCATCGTCGGTCTTGGGACGCTGGACCCAAAACGATTTGAAAAAGGGAAACTCTTCGTCGCGATTCAGCGCTATGTCCACGGCCAACCCACGAGCCGAGGTGCCATAGACCGTATCGGCACTTCGGCCGCGAAAGTAACTCGATCCAAGGAACGTCAACATCTCTTGTCCATCGCTGCGGCCGGGAAAGCGGCCTGCGATCTTGATGCCGGCATGTCCCGAGTTGCGAACGACCTCTTCTGCGATCGGCGTGCGATACCGAAAGTTCTGTGACGAGAACGGGACTTCGCGGGAGACGCCTTTCTCGTTGGTGTACAGCGAAACACGGTCGCGCTGCACGAAGCCTCGGTGAAATGTTTCGAGCCAAAACGGAAGCCCGTCTTTCCACCACACCGCCTTCTCAGGCCGATATTGGATATCGCGATACTGTTCGTAGCTCATTTGACACAGCGCCGCGGGTGGCTCAGGACGCGGTTGAAATTCATCCTTGGCGGTCGCTGCGGCCAATGTCTTCAGTTCGGCAAAGCTGGTGATCTGCGTCGCCGCATCCGATGGCCGTCCTTGTGGCCGAATTGCTTGGCGGCTTGGCGAATCAGCCGATGCGATGCCATCGAATAAAGCAAGAAGCAGCGAGAATGCTGTAAAGAGTCGCAACATAAGGGGAAATCCCGGGGTGAAAAGAGTGAACCCATCGGGATTGACTTCGAAAGCAACAAGTGTGCCATTGAGTCGGCGGTCGGCGTGCTACGCGAATCCAGCGAGACTTAAAGCTCGGGTTGCTGCAGGATGTCGCATGAACGCCTCCCAAACCCCACCGGTCAATAGGTTTTCGGCCATGACCAGCGTGATTCCGGTGTCGATTCCGATCACGTCACGGCCAACCCAATGGGTCGCCGGATTGTAGGCGTTCACGAAACCATAGCGGGAAAAGATTTTGTCGCCGAAGTGTTGCTTTTGGTAACGCAGTGTATGCAAGGCTTGTTGGGGCACGATCGCCAACCCACCCGCTGCGGCGCTGGGAACAATCGTTCCATCGATATCACGGTCGGGTTCGCAGCGGCCGTTTTCGTACGGGCCACCCCAATCGCGGTACCCGCCGGCGCTATCGCTGCTGGTTAACCCCCACATGTCGTTGCCGTAATGTTGCATTTGCGATGGATAACGGCGGCCGAGCTCGGTCATGAACGCGATTTGCGCATGGTGAGCTCGCACCGAATTGTCCCAATAACTGCGTCCGCTGGCGGATCGAACATTGCGAAAATCGAAAAACGCCATCGGATACTGGTGTACAAACAGCGGTGGATAACTGATGAAGTCTTCGCCGTCGTGTTGCAACACCGGCGAGCGACGCCATGCTTGCCAACATCGTGGCGGGATGGGCGAGCTCGGTGCCCCAATCGCCAACAATACCAGTACGATCAGTTCGCTGAAACTGTCCCACTGATGCGGGATCATGCCCGATTCGGGGGTCCACCCCATGTGCAACAAATCGTTCGCCCCGAGCATCCATTGCCAATCCACACGGCGGTAAAGTTCGTCTGCTAAGTGGACGATTTCCAGGTCATCCGAAAATGTCGTCGCTGCGGTCATGGCTCCGGTCAATAACAGCGCCGTATCGATCGAGGATGCTTCAGCTCCTTTGGATCGTTTGCCGCTGGCGGCATCAAAAAAGTGGTAGACAAATCCCTTTTTGTGGTGAGCCAACTTGACTAGCGAATACAGCAATTGGCGAGTCCGATCGGCGGCATGTTCGCGAGGAACCCACTCGGATTGGGCGGCCACGCTGTGGGCTGCTAATCCAAACCCGCACGCCGCCGAGCTCGCATGATCACTGAACCACGATCCGTCCGTGGCTCCGCGGTCCGAAATGAACCCTGTACTTGGATGGGCGGCATCGACAAAGAATTGATAGCAACGTTGTTGCAGATCACGCAGGAAACTGTGGTCGCTCTGTTCCATCAATGCAGGCTCTCGACGAAGCGAGGAAACGAGTTGTGCATCGGCAGCCTTGGCTTTTGGCAACAGATTCGAAGGAGCCAACGAAAGCGACAGTCCCGTCGCCAAAAAGGTGCGTCGCTTCATTGCGAGCCTATTTGTAGGTGGGGGGGAGCGAGGATTGTGATGGTTTCGCTTGGGGGGGGCAGCGATAAAACGCGAAAAGCCTAAGAACCCATGGGACCTGCTTTACTGAGAAGCAACCGGTTGGTCGCAAATTGAGCAGCAAAACGCGGGCGGCATGGGGAACTTTGACGGTTCGGCGGACATTGCTGCTGTCCACGGAAACTTCACAATCGAAATGCTAAATAATCTTTCCTACGGTGTTAATGGCAAAATGTTCCCGCACAGCGGTTCAATGTGAACCTTACCCCCCTAGTGCAAGGCGGGGCCTCTTTAATCCGACTCTGCTGGCGGGTGGTAAAAGAATTCGCGTCGGTGTGGACGATGTTGTGGCACAACGTTTGTACTTACCTAGCAAACGTAGGGAACACGGAGCGTTACTCGCTCAACTTTTCAGCTTATCCAAGGATCTATCTCATGTCCGTTTCACAAACAGCGTTCTGCACAGGTGCTTCCTTTAGCATGCCTTGTGCAACACCATATCCATCGAACCACGATCACTCACGTCAACAAGTGAAATCCTACTTGCAAAAGTGTGGCGTTTCCGACGATCGGGCCGCCGTTGAAAGTGATCGAATCGTGAACCAAGCGGCAATGAGAATCCAATCGCAATCCGCTCCGGGAACCACCACCGATTTGACGACCGCGTCGATCAAGTTGGCGATCGAAGAATTAACACGGATGCCTGCGCAACCCCAGTTGGCTCGCCAAGTGATCCCTGCGTCGATCGATCGACCGATGTGGAATGCGAGTCCCATTCGTCGCGCCGCACCGCTGCGAATGCAGTGGTGGGTTACGCAATTATTTGGCGGCAATCGAATGGCGGTCTTGAAAGGACGTCGACGGTACGCCGAGCAACAGAACTAGCGAATGCTGCGGAGCGTTCCGCAGGTTCAATGGCAACTTGTTATTCAACACAAGTCGTTTGATGATGATGTTTTTGCCGATGACGGCGGGCGGTAACTGCGGACGTGGTTCACGATAACCGTGCACGGACCTGCGGTTAGCGTTGTCGGCGAGTGGGGCTCTGGGCGTGTTTCCTTGGGGCGTGTCCCCTGGGTGGCGTCCGAGCAATTGATCTTGGCGGCGTGAGCCCTTCTTCTCTCTCTTGAAAGTCCGCACTAAGACGGACGAGGCTACCGTTATGCAAAGTCCGAATCAAAATTCAAATATGTCCAGTCCTGCTCGTGCGACCAAGTGGATTCGCCGAGGGGGGTTTTTGTGGACGTTGATCGCAACCGCGATCGGCACCGCGACCTATTACTGGGTGATCGCTGGTGGGAACCATCTGAATCTGTTCGAGCTGCTCAGCTTGCCACTGTTCGCGTTGCTGTTTGGTTGGATCGTCTTTTCGTTTTCGCTCGCAACATTGGGGTTCGTTTGTTTGTGGCGTCGCCCGGTTTCCATGGAACCGCCGCGATCGGCGTCGTCGATTTCGCCAGGCGAAGTCCCCATATCGGCCAGCACGCCAACCAGCACGGCAGCCCGAACGGCGGTCCTAATGCCGGTCTACAACGAATCGCCACACCGCGTGTTTGCGGGGATCGAAGCGATGCTGTCGTCGCTACGGTCGATCGATGCGGTAGGGCAATTTGACTTCTACGTGCTGAGCGATTCGACCAATCACGAAATTTGGCTTCAAGAGGAACGTGCATGGTCAGAGTTGCTGCGACGCCACGGCGAGGACGTGAACGTCTACTATCGCCATCGCCCCAAAAACATCGCTCGTAAAGCGGGCAACATCGCCGATTTCTGTGGTCGCTGGGGTAGCCGATATCGTTACATGATCGTGTTGGATGCGGACAGCTTGGTTGACGCGACAACCATGGTTGAATTGGTGCGGCGGATGGAAGCCGACGACGCGTTGGGCATCCTGCAAGTGCCACCGACCCCGGTGGGACGAAGCTCGTTGTTCGCACGTTTGCAACAGTTTTCAGCCCACGTGTACGGTCCCATTTTCGTCGCAGGGTTTGCCAAGTGGGCGGGCGACGAAGGCAATTATTGGGGACACAATGCGATCATCCGCATCAAGCCCTTTCTCAGGCACTGCGGCCTTCCCGTGCTGCCCGGCAAGGCACCGCTGGGAGGCGAAATTCTCAGTCATGACTTTGTCGAAGCCGCGTTGATGCTGCGAGCCGGTTGGAAAGTCCAATTGGCGACCGATTTAGCAGGCAGTTATGAAGAATGTCCAACCACGATCGCTGACTACGCCCAACGCGACCAACGATGGTGTCAGGGGAATCTTCAGCATCTGCAGCTGTTGATCAGCGAAGGCTTTCGTCCGCTCAGCCGATTGCATTTTGCTTCGGGAGTGATGTCGTACGTGGCATCGCCGATTTGGATCTTGTTCACCGCACTATGCGTTATCGGAACGATCTTGGATCGCATCGCCGAGCCTGGTTCTCGGGGACCTCAGTTCGATTCTGGGGCCTTGATCCTGTTTGTCGTTTCGATGTCGCTGTTGTTGCTACCCAAATTTTGGAGTCTGCTGATCGCGATGCGAGACTCGCAGTCGGTAGGATTGCTTGGGGGGCGTCTGCGGCTGGTGGCCAGCGTCGCGGTTGAAGTCGTGGCGTCGGTGTTGTTGTCGCCAATCATGGCGATCTATCACAGCCGATTCGTGTTGGCGACCTTGCGAGGCACGAACGTCAAATGGGGCGCGCAAACGCGGGACGAGCAAGGGGTCGCATGGCGGGACGCGGCCAAACGGTTTGGCTTTGTCACGTTGCTAAGCATCGGGGTTACCGCGGCGCTAGCCATTTATGCGCCAGCGTTCCTGATCTGGTTTTCGCCATTGTTGGCCGGTTTGATTCTGTCGATTCCGATCGATGTCGCGATGGGCAGCCAGTGGCTTGGCTGTGTGTTACGCGATTACCGGATCCTGATGATTCCTGAAGAGACATCGCCGAGTCAGCTAAAGCGAGATCACGAGCATGCGCTGAGTCAATCTGCTGCGAAGTCGTTGTTCAGCGATTCATTGTTTGAGCAAGTGATCTTTGATCCCGAGTTCTTTCTACTGCATCGTCGCATTCAGCTCGCCAGCGAGGCGAACATTGCAATGCCGACCAATCAGCGAAAGGCAATCGAGGCCGCATGGAGTACAAGTGGCATGGCGGGGATCCCCGAAGAGTCGCGTGCGGCCGTCTTGGCCGATGCCGAAACGTTGATGGCGCTGCACCTCGAGTCGCAATCGAAGTAATCCAGCCGCGAGGTCAACGAGGGGAAGGCCAACACGTGAGGGGGCAGCGTGGGGGCCAACGTGGGGCGAAGTGAGCCTAGGGCAGTTAGGGCCGAGTGCGTTGTGCCGCCCCTGCTAGAAATGCCGTATGGCTCGTGCCAAGTAAGTCAGATGGCCCGAAAAGCGATGGCCCGAAAAGCGATGGCCGGTGTGGCACCGGCCATCTCGCTCGCGATGCGATTGGCGATTTAAACCACTTCTTGGGTTTGCAGCATCCAGAGGTGCTTTTCAAGGGCTGAGGAGATGCCAATACACATGTCTTCGCTGATCGGGTCGAGATCGCCAAGTTTTTCGATCGCACTGCGTAGCGAATCGATCGTCGTTTTCACCGCGTCCGCCGACAGCGTTACCGTCTCGCTGAACTTAACGAATTCGCGAGGGTAAGTGGACAATTCGCTCGATTCCGCGACGGTGGCGGCGCGTCCATCAGGGACAACGCCCAAGGTGCTGATCCGTTCGGCGACCTCGTCGCTGGCTTCACGAACGGTCGCAATGATTTCATCGAGTTGCAGATGAATGCTGCGGAAATTCGGGCCCACGACATTCCAATGGGCTTGTTTTAGTGTCAGAGCAAGATCGATCAAGTTGACCAAGTTTTGCTGCAATAAACCACAAACTTTGTCGTTGTTCTTGTCGCTAAGAATGTCTCGTTTGAAAACAGATTGGGTGTCAGTAGCCATGGTTTCTTCGAATTCATGATGTTATTAATTGGAACGCCCGGCTGGGGGATACCCCGTCCGCTGGCGATTCACACCTGAGTGAACATCGTGAATTCAAAGCAAACTTTGGACCAACTCGATTGCGACCGCCACAGAGGCAGCGGTGGCGTATTTCAGTCCTCGCAATCTTGCCGAGTCTTAGTGCAATTTCTTAGGCATTCAAGCCGGCGTGGATGCGGAGCAGCCAAGCTGGTCATAAAACGCGCAGGCGAGAAGCCAGGTGAGCCGATTCGCTCGCGACCGGCTCGCTGATGGTTCGCGATCCCCTCGCTATTCTTTTTCGCTTTCGATCGTTTTGCCGAGTCCGGGGACGGGATCGCCCTGGTCCTTTTGCAGGGTAAACAGCATGATCTTGCTACCCTTGGGCGATTTGAATTCCGTAGGTCGCTCGGCACCGGGCAACGCATAGCACAAAACCCAGCGGTTTTTGCCATCGAATTTCAGGATGCCTGACGTCATCGTTTCCTGGGCTTGATCCGCTGGGCGGTCCTGCTTTTCACGAGCGACTTCGCTGGGACGCGCCGTATCGGGAACCGATGTCATCGTGATGTGCATCGGGTCTTGAGAATCATCGACGGTAAAGACGGCTTGGAAGCGTTGTTGTTGATCACGGTCGTAGGTCACAATCAAGTTAGCAGTGACCGACACGGTGCTGCCGTCGAGTTCTTGTTTGGATAGTTCACGTCCTTGGTTGACGCCTTCGACGATTTTCCATCTGCCTTGCATTCTTTCGTTTGCGGTGTCGCTCGATTTTTCATCCGCATGGCTCGTCGCGGAAAAAGAAATGCCCACGGCGATCGCCGTTGCCATCAAAATGGTGTAACGCATGGTTCTCTCGTTTTATAGAAGAGGTGGTTTTAAGGAACAGGGTTTCGCTGTTGCTCGAAACGCAGCAGCTCAAGCGGATCGGCGCAGGTAGTCTTGCAAGCGACTGACCGAGACGTTTTCTCGCGGCGAACCAGTTCGCGGCGTTGACCTAAGTTCTGCACGCCGGATGGGCACTTCGCGTGGAGCCTCGATCGCGAGTTGGACGCGATTGCCTTGAGTGCGATGGACGGTCAGGACAATGTCGTCGCCAAGTCGAATCGATTCACCTGATTTGCGGCTAAGAACTAACATGATTTCATCCTTGAAGTTGTGTTTAAAAAATCCTTTAGTTACTACTGATTTGCGTGGTCATCCGAATCAGCACTTGGCGTGCCGCACAAGAGGGTTGACAGAGGCAGACGCTGATTTTTTGCCGACAAACACGCTTTTTCGCGTGCTTTTGTGGGATTTGCCAAGATCGCTTTGCTTGGTCGTGATGTGAAAAGTCGCGTTTGTCTGCCAAGCGGGTTGATCGGACATCACTTCAATACCAAGTGGTCGTCCATGTCTGTCGCCGGTTGGTCGTGCTGAGCCTTGCCCACATTCAAATTAGTCTCCCTGACTCATCCATCGATGTCCCATTGCAGCGACGAATGAAGGGGGACTCTATGGATTTGCGGGGGGATTCGCATGGCACGCAAAATGCATCTTTGACTTTGCGGGGCTAGCATCAAGCAATCAGCGTCACAGCTTTTCTTTGAACGCGTCCACGGTTTCACTGGGCTCCCTGCTTCCTGGGATCCATGCTTCAAAGTGATGTCGCGGATGCGAGCTTGCACCCGATGGGAAATCCGATCAAACATCCGCTGACAAGATCAATGGCGAGGGAGGGCGATCATGGTTAAATGGTCTGATAAAGACGAACGACAGTACGATCACATCAAGCAGAGTCAACTTGAACGTGGCAAGTCCGAGGACGATGCCGAAGAGGTGGCCGCGCGGACGGTCAATAAACAACGTCGTCACGAAGGCCGGACTCCGAATCAAAAGACGCAAGGCACGGGGAACCCCAACACACGACTCGAAGAGCGTACGGTGGATGAACTGAGGAATTTGGCGGCGGACCTGGAAATTTCGGGACGCAGCAAAATGAACAAGGCCGATTTGATCGACGCGATTCGAAGTCGTCGCTAGATCGCCGCGGCACGCGTCCGCGGCAACTTTCGGTTACGAGGTAGTAAAGGTCGTGGCGAAGGTCTTGGATAAAGACCGCTACGACCTTCGTTTTGAAATGCAAGACCCAACCGGTCAGTAAGAACACGATTGTGATCACGCAAAGTGAGTTTAAATGCGGCGTCATTTGAATGAATTGATCGAGCAGATTCGCTTAGCCGATGCTTTGGACATCGGTATCGTGACGCTATTGATCTACGTTGGCTTGGTTTGGTTACGACATCGGTCAACCCAGTCGCTTGGGGTGATGATTGCGTTGTTGGCCGCCCTGTATGTCTTAGCAGGGTGGTTGGAAATGTATTTGACCACGATGATTTTCCAGTACGGGATCATCGCGATCCTCTTTTCGATCATTGTGATCTTTCAGCAGGATATTCGGCACGGCATCGAGCGGCTGGTGTCGTCACGATGGCTACGGCAGGGCACCCATGACTCATCCGATTCAGGCATCATCGATACGATTGTCGAATCAGTGGCGGCGCTTGCTCGTGATCAGATCGGTGCCTTGATTGTGTTCCCAGGCCGTGAACCGCTGACCCGGCACATGCGTGGTGGCGTGTTGGTGGATGCCGAGATCAGTGAACCGCTGCTGTTGAGCATCTTTCATCCCCAATCACCCGGCCATGATGGTGCGGTGTTGATTGAAGATTCGCGGATACGGCAGCTAAGTTTGCATCTGCCGTTATCGTCCAATTTGACGAAAGTGCAAGGCAGCGGAACTCGTCATACCGCTGCGTTGGGATTGTCCGAGTGCTGTGATGCCTTGGTGGTTGTCGTCTCCGAAGAACGTGGGACGATCACCACCGCGCATGGCGGCGAACTGACCGAGGTCGATCCCGCAGGCTTGGCTCAAAGGCTCGAGCAATTTTTGGCTAGCCAGACCGTGACGAACGATTTGCGAGGCGAGAGCGGATGGGACCGATGGTTCATGGGGTTCGCGTCGCTGTCGCTGGCGGTTTTGCTGTGGATTTTGTTTGCGTATCAAACGGCCACGCTACAGCGAACGATCATTGTGCCGATCGAATATCGAAATTTGGCCGCTGATTGGGTCGTCGCCGAGCCGCGATCAAGTTATGCCGAGGTGACGTTGGTGGGATCGGATAAAGCATTCAAAATTCTTGACGTTTCAGCAATCACGGTCTCGTTGGAACTCGAGGATGTGCAATTGGGAATCCCGAAGCGGTTGTCCACCGAGCAGGCCTTGACCAACGTCCCGAGCGAATTGAGTGTCAACGAGATCGTACCTCGGTGGGTTGATGTGATCGTTCGCAAAAAATGACGGACGAATGCTCGGTGAGATCATCGATCCGATTTGTATGCCCGGTTTGAACCGCTCTAGTTGCTGACCGTCAATGCCGTGATCGAGGTAGTCAACGATTCGATCGCAGGTTTACAAGCCAACCATAGCGCATTGCCACGTTCGCGATTGCCGGCCCGGGCCGCGTCGATCACCATTTGCAGCTCTTTGACGGGAGTTCCGGTCTCGAAGGTACTCAGCAATCCTTTCAAACTGTGCCCGGTGGCGGCAGCGTCCTGGAGTTGGTCGTTTTCGAAATGATGTTCGAGATCGTTGACCAATTGCGGAGCATCCTCGCTGACCAGCGCTGCCATCGTAACCAGCAATTCACAGTCGCCTCCCACACGGTCGATCGCTTCTTGAAAGCGTTTTTTTTGTTCGGGTGTCAGCATCGCCTTTTTCGCTTACGGCCTGGAAACGGCCTTGAGATAGTGTAGAGCTTCAGTGTAATTGGTGATTTGCGGGTTTCACCCCCTGCTGCATTCCGTGTGCCGTAGCTCAACGGGTTTCGTGAGCTCCGCTGGTAAAGCGGTGCACCATTTGGGTCAATCGTTGGACGTTGATCGGTTTACTCAGGTAATCATTGCAGCCGCTTTCGATGCACCGATTCATATCCCCCTGCATCGCGTCGGCGGTCAATGCGATGATGGGACCGTCGAATCCGAGTCGACGGAGCCGCTCGGCGGTTTGGTATCCATCGAGTCGCGGCATCTGCATGTCCAGCAGAATCAAATCGTAGGAGCGGCCTTTTTGGACCATTTCCTCCACCATTTGGATCGCAACTTCGCCATCCTCGGCTTCGTTGACTTTGGCGCCTGCTTTTTTCAGCAACGATTTGCTGAGAAAACGAATGTCGCGGCGGTCGTCGACGACCAAGACGTGGCAGTCCAAGCGGATCGCTTCGGCAGGCGTGGGGCTGGCCACCGGTTCGGTCGTCAATTTGGGCTGGATCATTTGCACGTCGTCAATGTCGCCGGTGGAGATCGAGACGGTAAATTTGCTGCCTCTGCTCAATTCGCTCTCGACCGAGATTTCACCCCCTAACATCTCGGTCAACCGTTTGCTGATCGCCAACCCGAGACCGGTGCCGCCAAATTCGCGGTTGACGTTGCCGTCGCCTTGCGAAAAAGGTTGGAACAATCGCTGCTGCTGTTCCCGGCTCATGCCGATACCCGAGTCGACAATTTCAAACTGCAATCTTCCACGATCGTGTTGCTGGTCGATGTATCGCACAATGATTTTCACCATGCCTGCGGGAGTGAATTTGATTGCATTACCGACTAGATTAATCAGGACTTGTTTCAATCGCTTAGGGTCGGAGGTGATTTCGGCAGGAATTTTCCCGTGATACTCGACATCGAGTTCAAGGTTGCTCTCGGTCGCACGGACTTCCATGATCGAGCGAACGTCTTCGACCAAATGACTCGGAGCGAAACGCTGTTGGCTGATTTCAAATTTGCCCGCTTCGATTTTCGACAGGTCAAGAATATCGTTAATGATATCCAGCAAGAAACCACCGTTATGCCGGATCGTACGAACGTGCGAGAGCGTTTCGTCGTCGTTGACCTTTTCGGCGATCAAATCGGCATAGCCGAGGATCGCGGTCATCGGGGTACGGATTTCGTGACTCATGTTGGCCAAAAACGCACTCTTTGACTCGTTTGCGGCAACGGCCTGTTCACGTGCTTCTTTGAGCGATTGTTCGAACTCGTGTTGATTGGTGATGTCCAGCAGCGTGCCGATGATTTGCGACGGTCGCTTGTTGCCTTGGTTGCCTTTGGTCCACAGCGTTTTGGTTTGCAAACGCACCCAGCGCAATTCCCCGTCGAGCCGGATGACGCGAAGGTCAAGCGGCGTCATCAGTTTTCGTCGTGTTTGCGCGGCCTGCTGGAAGTATTCCTGGTATGCCGCCGCGTCTTCGGGGTAGACAAACGAAGGCGTTTCGTTCATCTGGATCTGGAACGCGTGATCTTCTGGGTAGCCAACAATTCGTTTGAACTCGGGTGAAAACATGACGTTCGAAGAACGCAAATCGACGTGCAGCATGCCAAAACCGGCCGCCTTGGCTGCCACGCTCAATCGTTGAGCGCTGAGGCGGATCTCGCGTTCATTTCGTTTTCGCTCGGTAATGTCCACGCCACTGGGCACGACAAAGGTCACCTCGCCTTTGTCGTTTCGAGCTGGGGCGATTCGGAATTGAAAGACACGTTTGGATCCGTCGGCGATCCAGTAATCCAATTCCATTTCAAGCGTTTCACCTGCGGCGGCGCGTTGAAACGAATCACGAATTGCCGACTGTACCTTGGCCGATCGACGCCACCACGGACATTCCCAAAACTTCTTGCCGATGATTTCCTCGCGAGTGTATCCGCATCCCGCGGTAGCGGTCTTGTTGACTTCGCTGACGTAACCGTCCAGGTCGATGACGCCGACGAAGATCAAAGTCACATCGAAAATGCCCTGTAGTTTTGTGTTGCTGCTCTCGAGGTTCTCGAGAGCCAACTTGATCGCTTCTTCGGATTCACGTCGAGTCGTGATATCAAGTTCGACTCCGATCATTTGCAGCGGCGAATCGCTGTCCTTGACGGAAAGATGGGCAAGCGACATCACCCAGCGATAGGCCTTGGAGGATCGTCGGATGCGGTATTCGCAACGATACGGCGTGCCCGACTGCAAACTGTGACGCAGCGACTGTTCGACATGATCGCGATCATCGGGATGGACCAGATCGAGAAACTCGGCGAGTCCCCCGAGCGGTCTGGCGGATTCCATTCCCGATTGTTTGCTCAATTCACCGGAACGATAGAATTTGTCAGCATTGATGTGCCATTGCCAAAGTTTCAGCTCCGCAGCACTTAGTGCCAAACGTAGACGTTCTTCGCTGGCGAGAATGCGACGTTCGGATTCCTTGGCGTCGGTGATGTCCCAGTTCAGCCCATGGATCCGCGTCACCTTGCCGTGTTCATCGCGCAGGATGGTGCCGACCGCCGCCAACCAAATCACTTGGCCATCGGGACGAATGATGCGGAATTCGGTTTCATAGGCATCACCCTTTTGGGTCGCCTGGCGCCACATTGATTTAAGCGCCGCAAGGTCGTCGGGATGGACGCTTTGAAAGAACAGTTCACTTGATGGGTTGTCTCGTCGAGGGATTCCCAATAGTTGGAACACAGAGTCTTCCCAAACGCTTTTCTCCTCGCTCCATTCCCAGGCCGCCATCGCACCGGCTTTGAGCGCCATCGACATTCGGCGTTCGCTTTCGATCAATCGCATCTGCGCTGCATAGCGTTCGCTGATATCGACGCCCGAGGGAATCAGGTACTCAATATTTCCGTTGGCATCCTGGACCGGTGCCATCATGAAATCGATCATCAGCGGATTGCCTTCCTTGGAATACAATCCGACATCAAACCGCACCGTTTCCCCCGCAAACGCGCGATCCATCGCGTCTCGCATTTGGTTGGCGACCGAGTCATCGTAAGTCCACCAAGCGCATTCGGCAAAATGTTTTCCGATCACATCCTCACGGCGGAGCCCAGCAATGCTCATCGAGCGATCGTCGACTTCTAATAGCTTGCCATCGCTTCCGATCACGCCAACAAGTCCGAGTTGATTGTTGATCACGCGGCGGAGGTGCGCTTCGCGGTCGGAAAGTTCCAATTCCCAGCGTTTTCGTTCAGTAATGTCACGGGAAACCGCGACGAGAAATTTAATTTGTTCTGATACACCACGGACCGCCGTGACGATCACGTCCCACCATTTAGGCGTTCCGTTTGCGGTGGGGCAATACGCTTGGAAGCTGCCGGTGCCGCCGTCGATGGCATCGGCAATGGCTTGAAGCACGTTGGACTGATTTTCGGCAGGCCACAACGTTTCCCAACGCTTTCCACGAAATGTCTCAAAATCCGCGATCTCAAACGAGGCAATCCCGGCGGAGTTCATCGTTAACATGCGGCCGTCTAAGTCGAGCACCTTGATGCAGTCGGGACTGCTCTCGATGATCGTTCGATTAAACTCTTCGCTTTCGCGCAGTGCGTCTTCGGCGCGGGCACGTTCAAGTCTCGCGTAAACTCGGGTGGTAAACTCTTGCAAAAAATCCTTTTCGTCAGCTTGCCAATGATGGGGTTCGCTGCGAATGGCGGCCAACACAAACTTCAATCTTCGGTCACTAACATAGGTTGCGGTGAACAGCGAACCAATTTTGAACTTGGCAAAACGCTCGACCGATTCGGCGGGACGCGACGAGCTTTGGCAGTCATCAATCGCGAGCGGTTGGCCTGCTAACAGAGCGTCCCGTTCGTGGTCGTCGTGGAAATCGGCAAGACCATGAATCCCGTCCAAGCTAGGAAGACTCTCGTCGGCAACGTGTTCGTGAAACACCTTGGCCGTTTCGTTTGTTTCATCGATTTCGACCAGCAAACATCGCGACAAGTTCATGTACTTCGCGATACGCGAGCAGGCCTGTTGGACAATCTCGTCAGCCGATAGCGGATTGACGAATGCAGATTGCAAATCGGCTAAAAATGCCAGATTCAATTCGCGTTGTTTGCGATCGGTGATGTCGACGGCAAAGCCGGTGATTTGCAGGGCATTGCCCTGCTCGTCGCGGTCCACAACGCCATGCACCTGTGACCAGATGATCCGTCCATCGGTCCCTCGGACGCAGCGGCACTCGAACTCTTCGCGTTCGGAATCCGAATGCAGGATCGAATCAATGACTTGCTGGACGACGGGGTGATCTTCGGGGATGACGATTTCCAAGAATCCCTCGGGAGTCCCCTTGAATTCGTTTTTGTCATAGCCGTACATCGCGTGCAGACGATCGGACCACGTGATTTGGTTTTTGGTAATATTCCAAACCCAACTGCCCATGCGGCCAGCGTCCAGTGCCAACGAAAGCGTTCGCTCACGCTGGATCATCTCGAGTTCGGCCTTTTTTCGTTCGCTGACGTCGCTTGCGATCGCGGTGATCGATAGTGGATTGCCCTGCGAATCACGCTGGATGACGCCGCGGCCGTAGGTCCAGATGACTTGTTGGTCATTGCCGCGAAAGATCCGGAAATCCATCTCGAATTCCTCGCACTGGCCCGCAAACGCCGCGTCAATGCGAGCTTGCACATAGTCGCGATCATCGGGGTGGATAATCTGCATGAACCCTTCGCTGGTCGTGACAAATTGATCGCGTTCGTAACCGAGTAACTCGTACAAGTGATCGGACCATGTCACATGATTCGACGCGATATCCCAGTGCCACGACCCCAATCGGCCAGCACGAAACGCCAGATCCAGGTCCTCGCGTTGTTTGGCCACCACACGCTCTGCTTCCTTGCGGTCGGCTACATCTAAAAATGTCACGACGCAGCCAATGGTTTTGCCGTCGCGGATCATTGGATAAGACCAATACTCGACATCAAAGGATGTCCCATCCGCTCTCCAGAAAATCTCGTCATCGACATGGACCTTAGCCCCGACGCGAAATGCCTCGTAGATATGACATTCGTCGTTGGGACAATGGGTACCATCGCGACGCGTGTGATGGATCAGCTGATGCATCTGTTTGCCGACAAGTTCGTCGGCAGCGTCAAAACCCAATAGTTTCGCGCACGATGCATTGGCGAACGTGCAGATGCCATCGGGATCGATGCCGTAGATGCCTTCGGCGGTGGAATTTAGCAGTGCAACGATTCGTTCATCGCGATCAAAGATCGTTTGCACGAATTGTTTGTGTTCGGTGATGTCACGCAGATACGCGGTAAAAAAAGGAGATCCGTCGCGTGATTTCGTCGCATTGATGGCCAGTTCGACCGGGAATTGTTCCCCGTTGGACCGCTGGGCCGTCAATTCGATCCGATGACCGATGACCTTGGATTGGCCGGACGCCAAATACCGCTGCAGTCCGCGGGTGTGCGCGTCGCGGAATTCTTCCGGAATGATGGTTTCGGCTAACAAACGTCCTTTCACGTCGTGTTGTTTGTAACCGAAGGTTTGCTCGGCAGCCGGATTGAAATCCACGATCCGGCCATCGACGTCCATGGTGATGATCGAATCCAGGGCCGATGCCAAGATGGCCGATTTGCGAGCCTCTTCGTCACGCAGGTTCACATCGGCTTGGCTGTGGCGAATGAATTGTCCCAATTCGATCCCAATCGATTGCAACATCGCCAAAAACGGTGGTTCGAATCGTCGAGAGCGGCGGGAAAAAATTTCGATCACGCCAAAGAAATCGCTGCCCACCACGATCGGCATCGCCATCGCATGCGTCAATCCCGCCTCGATCGCGTGCGTGCGAGAGAAATTCGTATCGGCCGACAACTTTTCAATCGAATGGACGCTCATCGATTGCCAAACACGGCCGGGCAACCCCTGGCCTTTGCTGAACTGAAACGCTTGGTTTTTAGCGGCAACTTGCTCCATCTCGGCGTCATGTGGTCCTACCGAGACATCCGTGCAATGCAGTGTTTGGTGCTGAGCGTCCGGTAGCCAGACCGCACAGATATCGGCCCTCAATGATTCACGAATCGCTTTGAGCACCTTGGGAACCGCAGTGTCAAACGACTTTGCTTCGGCCAGCAAACGGATGACGTTGTGTTCGGTGGTCATGCGAATCGACGCCTGCTTTTGCAGCGTGATGTCGATGAAGGTCAGGATCAACCCGTCGGCGGTTTCGCCACGCATGTATGGCAGCACGCGTCGCAGGAACCACCGTCCGTCATACGTTTCGATCTCGTCTTCGATTCGTCCACCATTGGCCGACAGATCCTTGGCATCGGGGATGGCGGGCATCTCGACCGCGACATGCGAAATGTCATCGAGCGGCCGTCCAATATCGCTGTCGATTAGACGATAAATCTGAGCGGCTGCTGGCGAGTACCAAATCGTGTTTTGCTTGGCATCTAAACAGATCGTTGCAATTTGGGTGCTGCGGAACAGGTTCTCGAGATCGCTATTGATGTTGGCGATGGCATCTCGGCTGGCACGAATCTCTTCACGCGACGTTTCCAGTTCTTCGTTTGCCGAATGCAACTCTTCGTTCATCGACAACAATTCTTCGTTAGACGACTTCAGCTCTTCGTTGGTCGCCTCCATATCCTGCATCGTCTGTTCAAGATCACTGCGAGTGGTCTCGAGTTCGCGTTCAATTTGAACAAGCAGCGAGTCGGTGTCGGGATGAAGTTCAGGGGGAAGCCGGTCCTCGCTCTCGTCACGCCGAATGGGCAGGCCAACATCATGAAAGACGACCAAGAATAGCGGAGTGTCTTCGCCCAGGCGTGGCATCGGTTGGACGGTCAACATCACACGTTGAACTTGATCGCCCTCACGTAGCGACAAATTTTCGTGCTGGACTCGGCGGCTGGTTCGTTTGGCTTCCGATATCGCGGCGCGCAAACCGATTTGCAATCCACTTGCCGCCATTTTGACAATGTTGTTTTCAAACGGCCCCGCAGTCAGATTCAGGTATTTTTTAATATTGGGCGACGTGGTCAACACTTTTCCCGATTCGTCAATGACCGCCGATTTCGGCGTGAACTCATCGAGCACAATTCGCTGCATCATGTCGGTCAAATCGACCGAGGAATCGGGTGTCATCGGCGATGGCGAAGCGGTCGTCGCCCGCGGCAAGAACCCGGTGGCGGTGGCCGATCCAATGGCCGTCCCTTTCCGCTGGGAAATGCGAGATTTGGCGTCGATTGGGCGAAACAATTCGCCATGCGAGGCGATGCTTTCGCTGGGACCGAGGAACAGAAAACCCGACGGCCGCAGCGCATAGTGAAATAGCGGGATCAGTTTCTTCTGCAGATGCGGTCCAAGGTAGATCAGCAGATTGCGACACGAGATCAGATCGAGGCGCGAAAACGGAGGATCGCTGATCAGATTGTGAATTGAAAACAGCACCAGCTCGCGAATCTCTTTGGAAACGTGATACTGGGTGCCCTGTTTGACGAAAAAACGTTTCAGTCGCGCGGGGGTGATCTGGTCGCGGATCCCAGCCGGGTACGTGCCGCGGCGGGCAATGGCTAACGAACGCTCGTCAATGTCGGTAGCAAAGATTTGCAGCTTGGGCGGATCCGCTAATTCGTCCATCACTTCGCGGCACAAGATCGCCATCGTGTACGCTTCCGCACCGTTGGCGCATCCGGCCACCCAAATGCGCACGCTGTCGTTTGGGTCACGGTTTTCAAAGAGTTTCGGCAAGACTTGGTGGCGGAGCGTTTCAAAGGCTTCGGGATCGCGGAAAAACGCGGTGACACCAATCAACAAGTCTCGAAACAGTGCATGGATCTCGTCGTGATGGTGTTGCAGATAATCAACGTATTGATCCACCGATGCGATCTTTCGCAATTGCATTCGTCGCTGGATACGACGCTGCAGTGTACTGGATTTGTAGTGCTGGAAATTATGCGAAGTGACCTTCTTTAGACTTTCGGCGATCACCGGAATCGCTGCTTCAATCTGCTGCTGCAATTGGTCCACGGAAACCGTCGCGACTTCCGTCGAGATATGGTTGGCATAACGCCGCAGTTCCCCTGCAATTTCGCGAGGCGGGATCACGTGATCCGCCACGCCCGTGACGGCGGCACTACGAGGCATCGAGTCGAATTTGGCGGATACAGGGTCTTGTGCAAACGTCAAACCGCCTCGATCGCTGATCGCTTTCAAACCGAGCGTGCCATCGCTGCCAGTGCCCGAGAGGATCACGCCGAGACCTCGGTGTTGCTGGTCCTCGGCAAGCGAATGGAGAAAATGATCGATGGTCGCGGTGCGGTGCACCTCCTCTTCGGATGGACGGACGCGAACCGAACCGCGGTTGATGTCAAGCAATTTGTGCGGCGGGCAAACGTAGACCGTGTTCACCCTTAACTCAGTGCCATCGGTCAGTTCCAACACTTGCATCGAGGTGGATTTCGATAGCAAGTCGACCAATAGCGATTTGCTTTGCGGATCGAGATGTTGGACGAACACGATGGCCATCCCCGGAGCGTCTCCGAGTGCCGTCAATAATTCCTGGAATGCTTCGAGTCCTCCGGCCGAAGCGCCCACGCCGACAATCAATGGCAACTTATCGTCGACGCGATTTCGCTCCGTTTTATTCTTAGGATTCATAGGCTTTTACCTTGCCATCGGGCACATCGTGCCACCGCAGCTCGTCGGATTACCCCACATGGTCTCGCTCGCGTTTTTGCAACTCCGCCGTCGCAGGCCGCATCGAGGTCGCACTTGTTGATGAAATTCACTCGTGCTCGCGTTTTGCGACGATCGCTGCGAGAAACGCGTCAAGGTCTTCTTGCCGGTAATAGCGATAGCCGGTCACCGGATGACGCGTTGGAACCAATCGCCCTGATTTATCCCAGTTCCGCAAAGTTTCGGCAGTCACGCTCAAATATTCTGCCGCTTCGCCAACCCGAAGCATTCCATCGAGCTTTCCCACCATCGATTTGACACCCATCGCAGCACCTTCCAAACCTTACAAACGTTGAGACGATGTCAAATTGAATACGGTGAAGGCGTTTTGGTCAATTCCCCCCATGTTTTGGGCGTGAGCTCGCTGCGAACAATTCCTCGGGGACAAATCTCCCCGAGGACAAATCTCGCTGGGGACAAATCTCTCTGGGGACAAATCTCTCTGGGGACAAATCCCAGTTCTACAGCGTGGCAAGGTCCACGTTGCGGATGCGAGAGCCGTAGTACTTCTTGTACCGAACCTTGCGTTGTAAATCGCGAATGATCGCGGCGGTGAAATCGACTCCCGTCAATTGTTGGCTGCTGCCGAGACCGCCGGGGCTAAACACGTTGATCTCCATCAGTTTGTCATCGACGATATCCAGCCCCACCAAGAACATCCCGTCGCGGACGAGTTTCGGACGCACCATCTCGACCAACTCGAGCATTTGGTTGGTCACTTCGGCCGCCTCGCTTTTGCCGCCCGAATGCATGTTGCTTCTCGCATCGCCCGTTTTATTGACGCGGCGAAACGCGGCATACGCGCCGTCATGCCACAGCGGGCGTCCATTCATGACAAACAATCGGACATCGCCATCGACCGCGGCTGGCAAATACTCTTGCACGATACAGTATCCATCACGCAGCACCGCTTCGATCATTTGGTTGCGGTTTGCTTTCTCGTCCTCATGGATCAGAAACACACTTTGGCCGCCGGAACCCTGCAGCGGTTTGATTACCACTTTGCCATTTTGCGATTCGATGAACGCATTGATCTGTTTGATGTCGCGGCTGATACAAGTTTTAGGGCGGACTTCTTCGGGGAAGTGCTGAAAATAGGTTTTGTTGATCGCATTGGCTAGATTTTCAGGATCGTTCAGCACGATCACGCCTCGTGATGCAGCGAGTTGCCCGAACAAGATGCCGCTGGTTTGAGCCCAGGGACGCTCGGCAGCATCGTCCGACGGATCGTTGCGAAGCAGCAGGACGTCGAGGTCGTCAAGTGAAATCCGAACGCCATCGGATTCCTTGTCTTGAAGTTCGCCCATGAAGTTTTCCAAGGATTCGTAGTGCTCGCCATTGACCGTTCGCGCGGTCGCGTGAACGGCTCCATCAGGCGCGTACACAAAATCGCCCACGCCGAGCGTGTAGACATGATGTCCCATATTCACTGCGGTCATTGCCAACCGCGTGGTGGTGTACGCCGCTTGTTCGGTCATTACATCATTAACAACAAAGCCAATCTTCATCGGTCGGTCTCCATAAGATCAAGGACCGACTTGCCCCGACAGGCTTCAAGCCGATCACGGATGCGAGCGTCGTTCCAGAAACGAGGTAAGATACGTGATGGGGTAATGATTCCACGTCGCCGCAGTTCTTGCACATACGGCACGTGTTGCAGACCAATTTTGCCCACGTACAGCGGTTCGATCTCGTGCCCCGCCCCGAGATAGTCGAGCAAATCACGCAACCCCCGCAGATAAATCAAATCCTTGGTATAGCCGCCACCGCGGTACACCCGAAGCGTGGTGGTAAAGGAAGTATGTGGAGCAAAACGATATTTTTTGTGCAGCAAGCGAAACGTTTCGACAAACGATTTGCCGGTGACCATCGAATCAACCGCGATCACCCGCGCAGCCAAGGTTCGCAGACGCCGTTTCGTTAAACCGCCACACAAATATTCCGCCAGCACGGCAAGCCCCTCTTGCAATTCCTCGTAACCAGCCAGGCCAGCGTAGAGTTGTTGGAAGGGTTGGCAGCGGCCGTTGAAATAGGTCAGCAAATGGGTGCCGATCTCGTGATGCAGCAACGATTCCACTCGCTTTTTAGCAAGTTTGATTTTGCTCGAAATCAACAATCGGTCTTGCGAGACCATGATGCCTGAGGCGATGGCATCCGAGACCTCCACGACCGCAGTGAACTCATTCATCTTGGTGTGGTAATAGTCGATTTCATCATGCGCTCGCTGAACGATCTGTTCGCTGACCATGCAGCGAGCCGATTTGGATTTGGGTTTTGCGGTTGGATGGATCGTTTGCAGAATGTCTTTGGCCAACGTCAACAGTGACTGCTCAGGGCGACCGTACAGCTGCAAACTCGTGCTCAAAAATGGCGATGGATGCGTAAACGGCTTTGATTTTTCCGGTTGGTCGAGATCACGCAGGGCGGTCAGTTGGCGATCGAGTTCGTTTTGTTTCTCCCAGAACAGATGAGCAAGCGTGGGGTCTTCGACGCGTTCAATTTCGATATCGAACAGACGACGCTTCAGGACGTTGGGGTGATACGGCAGCGGCCGATAGTAAAGTGGTGGCAATTCACAATAGCCGTTGTCATGAAACTGTTGCCAAGCCTCGTCGGCATTGGTCGGCGTGACTTGTAGCAAAAAGTCAAACGATTCCGAAACGTTACAGAGTTGTTGGTCGATTAAACGTGTCGCTTTGACAAGCGACGAGGGGCCAAGCGATTCGAAGTGGACTTTCGCCGACGGGTCATGGCTGCCTGTGAACTCGGCAATCGTTTTGCGAAGCGCGGTGGCGAGTTGGCGACGAAACGATTGCAAGACAACTGGGTAAAGGGATCCGTTGCGGGCGTCGCGATACACTGGTTTGACCGCGATGCCGATGGTGCAACAGCCTGCGTTGGCCTCGCGATTGCATTGGGCCGCAAGCGACGCGGTGTCCGGCGGCCCGATGATCCCATCGCTTCGCTTGGTGACGGTGCCGCGACGGCCGTGAATCGAAATCTCCTTGAGTGAATTTTCCAACACTTCCATCGTCGACGGCAACGCATCCAAGTCGGGCGAGACAATTTCGAAACTCGGACGAATCGAAGTCACGCTGTGTGATGCGTCCGAACTCCAGATTTCGACGAACAAGAACGTGCCAAAGTGTTCTTGCATAATGCCGCCAATTCCCGTCGTCAACGTCACCAGCCCCGAATGGTACTTTGGGTCGGCGGACGAAAATAAATAGGCCGCCTCGGTGGTCACCAATTCGCGGGTGCCCACGTCCTCGCGACCGACTGGCGAGCGATAGACGCACAGGAAGGGAAGTTGCCGATCAAATTTTAATCGGCCATCCCCAGGTAGCGTCCGCCGCACCCGATCGTTTTTCGACAGCCGAGCGCATACGGCATCGGTAATCGCATCAAATTCTGATTCGATCCGGTCGAGTCTCGTTTGCGGTGGCGTGCTAGTGGGTTTCACAGTTGTCTCAATGCAGTTTGAACGCCTGGCAAAGTGGACTCTAACGCTTTGTAGATACACTCCACCTCATCGGGGTCGGCTTCGCCTTCCCATTCATCCATAAAGAACTTTTTGAACTCGATCGCAATTGCACAGGCCTGCTCAGGAAAGGTCGAGTGAATCCATTCACCAAAATAGCCGCCTTGGAATTTGACGTTTTCGCGGACGTCCAATTTGCGACCATGAAAGTCATACGCTCGCAACTCGGCGATAAAGCGATCGACGACCGGCGCCCAAAATTGGCGGTCCATCGTTCCGGTGCCAATGTTGACCTCGGGGTTGTGTTTCGGGTCGGCGGGCGGAGCATCGGCTCCTTCGCGACGGTGGTTGTAGGTGTGCAAATCGTAGACAACGATGCGGCCATGTTCTTCGATCAGCTCACGCAGTAGCGCTTCAACATCGGCGTAGAATTCGTCGTATTCTCGCAGCGACGCTTCGATCATTTTCGGATCCGGTGGCGTATCCCAAACCTCCATTCCCCACGCATCGGCTGGCGTCTCGTAGACGGCCTTGTCACGCGGACGGTTCAGATCCACTTCGAAACGCGATCGCAGACCGACAATTTGCGTTTTGGCAATCTGCGTCCATTCCCCGGTGATCGGATCTTCCTCTCGCTGCTGTTCGTCTTCGTCAATTGCCAATCGCTGCTCGACGCTGCGGCGGGTGTCATGCCCATTGTGAATCGCCGCCGCAATAATAGGGCTCGTTCCTCGCTGGAAGATGCAATGAGGGTGAAGTGCCACAGGGGGATCTCCCTTCGATGGACGAGGAATGTGAAAACAGCAAACGAGGCCGAAGCAGGCCTTCGCGATAACGAAAGGTTCGCAAGAACGAAAAGGCAAATGCTGTACCACTCAGAATCAACTTGTTGATTCGTGGCTGGTGTGGAATCGAGCTCGACTCGCTATCGCTATCGCAGATGACGTTCGCGTTTGCTCCGCTGCCCGCTGCGGCATCAAGTTGGCGGCTTTGCGTTCAGAACGCGACGTTGGTTGGGTGTTTTTAAGACGAAATGCTGGCTCGGCACACCGTTTGCCTTATCCAGAGAGGTTGGGTTGTCGACACGCAAAACCGTGGTTTGGCAACCGTGACGACTCGTTTTTTACGAGGCGTCCTTTTCATAAGAAACGAACTTTAATCGGAGCCTGCCATGAGTCTAGAAACAAAGCAAAGCCTTAGCGAAGCCACCGTCAAGAAACTTCAAAAGCTAATCCGCGCCAACATTGACTCCTATGACGGGTTTCGTGAATCGGCAGAAGAATTGAGCGACAAAAAGCTGGCGACCCTGTTCCGCGAGATTGCCAATGAGCGATCGGCGCTAGCAACGGAGTTGCAGAATTACGTCGAATGGAACGGCGAAGAGGCCGAGGATGATGGTTCCGCCACAGCTGGTGTGCACCGTGCGTGGATCAACGTTCGCAGCAAGCTCAATGGGGGCGATCCCTATGTAATTCTGATCGAAGCCGAGCGTGGCGAAGATCATATCAAGAATGCCTACGAAGAAGTGCTCAAGGACACCGCGGGCAGCGCAATGAACGATGTGTTGTTGTCGCAATACGCGGTAGTCAAAGCGGGACATGACAAAGTCCGTGATCTTCGTGACGCGTACAAGAACAAGTAGGCGATCTCGCCCACTGGATTAACGGCTCTGTTGTCCGGTCTGTAATTTCCTCGCACCTTGTTTTAGGAACAGCAGAGCCCGCTGTTTAGCGTCTTGGCTGAAGTGCCAAGCGGAGAATCGTGATGTACACCATTTTGCTGATCCTGTTGATCTTGTTGCTCGTAGGGGCGTTGCCGACGTGGCCGCACTCGAGAAGTTGGGGGTACGCCCCGAGTGGAGCACTGACGTTGATTGTCATCGTCGTCTTGGTGCTGCTGTTGATGGGGTATCTATAAGGCCCGTAAGTCCAGGCACCGTGATCATGCCCTGTCATTACGGGGCCTTTCACGGCTGCCTCAATCAAGTTTCACTTCTTTTGAATCACCACTGGCTAGGTCAATCATGAAATCAATTACTCAATCGATGCGGTCGTTGTTTGTCGTCGGAACACTGCTTGCCGGTTTCGCAATCGTCGGCTGTGATAACAAAGAAACGCTGTTGGACGTCGATACACCCGATGGTGGCGTCGAGGTCGAGCGGTCGTTGGACACCGGAGAGGTGACGGTCGACGTGGATGAATAGCGATCCATCGAAATCGCCGCTGTGATCCGCTGTAATCCATTGAAAAGCAGCGTAACGGCTTGTTGTTTTAATGAGCCGTGACGCGTCAGCGGCCGGGTCCCACGTGTTACCCGGTGCCCCACGGCCCACGGCTCACTGTTGCAATTTGCATTTGGATTAAATCAACAAGTCGTTCATAGGCAGCATTCCTCGCCAAGGGATGCTGCCTTTTTACATGGTCGCATTCCCGTGCGGATCCCGCTTAATGCCATCCGCTTTCGCGCGAAGCCGGTGGTTTTATCGCAGTTCGGCGTAATTGAATGAGGCTTTTGATATCGTTTTTGAGTTCGTCACTGGACCATCTCCGGCGTAAGCGTTTTGGCGCGGCAAATGCAGGAGTGGTGCTGTGTAGAGGAGCCCGAATGAGGGCCGTTTATCCTTCAACTCAAAAATGGGAGATCTTGATATGAATTGGGACCAAATCCAAGGAAAATGGAAACAGGCCAAAGGACAGGTCAAACAGCGTTGGGGCGATCTTACCGATGATGATCTGGATCGCGTCGATGGTAAACGCGAAGAATTGGTCGGCCGCGTTCAAGAGCGATATGGTGTCGCTCGAGAAGAGGCGGAACGCCAAGTGCAAGAGTTTGAATCCTCGTGCAACTGCTAAAACGTGATCGAGTCAAGCGAGTGCGACGCTCCCTCGGTTTGGGCCATTCCCCCGGAATGGGCCTGATCGCGAAGGAGCGTCTGTGGGAGACCATGGAAATGTGACAACGGAACTGTGACAACGACGAAGATGACAAACGGAGAAGGGGACAAGGTTTGCAATGGGATGACACCCAAAGTCCTGCCAACGCGTCGCCCCTCGAAAACGAAACCACCACCAAGCTCGCTGCGAGAAACAAAATGAATGAGACAAAAACCAACGAAGAAACGAACCCCGAAATTGAAGCGCATCTGAACGAACTGGCCAAAATCTGTTGTCAATCGTTGGCGGGGGAAAGTGACGCCGAGATGGACCGCGTCGAAAATTTGTTGAAGTCGCTTTTGATGAGTGGGTATGTCGGTAAAAAGCACCGCTCGTTCCAGGTCGACTTGGAAAACCGAGTCAAGGACCAGTGCCGCGATTGCGCCATGCATCGCGGGGGAGCGTTGTCATCGATTTCCGAAAAACTCAGCAAGAAATTCGCCGATCTCGCTCGCTGGGAATCGAGAACTCCGAGTGACGCTTCGCCAGCCAAGCCGGCCAATATCAGTTCGGCGACCGACGCTTAGTTCCCCCCCTTTTCTGATCCTATTTCGAGCACGCTTTGATTCGCTCGGTTGGGGGGGCGGCGTTATACTGAACGTCATCGCCGCGGTAGGGCCGCCGAGGCACCGGCGTGGTAGGGCCGCCAAGGTATCGTCACCGGGATCATCGCATCGGTGTCTTGAGCACGGGCCCTGGACACCGGTGCTTTCTAACCCGTGATCGTCAAATCCACGTGCTGGTTTCATCATCTCAACCCGAGCAAACGACATGTCCAATCACATCTACAAAAAGATCGAACTCACCGGGACCTCGACCACCTCGATCGAAGACGCTGTGAACAACGCCATCAGTCGAGCCGCCAAGACGCTCAAGGAACTTCGCTGGTTCGAAGTGATCGAGACGCGAGGTGACATCGCCAATGGCAAAGTCTCGCATTGGCAAGTGACCATCAAGGTCGGGTTCACCCTTGACGAATAGCTTGACGAATAGCTCGGCGAATAGCTCGACCAATCGATTGAGCCCCCATTGGCGTTAGCCAGCTAGTCCAATTACGAGGTCGCGCGTTAGGATGCGGATTGAAATCGGCAGCGTCCGAGCCGATCCCTGTTTATCCTTGAAGAAAAATACGAAGAAAAAGTCTCATGTCTCATCATCAAGTCACCGACGCCCTGAATGAACAACTCTCCTGCGAATTGGGTTCATGGTATGCCTATCTGGCCATGAGCGCTTGGTGTGATCGCCAACAATTGACCGGATGCGCCGGTTGGCTTCGGGCTCAAGCCCAAGAAGAGTACACCCATGCCATGAAGATCTACGACTTCCTGCTCGTCCGCGATGTCGAGGTGAAGTTGACTCAAGTTGATCCGCCACGACAAGAATTTGCCAATATCGTCGAGATTTTTGAGTGGGCGCTCAAGCAAGAGAAAGAAAACACGCAGCGCATCGACGCCCTGTTCCAACTTGCCATGGAACAGAAAGCGTTTGCGTCGTTGGTGGAATTACAGTGGTTCATCACCGAACAAGTCGAAGAGGAGCAGTCGGCTCGAGCCAATCTTGCTCGCATCAAGATGGTGGCCAATGATCCCGCAGCGATCTTGGATTTCGACAACATGCTCGGCGAACGCAATCTGCCTATGGACACCACCCCGCACTAATACGTCGAAGTCACTGAGGCTCCCATGCAGCGGCGCGCGATCACCGTCTCGGGCATTGTCCAAGCGGTGGGGTTTCGTCCCTTTGTTTATTCCCTCGCGACCAAGCTGCGACTGGTTGGTTTTGTCCAGAACCGGTCGGGCGTCGTCTATATCGAAGCCGAGGGAAATGACACCGCGTTGGATCAATTCGCCGAGCAGCTCCGCTGCCAAGCTCCTGGGCTGTCGCGGATCGACGACCTGACGTGGCAGTCGATCCCGATCGTCAACGATGCGGGGTTCCGGATGATCGACAGCGATCGGGCCGAGCTTGCTCAGGTCTTTGTCTCGCCGGACGTGGCGACGTGTCTCGATTGCCGCCGTGAACTGTTTGATCCGGCGGATCGGCGTTATCGCTATCCGTTTCTGAACTGCACCCAGTGCGGTCCCCGGCTAACGATCATTCATCGCGCACCGTACGATCGTGTGAATACGACGATGGCCGCATTCGAAATGTGCGCGGCTTGTCGTGCCGAGTATGAACGGCCCACGGACCGCCGTTTCCACGCCCAGCCGATCGCGTGCCCGGATTGTGGACCCACCCTGCAGCTGCTCGACGAGATGGCCATGCCGCTCGATGAGGCGGATCCTTTAGAAAGTTTTGTTGCAGAAATCAAACAAGGCAACATCGGCGCTCTCAAAGGGATCGGCGGGTACCATCTGGTTTGTCAGGCCGGTGATGATGCAGTCGTCAATCGGCTTCGGCAACGTAAATGTCGCGAGCAGAAACCGTTTGCCGTGATGGTTCGTGATTGGACGCAGGCAGCGAAGTGGTGTGTGATCGACGAAGCGGAACTGCAACTGCTGCAGTCATCGCGGCGGCCGATCGTTTGCCTGCGAAAACGCGTTTGCCTGCGAAGACGCAAGGATGTCGCTGGAATTAGCGACGCGGTGGCTCCTGGGAATGCGTTTCTCGGTGTGATGCTGCCTTACAGCCCGCTTCACGAATTGTTGCTGGATCGCGTCGGGGACGAGCCCCTGGTAATGACCAGCGGGAATCGTAGCGACGAGCCGATCGCCTACGAAGATGCCGATGCGGCCGTGCGGCTGCGTGGGATCGCGGATCGGTTTTTGATTCACAATCGACCGATTCACGTCCGTTGTGACGACTCGGTCACCCACATCATCGCAGGCCGTGAATCGCCGATTCGACGTTCGCGAGGGGATGCGCCGATGCCGATCAAACTGCCTTTTGATTGCTCGCAACCGATGTTGGCAGTGGGTGGGCAGCTCAAAAATGTGTTTGCACTTGGCAGCGGTTCCAATGCATTTTTGAGTCACCACATTGGCGATCTAAATCACTTGTCCGCCGTGGACACGTTTCAGCGTGATGTGGGGATGTACGAGCAATTGTTCGGAATCACGCCACGGGTGATTGTCCACGATTTGCATCCCGATTACGCGTCAACGCGGTACGCGATCGAACGCGCCGAGCGTGATGCGACGCTAGCATTCGCAGTTCAGCATCATCATTCGCACTTGGCAAGTTGCATGGCCGAGCATGGGATTGACGGTGAGGTGATTGGCGTGATCTTTGACGGCAGCGGTTACGGTAACGATGGGACGATTTGGGGCGGTGAGTTTTTGATTGGGGGTTACCGATCGTTCCGCCGTGCCGCTTATTTGCGTCCCATTCGGCTTCCCGGTGGCGACAAAGCGACCAAGGAACCGTGGCGAGTGGCGCTCAGCTATTTGACGATGGCCGAGTGTGACGTCGAAGGATGGCTGAGCGAAATCGACACGGTGATTCGTCCTCGCGTAGTAAGCGTCGTCCAGCAAATGATCGATCGTGGATTCAACTCGCCCTGGACATCGAGTGCCGGCCGATTGTTTGACGCGGTCGCGGCGATCGCGGGCGTCCGCCAGACGGTTCATTTCGAGGGGCAAGCCGCGATCGAACTCGAATCGCTCGCGCTCGACGTCGACTGTGAAAAAACGTACCGGTGGAACATGACCAATGCGATCGATGCGCAGGATGATTGGCATCCTTCACTCGATACGCGACCACTGATTCGCGGCGTATTTGCCGATGCGAAAAACCAAGTCGACAAGCGACTGATTGCGCGTCGATTCCACAACTCGCTGGCGGCGATGACGGTTCAAACATGCATCCAACTTGCGAACTCGGCTTCGCTAGACCGAGTGGTTCTCAGTGGAGGCGTTTTTATGAACACGCTCTTGACCACCCTTGTTGCCGAAGCATTAGAAGCCAAAGGACTTCGTGTTTTTCTTCATGAGCGTGTGCCTGCAAACGATGGCGGCATCAGTTTGGGGCAACTCGCGGTCGCAGCCCATCATGGGCAGTGCTGAAACGGTGGTGGAAATCGCACTGAAAATGTAGCGAAATCCGATTTTAGCCTCACGCAATTCCGACTCGATAGTGATACGTTAGACGTTGCTTCGTCACCCCACAATCACTGAGCGAGAGCGAGTCGATGTGTCTTGGGATCCCTGGAAGGGTCGTCGAAACCTTCATCGAGCATGATGTCATGATGGGAAAGGTTGATTTCGGCGGCGTCTTCAAACAGGTCTGTCTGAATCTGACTCCGGATGCGGAAGTTGGCAAGTATGTGATTGTGCACGTCGGATTTGCCTTGCAAGTGATCGATGAATCGGAAGCGGAAAAGGTTTTTGAGTTTCTGCAGCACATGGATGATTTGCAGGAGTTACGGGCAGGCGAAGAGGACGCGAACGTGGAGGGGGCGCCGTGAAATTCCAAGCGGAATATCGCGACCTCGTTGCGGCAAAAAAACTTCAGCGGGCGATCGGCGAAATCGTCACCCAGCCGTGGACGATTATGGAGGTCTGCGGCGGTCAAACGCATACGATCGTTCGCTACGGTATCGATGAACTGCTGCCGGATGAAGTTGAATTGGTGCACGGCCCTGGATGTCCGGTTTGTGTCACTCCGCTGGAATTGATTGACAAGGCTATCGAAATTGCATCCTGCGATGACGTTATCTTTTGTTCGTTTGGTGACATGTTGCGAGTTCCTGGCAGCCGGCATGATCTGTTTGAGATCAAAGCCAGCGGCGGCGACGTGCGGATCGTCTATTCGCCGCTGGATTGTTTGAAAGTTGCCGAGCAAAATCCCGACCGAACGGTTGTCTTTTTCGCAGTCGGATTCGAAACGACGGCCCCTGCCAATGCAATGGCCGTGTGGCAGGCCAAAAAGCGGAGGATCGACAACTTTGCCGTGCTCGTTTCCCACGTGTTGGTCCCACCGGCGATGGAATCAATTTTGTCGTCACCGAATCATCGGGTTCAAGGTTTCCTCGGCGCTGGACACGTCTGTTCGGTGATGGGATACGAAGATTACGAGCCGTTGGCCACGCGTTATCAAGTTCCCATCGTCGTCACCGGGTTTGAGCCTGTCGATTTGCTCGAAGGGATTTACCGCTGTGTGCGGATGCTCGAGCAAGGCAAAATCGGTGTCGACAATCAATACGCACGAGCGGTCAAACGCGAGGGAAGTCGCGTCGCGCAAGGCTTGATCAAAGAAGTGTTCGAGGTGACTGATCGCAAGTGGCGCGGTATCGGCACGATCCCCCACAGCGGATTTCGGTTGCGATCCGAATACGAACGCTTTGACGCCGAACAGCGATTTGCTGTCGGCGACGTGCAAGTGCGGGAATCGAGCAAATGCATCAGCGGAATGGTTTTACAAGGCATTCATAAACCACACGAATGTCCGGCGTTCGGCAAGGAATGTACGCCCGAGCATCCTTTGGGGGCAACGATGGTGTCGTCCGAAGGAGCCTGCGCGGCCTACTACAACTACGGACGGTTGCTGGAATCTCACCAACCCTCGTGTTCCTCAACGTTGGCCGGGAAACCCGCAATCGTTCCACTTCCGACAGATTAACAAGCCATGCCCCCGATTGCCGACTTTGATCAAATGAGTTGTCCCACCCCGCGTCGTCAACACGAGCGTGTGCTTCTCGGACACGGCAGCGGCGGCAAGTTGAGTGCGGATCTGATCCAGCGTGTCTTTCTGAAGGAACTCGGCAACGACGTGCTCTCGTCGCTTGAAGATTCCGCAACATTGGCGTTGGGATCGCTAGAGCCTGCGGTGGACGATGCTCGGTCAGGACCGCGAATTGCCTTCACCACCGATTCGTTTGTGGTCAAACCGCTGTTCTTTCCCGGCGGTGATATCGGCAAGCTGGCGGTTTTCGGAACGGTCAACGATTTAGCGGTCGTCGGCGCGACTCCATTGTACCTTTCAGCAGCGTTCATCCTCGAAGAAGGATTTGAGATCGAATTGTTGCGGCGGATTGTGATTTCGATGCGACATGCGTGTGATCAAGCCGGAGTGACGTTGGTCACCGGCGATACCAAAGTGGTCGACCGTGGCAAAGGCGACGAGGTGTTCATTACGACGACGGGAATCGGACTGCACGCAGCCAACCACGCGTTATCGATTCGCAATGCTCGGCCCGGGGATCAGATCATTGTTTCGGGAACCATCGGAGATCACGGGATGACGATCATGTCGACCCGCGAAGGGATTGAATTTGAAACGGCGCTGCAGAGTGACACGGCGCCGCTGAATGATTTAACGCGAGCGATGTTGGACGCGTGCCCCTCGATCCGCGTCATGCGTGATCCAACGCGGGGCGGCGTCTCGAGCACGTTGAACGAATTGGCGACGGCTTCGAATGTAGGGATTTTACTTGACGAAGCTTCGATTCCGGTGCGTCCCGAGGTTCATTCGGCATGTGAGATGCTTGGATTGGATCCGATGTATGTGGCCAATGAAGGCAAATTGATTGTGGTGGTCGCTGAACAAGATTGCCAGTCACTGATGAAGGTGATGAAGCAACATCCGCTGGGCCGAGATGCCGCGGTGATTGGAAACGTGACCGCCGATCATGCGGGAATGGTGGTGATGCGAACTCTGGTCGGTGGTCAACGCGTCGTGACGATGTTGGCCGGAGAGCAATTACCGAGGATTTGCTGATGTCGTTCCGCTTCAGGAAGTGCGTTACAGCGTTCCGGTTTGGGCTGGAATGAATCGGGAAATATTATTATCCAAATTCGGTGAGAATCGGTTTGCAAAGAGATGCATTCGAGTGATCGCATCGTTATAAACGAGAGACCGGCACTGCGACGTTTGGGCCGACGAGAACGCGGTTGCAGGCGAGATGACCCCAGGGGGGCACGAAATGAATTATGAGCAAGTGACGGAGATTGCGGACGCCAAATTGTACAAGGGTTACATGCTGTATCCTTGTCAGGGCTCGGCGATCAAGCACACCACGCCGTGCCGTATTGGCACACTTCATCCGGCGGGCAACTCGGCGGGGAAACCCGATTGGATGCGGACGCAGTGTTTGGTGGTCGGCGAGGCACCGAGGGTTAGCATTGCTGCGCGATTTTTGCATCTGCTGAATCGTGACCTCTTTGAACTTGATGCTCCTGCGGACACCCTTCCTCGGGATTGGCCGCAGCAAGTCACGCCAGTCGCTTCCATTCGAGTTGGTGAAACGCTTTATCAGACTGCTCATGAGGCGATCAAACGCGAGATCCGTCTATCGACACAGTCGCTGCAGGAAATGGTCGGTTATGCCAGGCACGATGCATTTTCGTTTAGTTTGGGCATGGATGTTCAGTCGCTTGAAAGTCACGGGAAGTGCGTTGCGGTTCTGCATCGCAGCCAATCGAGCATCACGGGCGATATCGAAATGACGTGCGAAGCGGTCGCGGAGCATGTTTTCAAATTGACTGTCACGCTACAAAACACCACCCAGTGGTCGGGGCATCCCATTCGCCAACGCGAAGATCGATTGGATTGTATTTTCGTCTCGGCACATCTGATTCTTGGTGTCGAACACGGCGAGTTTGTCTCGGCGATCAACCCGCCATCGAAATGGGCAACTTCGGCGGCAACGTGTCAGAACCAGGGATTGTGGCCTGTTTTGGTTGGGGATCTGCCGGATCGCGACTGGATGCTAGCAGCTCCGATCGTGCTGCGCGACTACCCACAAATCGACTCACCAAGCCCCAGCGAGATTTTGGCGGAAGCCAAGGGTGACGAAACCTCGCCGCAAAGAATCAGGACGAGGAACGATCACAAGAAATTGAAAATCTGCAGCAGTGCTCCACGAGCAAGATCGATCTCGAAGTAACCCGAATCAATGGCGTCAATGCGAAGGTGAAATTTACGAGGATCGTCCAAAGTGAATCGAATTCGCCGCCGACAGAGATGGCCGTTGTTCTAAAATAGATTAGCGACCCATTGGATCATTATCTCACCCGTTTATCAAAAGGAAGATGTGATGAAAGAAGAAGATTGGAACCGACTCGAAGGCCGGCCCCATCCTAAGTGTGTTAGCTTTTGTGGACGCGACCTGCGTGTGGGCGACCGCGTTCGTGTGTGGCCAAAAAAAGAAGACGACTCCAAAGGCCTGATCATGGCCGGAAAAATTGCCATCATTGATGATATTGAGCAAGACAATGAAAACAAAGTGCATCTTGCCGTCGTGATGGAGGATAAACCGGGACGTGATTCTGGCGTGAAACGTCAGCCTGGGCACCGCTTCTTTTACCATCTCGAGGAAGTGGAGCCTTTGGATCCCAGTTAAGCCGCTGCGTGACAGGGGCACACGCAAAACGGCACGGGTGAAAGGCAGGATCCATGCACGAATTATCGATCGCCATCCGTATCATCGACATCGCGGAGGAAGAGTCGCGGAAACACGACGACGCCTGCGTGATGGCGGTGCACCTAAAAATCGGCTGCATGTCCGGAGTGGTGATCGAGGCGTTGTTGTCGGCGTTCGAGATCGCGAGAGAAGAGACGCTGCTGGCCCACGCGGAACTGAAAATCGAAGCGTTGCCGGTGAAAGTGCGCTGTCCAAAGTGTGATTGCGAGCAATTGGCAGATTCGATTCAGTGTTTGTGTTGCAGTGTTTGTCGAACGCTCTCGCCCGAAATCACCCAGGGCCGTGAATTGGAGGTGGTCGCGGTGGAATTGGAACCTCTGGAGACAGTGCAATGACCGATCCAGCCCTGCATCGATCGACGGCCGGTGTCGCAACAAGGCTGGTTCAAGTTCGCACCAAAATACTGAAGCAAAACGACGTCGTGGCTCGCCGTCTGCGACAATGTTTTCACCAGAATGGCGTGTATGTTGTCAGTTTGGTATCGAGTCCAGGTTCGGGGAAAACCATGTTGCTCGAACAGACCCTAACCATGATGCGGCAACGTGGGCACCGCGTGGCGGCGTTAGTCGGTGACCTTGCGACCGAAAACGACGCTGCAAGACTCAAGCGTGCCGAAGTGCCCGTGCGGCAAATTACCACCGGTACCGTTTGCCATTTGGAAGCCGAAATGCTGGAAAAGACGCTGGCGGGCTGGCAACTCAACGAACTTGATTACTTGTTCGTTGAGAACGTTGGAAACCTCGTTTGTCCTGCGACGTATGACTTGGGAGAAGATCTGCGTTTGGTGTTGTTCTCTACAACCGAAGGCGAAGACAAACCGCTGAAATATCCGACCATCTTTAACACCGCCGACATGGCGGTGATCACCAAAATGGATTTGGCCGAAGTGGTCGAGTTTGATGCCGAAGCTGCCCACAGGAATATTCATGCGGTTCGACCCGAGATGGAGATTCTGGAATTGTCTGCCAAGTCGGGCGCCGGCATGCAGCAGTGGCTGCAATGTTTGGAAGCTCACCGAGCGGCGTCCGCCTCGGCGTCGACATGAGTTGGCGTCGACGTCTGGAAACAGTCAGCTGTTAATCCAATAACCGCTAGTTTGGCAATCACGCTTGCCTAGGTGGTTTTGCCTGATGGGGCTCCAATTGACCTTCGTCTGCGGTAGTGTTTGCGCAGCACGGCGTCCTCGGGTTGGCCGTTTGCGGTTCACCGTGGTGCCTAAGCGAGCAGTTGTCCGAGGTTTATCCGATCAAGCGTGGAACGTGATCCGCGTTAAAACTTGGCACATCAATTGCCCCTTCGCTAGCGATGAAAACGGGGGCTCGTTCCCTCGGCTCCTTTGTCCAAATTGCTAATTCCTGGGGACCAACCATGCCACATGTCAAACCGCTTGATTCCTCCAACGCGCCCGAGGATTCCCAACCCATCTTGAACGCGATCGAGAAAAAGTTCGGTCAATCACTGAATATTTTCAACACGCTGGCCTATCAACCAGACGTGCTCGGCGGAGTGACGCAAATCAACGATGGCATCCAAAACGATCTGCCTGGCAAACTACGCGAACTCGCCTATTTCAAAGCATCGCAAGTCAATGGATGCGAGTACTGTTCGCATTATCATAAGCAAGCGGCGAAGAAGGCGGGGGCATCGGATGCTCAGATCAAGGACATCGACAACTATGACACTAGCGATGCGTTTGATGAGCAAGAAAAGGCGGTGCTGATGTATGCCGAGCAATTGACCAAGACGGCTCAGGTCGATCCGGCCACCGTTGCAAAATTGAAAGAGTTCTTGGATGAGAAGCAATTGGTCACGCTCGCTGCGACCGTGGCGCTAGCGAACTTCACCAATCGTATCAATCATGCATTGGATATTCAGTTGCCATGAGCTCCGCCCACTTCGACTTGATCGTCATCGGCACCGGCCCTTCCGCTTCGACCGTTGCTAAGAAAACGCGTGCCGAAGGAAAGCGAGTGGCCGTGATTGAAGAGCGAGAATTCGGTGGCACGTGTGCCCTACGGGGCTGTAACCCCAAAAAGGTCTACGTCAACGCGGCCGATTTGATCGATCGTGTCGTCGGCGGCCGCGGGAAGCTTGTCGATTACGAGCAGCTCCGGATTGATTGGCAGCAACTGCTGCAATTCAAGAAAACATTCACCGATCCGGTGATTGAGAAAAGTGAAGCTTCGTACCGAAAAAAGGGAATTGAAACCTTTTCAGGAACGGCTTCGTTTGCGGCTGCCGACACGGTTCGTGTTGGATCGCAAGCGCTGACATCGGAACGGTTCTTTGTAGGCACCGGTGCGCGGCCACGCCCTCTCGGTATCCCAGGCGAGTCATTGGTGCTGCATAGCGGCGATTTTCTCGAACTCTCTGAAATCCCCAAACGCGTCGTGTTCATCGGAGGCGGATACATCTCGATGGAGTTTGCTTGCGTTGTCGCCCGCTATGGTGCCCACGTTACGGTATTGCAGCACGGTGATCAAATCTTGAGCTCCTTTGATAAGGACCTTGTTACGCAGCTGAGTGATTATTGCGCAGAGCACCAGATCGAAATTCAAACTCGATCCGAAGTGACCGCCGTGCAGCAGCGCAGCGATCAATCGTTGGTTGTGAACTACAAAAAAGCCGACCAAATGGAATCAATCGAAGCCGATTTGGTGATTCACGGTGCCGGCCGCGTTCCAAACGTGGATGACCTTGATTTGCAGGCGGGAGAAGTCGAATTTGGCGAACAGGGAATCAAGGTAGATGCGTTTCTGAGAAGTGTTACGAACCCGCGAGTCTTCGCCGCCGGCGATTGTGCGGACACCGGTAAACCACGCTTGACGCCCACGGCCAATGAAGAGGCACGCGTCGTGGTGAAGAATCTGTTTGCCTCGCAATCAATGCAGCAGCCCGATTACGGCGTGATCCCGCGAGTTGCGTTCACGGTTCCTTCGATCGCGGCCGTGGGAATGTCCGAGGCCGAGGCACGAAAGTCCCATGACGTTGATGTGCATCACGAAGACACGTCGACATGGGGCTCGGTGCGTAAAACAGGCCAGCGGTGTGCGGGCTACAAAGTCCTGATTGATAAACAGACCAACTTGATTCTCGGCGCTCATTTGCTTGGGCCCGCCGCCGAAGAAACGATCAATCTGTTTGCCATGGCGATGAAGTTTGGGTTGACCGCGAATGACGTCAAGTCGACCTTGTTTGCCTTTCCCACCTTCGCGTCGGACGTACGCAAAATGGTGTGAGCCACTGCTTATTATTCTTGAACGGGTTCAAGCTCGGCCGGTTCACGCTCAATGCTTGCGTCGACTTTCTCGGCCGCTTGGTCGACCACTTGTTTCGACTTCTCAACAAGCGTGGACGTGTCCTCTTTTACTCGCTCGGTGTCGACCTGGATCGTCGGGTTACCCTCAGGGGAGCTTAGCCGTAACCAGCCCACCAAAACCATGATCAACACCAACACGGCTACCACAATCACAACACGCATTACGCCCTCTCCTGTATATCGAACTTATTGACTTTCCCGCTCCGGCGATTTGCGTTTTCAGCGAATCCAGAGCCGGTTGCCTCGCACGTCATTGCCTTACAGGGCCGTTGCCGCGCGGGGCCATTGCCAGTGGTTGCAATTGTCATGCCGACGCAGCGACAAGCTGGCACGGATTTTGCGTCCCGTTTGCCAACTTGCCCGTTTGCCAACTTGCCCGTTTGCGAATCTGGCCGCTTGCAACGCTACTGGCCGCTAGATAGATCTCGCGAATTTTTTTTACTGCTACCCGTTTTTCATCGCCCTGACCTCGCTGGCGAAATGGAGCCGCTTCATGCATGGACAAATGGAAATCTTTGGCACGAGTGATATCGGTCGCCACCGCAAAACCAACGAAGATCACTTCATGATCGCCGACCTCTGCAAATCGATGCGAGTCCATTCGACTAGCTTGGCGCTTGACCATCGCACCCGTTTGTTTGGCGAAACGCAGGGGCGATTGTTATTGGTTGCCGATGGCATGGGAGGACACGAATCGGGCGAGCGAGCGAGTCAATTGGCACTGGACGGGATTGTCGATTACGTGCTCAATACGCTCAGCTGGTATCTGTTGCACGACGACATCCACGAGGACGAGGATTTTCAAAAACACTTGAAGGCGGGGTTGTTAAATTGCCAACAGTTGATCGAGCGTGACATCGCCTCGGCGCCACAGCGAGAAGGGATGGGGTCGACGCTGACGATGGCTTACATCGCTTGGCCGCGGATGTTTGTCGTCCACGTTGGCGATAGCCGGTGCTATTTGCTGCGTGATGGCACGATCAAACAATTAACGCGAGACCACACGATGGCCGAGGCGGTCTTGGGACACCATGAAACCGACGAATCCGAACCGGATCGCGAAGGGCCGTTGACGAATTTGTTGTGGAATGTGCTGGGCGGAAAAGACCAGCCGCATCCCGATGCAGCGTCCTATCATTTGCAGCTTGGCGATGCGCTAGTGTTGTGCACCGATGGCTTGACCAAACATCTCTGCCGCAAACGGATTGCCGAACTGATATTGAGTGACCGTCCTTTAGAAGAGGCATGCAATCAAGCGATTCAGGAGGCCAACGACGCGGGCGGCAGCGACAACTTGACCATCGTTGCATGCCGCTTTCGAAAAAAGCGGCCGGTCCAAGAAATGGAAGCAGAGGCCGAAGTGTTGATTCCGGATACGGAGGACAACGTCGACGAAACCGTGCCGGTAAGCTGACGCTTCGTTGCCCCTTGCCTCTTGCTCTTTGCCCCTTGTCACGATCGGTTTGCATGGCCGTGGTGGTTTTCATCGTGCAGTGGCAATGCTCGAACGATTTCCACCTCGGACATTACGCATCGTGCTTTGCCAACGGAACACGGTGCAGTTGACGCTCGGCGCGAATGCAATTGCGGCCATTTTCTTTGGCGCAGTAAAGCAGTTTGTCGGCGCGGTCAAACCAGCTCTTCTGTGTGTCATCACTTCGCAGGATGGCGACGCCGATCGAGGCCGTGACCTGAGGCAACGATTGTCCGCTGGCTTGATGTTTGAAACGGTGGTTTGCCAGCGAATTGCGTATCGTTTCCGCGAATTGCAACGCTTCGTCTGCCGAGGCGACACGCAGGAACACACCAAACTCGTCGCCACCGTAGCGTGTTACCGTGGCATCCCCAATCGCTGATTGGATTTTTGCCGCAATGAACTTCAAAAGCGTGTCGCCGACGGTATGCCCAAGATGGTCATTGACGTATTTAAATCCGTCGAGGTCGACCAGCATCAACACGGCGTCTCCCGCGGTATCCGTACGGCGGTTGCGGATCGCGGTTTCCATCAACGCGTCAAAACACCGACGATTGCCCACGCCGGTTAACGCGTCGGTCATCGTCGACCGCCGAGACGCGATGAGCTCCTCTTGCAACTGACTGATTTGCCCTTGCGACTGTTTCAATTGAACCTGCATCGAATCCAATTGAGACTGCATCGTGGCATTGCTGGCGATGATTTTCGCGACACAGGCTTTGATTTTCTCGGGCGTAACATTCGCTGCCGTCAAATCGCGATTAGCATGATCGATGGAATCGCCGAGTTGTTCTCCGGCATGCATCTGACGCTCGATGGCGTTGACTAGTTCTTGAAGTTCCTCTTCTAGTTTGCTGCTGATTTGCGTGCTGAGCTTCGCATCGGTCGGTTGGCAAAACCGCTGATGCAATGCTTCGAGCTGCGCTGCGGAAACCGTCTGGGCCTCGTCGATGGCGCCGCTCAAATGATCCGAAATCTCGGGGCTTCGTCCTTCGGCGTATCGGTACCACACCTCGTAAATATTCGGAGTGGGAGGTGTCTTGAATCGGCCGATGAATTGCAGGGCTTTTTTGGCGATCGAAAAGGCGAAGTTGAAATCATGATCTGAGTCAGAGGCGGATGATTCGGAGGTCACGCAATAAAACTCCTGGCAATAAACATGTTGTTAAAAATTCACGCGAAATTTCACTACATCTGACACCGTAAAACCAACCTGTACTCGCGTTCGTCGGAACAACGACATGGCTGCAGTGGCTTGAAGTCCTCCGCCTAGGGAAGTGATTTCATTATTGAACCACGCGGCAAATAAAGGGGCAACCACAGTAAGGGGTGTTGTCGTGCAAGACAAGCTTGACGGCGGGGCAGCAGGCCGAGATGTCCACTTTCTCGATGTTGGGGGGCGTTCGTTCCCGTCTTGTCGTCGATAACGGTCGCGAAGCTTTCGAAAAAATGCCGGTGGGGTACGTGATCGAAAAAATCATACTTTCTGGCTAGGTGTCAAAGGCGAGGATGATGAATTTTTTGTAAAGAAAACAGATCAAAGGGGGACACAAGCATCTTTGTCGGGGGGAGTGCAATTTGTCCGCGAGTTTGCCCCCAACCAGACTGGCCGACTCGACCATGCAAGCACAGGTTGCCCCAGAACCCCCAAGACATCCTGAGCACCGTCGGGTTGGCTAAGGTATATCCTCAACCGCAATCCTCTGCGTAAAACCGAATGGGGGTGGCACTAAATACCCTGGTTTTTACTTTGTTTTTGTGCGGAAACCCGCCAGTTTGACTAGTCCTCGCAAACCGCAACCTAAGGTTTTTTAGCGTCTTCGAGCCGAGCGGCACGGAGGAGCGTCCTTAAAAAAAATCCTAAGAATTCTCGCGGGGGGCAAGCTGTGAGTTCGTGTTGGAGGTTTGGTGTCGTCAAATCAAATCGAGATTGCTGCAAGTCGAATAAGAACGTCGTGATCGGAGCGATCTGCGTTCTGTTTTTGCTTGTCACGCAAGCGGATGCCGCGGACACCACCTTGCGTACGGATACCTCTGGTTCACTCGCGAGTTGCTGCAGCGGTGGTGATTGTTCGACGGTCGCTATCGCTGCAGGCAGCGAGCGTGAATTCCACGCCGAAGGGTTGGCGACGTTTTTCTCGAAATTGGTTGACACCCGCGATTTTCCAGCACGTTGGTACTGCGGCACATGGTCGTTGGATGTGGGTTGGTTGCACATCATTTCAGACATTGCGATTTTTGCCGCCTACTTCGCCATCCCTCTCGTGTTGATGGGGTTCGTGCTGCATCGCCGCGACTTGCCATTTCCGCGGGTGATTTGGTTGTTCGCCGCGTTCATCCTGTCGTGTGGAATCACGCATCTGATCGAGGCAGGCTTGTTTTGGTGGCCGGTGTATCGGTTGTCCGGGGTGATGAAGGCGTGTTCCGCAATCATTTCTTGGGCAACGGTCGTCATGCTGATTCGCGTCACGCCGGCGGCACTGAAGATTCCCTCGGCAGCGCTGCTTTCGAAGCAGTTGCAAGAGGGCAAAGAGCGGCTCAACTTGGCCTTGGAAGCTGGCCATGTCGGCGTTTGGGAATGGGATCTCAATACCGACACCTTCATTTGGGACAGTACCACTCGCGAGATCCTAGGGATCGATGCCGATGTTGAAATCGACTTCGATCTGTTTGCAGCGGCGGTTCACCCGGACGATCGTGACCGGGTCACGCAGCTCGTCAACAATAGTCTGCGCAGCGGATGTCGTTATGACACCCAGTACCGAGTGGTGCACCAAGACGGAACCCTTCACTACGTTCGAGCCAAGGGCAACGTCATCTATGGCACCAACGCGAAGCCCGAACGATTTCTCGGTGTCTGTCTGGACTTCACACAGCAACAGCTTCAGGAGGACGCGGTGTGGGAGAGTCAGAACAATTTTCAGAGCACGTTCGAGCAGGTCGCGATGGGCATCGCCCACGTCTCTCCGATCGGTAAATGGTTGCGAGTCAACAAAGGGCTTCGTGACATCCTGGGCTACAGCGAAGAGGAATTGCTGCAGTCGACGTTCCAAGATCTGACGCACCCGGATGATCTAAATGCGGATATGGATAACGTGCAGTTTTTGCTCGATGGACGCATCGAGTCCTATTCGATGGAGAAACGCTATATTCGAAAAGACGGAAGCTTGGTTTGGGGAAAGCTGACAGTTTCGCTGGTGCGTGACGTGATCGGCAACCCTAAGCACTTTATCGCCGTCATCGAAGATATCCAACAACGCAAAGACGCCGAAGCAAAACTTCGTGAATACACGTCGCAAATTCGCAAACTCTCGCTTGTGGCAAGCAAGACCAAACATTCGGTTGTGATTTGTGACGCACAGGGGCGGATCGAATGGACAAACGATGCGTTCACGCAGTTGACCGGTTACACGTTGGATGAGGCGATTGGGGGCTACCCAACTCGTTTGTTGCAGGGCCCCGATACGGATCCAGAAACGATAAACGCGATCAACGAAGCCGTGCAACGTGGCGAGAGCATTGCGGTCGAGATCCTCAACTACAGCAAATCAGGTGATGAGTATTGGATTGATTTGAAGATCGATCCGGTTTTTGATGAACAAGGTGAATTGACGCAGTTCATCGGCACGCAAGTCAACATTACCGAGCGTAAGAACGCCGAAATCGCGATGCGACAACAGCAAAAACGCTTTCAGCGGTTCTTGCAATCCGACATTGTCGGTATTGCCATCGTTCGTTTAAGTGGCGAGGTGGTTCAAGCCAACGACGAAATGCTTCGCATCGTTGGATATACTCGCGGGGAACTCGACAACCAACTCGTCAATTGGCGAGCAATGACCCCCGACGAATATTACGCTCGTGACGAACAGGCGATGACGGAATTGTTAGCCTCGGGCGCGGTCAAACCCTACGAAAAAGAACTTATTCGTCTCGATGGATCGCGGGTGCCCATTGTGATCGGCGCCACCCATCTTGATGACGAAGACGATCTGACACTCTGCTTTGTATTGGATGCAACGTCGCAGAAAGAAACCAAAGCAAAATTGCAGTCCGCAAAACGTGTGGCCGAAAAAGCGAATTTGGCCAAGAGTGAATTTCTTGCTGCGATGAGTCACGAGCTACGCACGCCGCTCAACGGAGTGATTGGAATGACGGAATTGCTGGCGGAAACGGGACTCGATGCGCGGCAACAACGATTTGTTAACGCTTGTCAAACAAGTGGCAAGGCATTGATGACGCTGATCAATGACATTCTCGACTTTTCGAAAATCGAAGCAGGTCATCTCGAACTGGACCAGCATCGTTTCGATTTGCTGGAGTTGCTCGATGATGTGATGACGTCGATGCCCGTTCGTTTGGAGGGCAAACAGATCGAGTTGCTTTACCATCTAGACCACCCTGCGACGTTGACCTTGGTTGGTGACAGCCACCGACTACGCCAAGTGTTGTTTAATCTGATCGGAAACGCGATCAAATTCACCGATCGAGGCGAAGTCACGCTACTGGCCGAACCGCAACGGTTGACCGAGAGCGAGGCGACGATCCGGTTTTCGATTACCGATACCGGCATCGGGATCCCGCAAGATCGAATCAACCGGTTGTTCCAAGCGTTCTCACAAATGGACAGCTCAACCAGTCGCCAATATGGCGGCACGGGGCTGGGACTATCGATCAGCAAAGGGCTTGTCGATCTGATGGGCGGAAGTATCGGGGTCCAGAGCGAGGAAGGAGTGGGGTCGCGTTTTTGGTTTACGTTGACGTTCAAACGGTTGCACGTTGTTAAATCCCGCGAGCGGATTGCAGCCGAACGGGTCAGCAACGAACAAGTTCATGATTTGAAAGTGCTGGTGGTCGAAGACAACGACGAATGCCGGCGAACGCTTCACAGTATGCTGCAAGGTTGGAAAATCAAGGTTCAGTGCGTTCGAAACGCCGAGGACGCCGTGCAGCGGTTAAAACAAGCTCGTGCAAAAGGATCACCCTTTGACATCGCCTTGATCAACAAGACGTTGCCGGGCCAGGATGGGATCGAATTGGGACGCCGATTGCGCGAGGATTTTGCCTTTGATGATCTGCTGCTGTTCTTGATGGCTCCGATGGACGCCGATTTTCCTCCGTCCAATCTCGTGTTCGATCGGTTTCTGACCAAGCCGATCGGTCAATCGCTGCTGTTGGATACGATTGTCGATTCCTGCTGCAGAAAGCGACAAGACGTAGTGCCAGAGACGTTAGCGGAGACATTGGAACAGGTCCAACTGCAAAGCGATGTGCGGATCTTGGTGGCCGAAGACAACCCCACAAACCAACTTTATGCCGCAGAAATTTTGCTGCGAGAAGGATGGCAGTGCGATATCGCCAACAATGGACGCGAAGCAGTCGAGGCGGTTGGGAAATCAAACTATGATTTGATTCTGATGGATTGCCAAATGCCCGAGGTCGATGGCTATGAGGCCACACGCCAAATACGAAAACAGGAATCCGATGGCCGGCTGGCGGGGCATCGAACGATTGTCGCGCTGACGGCCAACGCGATCAAAGGAGATCGTGAGCTGTGCTTGGACGCGGGGATGGATGAGTATTTGTCCAAGCCGTTCGATCCCAGCCAGCTTGTGGCCATGATTCGAGCTTTGCTAGAGGGAGAGTCGGTCTCGTTCGTGAACGCCGCTGCTGAAGCGTCGCCGTCGGCCGACGAGAACCAATCGGATCTTCCGCCGATCGATTTTGATTCACTCTATGATCGCTGTATGGGCGATGTCAGCTTTGCTACGTCGCTGCTTGATTCGTTTGCCGAAGACGGACGCGATCGAATGAATCAGATCATCCGATTGACCGACCAGGGGGATGTGTTGGCTGCTTCCAAGGTGGCTCACTCGCTAAAGGGGATCGCTGGCATTGTTGCGGCGCAGGAGGTCCAGTTCATCTCTGCCCGCATCGAATCGGCGGGCAAGGCGGGCGAAATCGAGGTGATGCATCAATTGGTGGGCGATCTGAAGAACGTCGTGGACGAATGCCTCAGCTACGTCCCGATCATGAAAAAACGCACCCAGCGGTGGCTGAAACACGAACCGGTTTGATCCCCATTTTTTGACTAGTTTCGCTAACAAATTGATTGTGACAAGGACAGTGTGGTGAGTGAGCAAAAGCCGAAGCGGTTGGCCATTGTCGTTGATGACGAAGCGATCGCTCGAAAAATGTTGATGTTTGCTCTTCAGCATGAAGGTTTTCAGTGTGATCAGGCAAGCGATGGGCACGAGGCGATGCAAAAGATCACATCCGGCGACTACCAATTGGTTGTCACGGACTTGGCGATGCCGCACAAAAATGGACACGCACTCGCCGTTGAATTGTTGAAACTCGAAAAGCGTCCGACCATTGCCATTCACACATCGGTGGTCGAGCCGCGGATTGTCAAAGATTTGATGAATCGCGGGGTGGATGACATCGTCTACAAACCGACCCACTACGCTGCCTTCGCTGCCAAAATGGTGGCTCTGGTCGAGCGACGAAATCGCAGCGGGACGACCGACATGATGGTCGCAACGGATGAAGCGTCCAGCGGGACCCTCGCAGGTTTGGCCGGCGCGGCAGACGAAGGTGAGCGGAATCGCATGTCTCGGCGACAAGCGAAGACCGTCAAGCCGCTGACCGCACGTTCGGTCAATACGCTGGGCGGCGAATCGCTGCCATTTTCCGACGGTGTGATCGAAGCATGCCGACTGGCCTGTAATCCCAATTCCGAAGTCCATGACATCAGTGCTGCGATTCGCCGCGAGCCCGGTTTGAGCGCGGAGCTGACTCGTTTGGGGAATAGCAGTTTTTATAATCGGTCGGGATCCAATCTGCGATTGGAAGAGGTGGTCGTGCGAATAGGACGACGCCATGTCGGTGAGTTGGCGTTAGCGTTGAACGCGAGTTCATCGATACGTGAGATGGCGGTGACCTCGATGAATGTCCCGCTGGCGTGGCAACGCAGCCTAGCGGCCCGCGCCGCAGCAAAGATTCTGATTTCGCTGCGAAAAAACTCCAGTTCAAACGCAGGGATCTTGCTCAGTGCTGCGATGCACTCGCTCGGGCGACTTGTGCTCGCCAAGGCGTTTCCCGATGATATGGCGACGATGATCCAACACGCCAACGACTCGGGTGAGGCTTTGACGGTGCTGGAACAGCGGGCATTGTCAGCGACTCAGTCCGAGATGCTCGCCCGCTTGTTGAACAAGTGTCAAATTCCCAAAGACATCATCGGGCCGCTCCAATACATCGATAAATCGTATCGGCAACTCGAGGACCTCGATCCTGCGGATCGTGAAGACGCCGAGTTGGTCAAAGTCGCCGTTTTGATTGGATGGCTTGCCGTCGGTCATTGGGAACCATGGGATCTGGTTGAGATTCCGCCAGTAAGTGTTCTGCGTCAACATGGTTGCCGCCCCGTCTCGGAGCTCGTCAAACGAACCCGCGAAGCACTGCTCGAGATGATGGCCGAGTTTGGCGATTCCGGTGGTCTGTGCGAATCATCATCGGATCAAACACCCTGTCTCTATCACTGTGTGGGAGAACGTGATTGGGATATCCTTCAGTGGATGTTACCAGCGGTTGGGTTCACGCCCGCGGAGACCGATTCGCAAGAAAACGCAGCGATGGTGATCAACGCGATGGATGTCACGCGGCGCCAATTCGCCAAACATCCCGCTGCACGCGAGCCTCGGCGTGGGGTGATGTTGGTACGCAGCGGCCAAGCGGTTCGCCCGTCGGCCCATCGCGCGGTTCACACGTTTCCCTGCAGCGTTGCAAGTCTCGCAAAGGCAATTTCAGCGAATCGGTTCGTCCAAAATGAACCCTCGCTTGAACCCGTGGGTCACACCCGCGGCGCTGCGGCCGATGTCACTGCAAGCGATTTCACTGCGAGCGATGTCACTGCGGCAGGCGACGCGGCACCCGTGCCAAACGCTTGATAGCGTGCGATATGTCTCGCTCGATTGCGACCATCAGCACGCTTCGGGGGAAACGACCGAGGCTTAGACGCCCTGCGCAGCCGTCTCTGGCGGGCGAGTAGGGCATTGGCACCAGAGTTGCTTGCTAAAATGGAGCCAAGCCGCCAAGGAGACCGCCGATGCGTAAGGTCCTGCTCGCTGTAGATGGTTCGGACATTTCCGACGAAGCTGCCCGTTGGGTATCCACACTACCACATCGCAATCACTGGGATTTGACGATTCTAAGTGTGGTTCAGCATCCGATGGTGCATGACGACGATCCGCTTTTGGACGCGTACGAAAAGGCGTGTGCTCAAGACCGCCAAGATGCCGTGGACCACTACGGCAAAATTGCGGCGATGTTCGATGACCAAAGCGTCTCGGTTTCTCATCGCATCGAATCAGGATCTCCGGATGAAACGATTGTCGAGACCGCCAAAGCCATTGCGGCGGATTTGATTGTCGTCGGCGCCAAAGGCCGCTCGCAGATCAGTCGTATGTTGTTGGGCAGCGTCAGTGACCACGTGGCGACGCATGCTCATTGCAGCGTTTTGGTGGTGCGAGCCGCGGGGCGACACGAATACCAGAATGGGTTTCGAGTCTGCTTGGCTTTTGGTATCGACGCTCCGGCGAAAACGGCACTGCGTGAAATGACCGAAATTGCTTGGCGTAGCGATACGGTATTCCATGTGTTGTCGATCGCTTCGTACCTGCATGACTTTTTCGGAGTCTTGCCCGAGGATTCACAAATCGTTCGGCAATATCGCGAGAATTTAAGTCACGCGCATGATCAATTGCTCGCGGTATCCTCGGAAACAAAAACTCACTTGGTCGAAAACGAGCATGTGGGCGAAGGGATTGTGACGTTTGCCGAACGCAATGCCATCGACATGTTGGTCGTTGGCGAAAAGCCACGCAGTGGGATGAGCCGTTTTTTGCTGGGCAGCACCTCTCGCTATGTGTTGCGTCACGCCAACTGCAGTGTCTGGATTGCTCGAAAACCACTGACGCAGACCGAGGAAGAAGTGTCGGCGGAATGGCAGCCGGCATCGCCGTGACATTATCGCCGTGACATCATTATCGTGAATCGCAATCGATCGGAGCCGGGGCTTCATGAAACGTTTCAAACGAATTTTATGCTACATCGGAACGGACGTTAACGAAGCGGCCCTCTCCAGAGCGGTGAGTTTGGCGATCCAAAATGAAGCGTCGTTGACGATCATGGACGTGATCAAACCCGTTCCCAAAGGGATCGCGATGGTGGATCACGAGACCGAGGCGGATGAACTGCAGCGAATCATGGTCCATGACCACGAACAAGCGTTGTTGGCACGAATGGCGGAGTATGCGGATACTGCTGTTCCAATCGAATTGGTGGTCGGTACCGGCGATCCCGCGACCGAAATCATCCGCCAAGTGATCATGGCTGAGATTGATTTGGTGATCAAAAATGCCGATGGTGCTTCGGCTCTTGGGGGGATGTTCGGAAGCGTGGCACGGTCGCTACTGCGGATGTGTCCGTGCCCGGTTTGGTTGCTTAAACCTGAAATTCACGGCCAATTTGACCGGGTCCTCGCCGCGATCGATTTGGACGCGGATGAGCCGGACCACCAGAAACTCAATCAAGACATTCTCGAACTCGCGTTGTCAATCGCACAATCCGAACAGGCTCAACTGCATCTTGTCGCCGCTTGGGGATTGTGGATGGAAGGTCCGCTGCGAAAACGGATGGGCGACGAAACGGTGGACCAAATGGTGACGCTGCAGCAAATGAAGGTGCGTCGTTCGCTCGACGAATTGATCCCCCACGGAAGGTACGACGACCATCGGATTCAAATTCACTTGCATCAAGGCGATCCATCGGAAGTCATTCGCAGTGTTGCCGATACGATCGAAGCCGATTTGATGGTGATGGGCACCGTCTGTCGCACCGGTGTGTCCGGCGCGTTGGTGGGAAATACCGCCGATACCATTTTCTCAGAACTTAGCTGCTCGATGCTTGCCATCAAGCCCGCGGGATTCCTTTCCCCCGTCCAGATTGCCGCTCGTGTTTGACGCCTTGCCCTGCTCCCGCACGACCTCCTTTCTGGTGGGGCGGATGGCGTCAGACGGTTTCCCCTTGTTTTCACTTCCGTTGTTCCACTTTTGAGTGCTTCGATGAGTATTGATCTAGCGACCCACTACGGCGGTCTAACGCTGCGTTCACCCATTGTCGTCGGAGCATGTCCGCTATCGACCGATGATCACATGCGAGCAAGGTTGCAAGCCGCCGGGGCCGGTGCAATTGTCTTGCCCTCAATTTTTGAGGAACAGGTGATTGATTGGACAAAGAAAGTGGGACGTCCCATCACCTACCGTGAAAGAAAGCTGCTCGCGCGAAGTGAGCGTCTGAAAATTCGATCGACCTGTACCGATGCCGACGGCTACCTAGCGTTAGTCAAACGAGCGACTTCGCAATTGGACATTCCGGTGATCGCCAGTATGAATGGATACGCGGCAAACGGCTGGCTCGATTACGCGGGCGAGTTACAAGAAGCCGATGCGGCGGCCATCGAATTGAATGTGCATCATCCGCCCGTCAATGAATACTCCGGATCAGGGCAAATCGAAGAGTCGATTGTGGCGGCTATCGAAGAAATTGATCAAGCCATCGCCATCCCGCTGTTTGTCAAAATCGAGCGTATCGGCGTTAGTTTGCCTCATCTGGCCCGACGTGTCTGTTCGGGCGCCAGCGGTTTTGTGGTGTACGGTAGGGGACCCGACACCGATATCTGTCTCGAGAATTTGAAATTGAAATCGATGTGGAGTCTGACGTCGCCGGGATCGGCAATCCAATTGATCGATCCAATCATGCGAATCCATTCAAATTGTCCTGCGATGTCGATTGCCGCCAGCGGAGGAATTGCCAGCAGCGAAGATGTGATCAAGGTGCTGTTGGCGGGAGCCGATGTGGCGATGGTGACCAGCGAGTTGTATCGCTCCGGGCCCGACGTGATCGGAAAACTCATCGACGGTCTGGTTGAGTTTATGAAGCAACATCAATTCAATTCGATCAATGATCTTCAACTCAATCGTCCGATCGAGTTTGCGGACGAGGAAGCACGTGTTCATTACGTCGCTGCGCTTTCGGCACGGCTCAGTGTCGTTCGTCCCAACGCATTCGGTGAATAACCCTCATCAATGTTGGAAACACGATTGCCAAAGCGCGAAGGGATCACAACACCGGCGGTAACGGAGGACCCGCGGCGAGCGAACTCATCATGCACAACATGGGGACGCGTTCGTTTGCATTTACGACTTGTTTTCGACAGCCGTAGTCTGCTTCGTTGGTGCGTTCTGAGTTGACGGCTTGCGAATCGCATCCACTTCTTCGGTCAAATCGATGCCGACCGGACACCATGTGATGCACCGCCCACAACCCGTGCAGCCGATCGTGTCGAATTGGTCCTGCCATGTCGCTAACTTGTGCGTCAGCCATTGGCGATATCGACTGCGGATATCGTTGCGAACGGTGCCGCCGGCGGTGTAACTAAAGTCAAGGTTGAAGCACGAGTCCCATTGGCGAACGCGGGTGACGTCGTGCTGGTCCAAATCGCTGACCTCGTTGACGGTCGAGCAAAAACAGGTGGGGCAAACCATTGTGCAATTGGTGCACGACAAGCAACGGGCGGCAACCTCGTCCCAGTGCGGATGTTCAAGATTGTCAAGCAAATCGTCGTGAATATTCCGCGTATCCATCTGCTTGCGGATCGCCTGTTTTGCTTTTTCTAACTCGTTTGCGGCCGCTTGCCTTTGGTCCCCATCTGCAAGACTCAATTCGAGTTCGGCAATGATGGTTTGCCCTTCGTCGCTCTGAGACTCGACACAAAAACCTTCGTCCGTTTCGGTCAATGCAATGTCGAACCCCGCTTCACAGTGGGGACCAGTGTTCATCGACGTGCAAAAGCAGGTGGCTGCGGCGGTAGAGCATTGAACCGCGACGATCAGGGCAGATTCTCGCCGTCGCGAATAAACGGGGTCGACAAAATCGTCATTCAAAAATACCCGGTCTTGGATTTTGATTGCGGCGAGATCACAGCCGCGGACGCCGAACAACGCAAGCTTTTCAGGAGGGTCGATCTTGCTCGAAAACTGCCATCCGTCATTGGTCAGCTTCGCACCGCTGAGTTCTTGCCACGCGGGGAATAGATACTTTTTCCACGAATCGGGGCTCGAATTGAATTCGAATTGCCGCTGGTGATGTGTGTTTTGAATTTGGTAGGTGGCGGGCGACTGCGTGTCGGTCCATCCCGTCGGCAACTGGTCCACGTGGTCAAGCGTGTCGTAGATGATCGCGCCGCTTCGCACCACCGGACCGACCACCCGGTATCCCCGGCGATGCATTGCATCGATCAGTTGTTGTAACTGCGTTCGCGGCAACCACCACATTTCGCGTTCGGCGGGCTGGTTCATTCCATCGTACCCTGCGGTTGGTAGAACAAATCGAGTAGTTGCAAGCGAGTCGCCACCAATCGCTTCGAAAGTGATTTGGCGATCGTGTACATCACCTTGTAACCAATGTCGTGGTTTTGTTCACAAAGCTGTGAAAGCGCAGCCGCATCAAATGCAATCAAGGTCGTTTCGAGCGTGGCAACCGCGGTGGCGGTCATGCGTTGATCGCCCAGCACGGCGGACCACCCCAACAAATCGCCGGGGCCGGCCGTTAACATCGCCTTGGCTCCGGCTCGCGCCGACGACATCTCTAACCGCACTCGGCCTTCTTTGATCCAGTAGATCTTGGCGTGGACTTCGCCTTCACGAAACAGTAACCGCTGAGCAGGGTAAGTCTCTAGCGACGCTAAATCCGCCAACGGCTGAATCAAAAACGGAGAGCCTTCGCTATCGAGTCCGATCGTGTCGAGGTTTTTCTGGCTCATCGAAAAAAGACCCCCGCGAATAGGCGATCTGCGAATTGGAACGCAACACGTCGGGTTAACGCAAAGCAAATGCCAAGTCAGATCGCTTACGCCAAGCAAACGCAAAATGCAAACGCTCGCGATCACCACACGGTACAATAGAGGTATTACACGCCGACAAGCCGGCCCGGCAGATCGACTCATTCAATCGATCCCGTGGGATTCTGGACTGCATACTCGGTGCGGTGAGTGTGCATTTCGTCACAACGTCGTGCCAGATCGTCATGCTTGGTTGTTGTGCACGAGAACTCATGGTTGGGTCGTGTCGATCGTCGTGCGGCGTCAATGCCGGACATGTTACTCACCAGGTGTCAATCAATGGGCGTTCATCGTTGCAGCGACCAAGAGCCTCGCGGGATCTTTCAATCCGCGTCATGACACACTCATTCGCGAGTGGCTTTTTCGGCAATGGTACGGACTTTGCCTAGTGACATGATGACGCTAGCGGTGGGACTTTGATCGTGGATTTCACCTCGCCGGGGGCCCGTGCAATCAAACCAGGCCCGTGCAATGAAACCAGGCCCGTGCAATGAAACCAGGCCCGTGCAATGAAACCAGGCCCGTGCAATCAAACAGACTCGGTTGAATTCACGTTCAGCCAAGGCCTTTTTAGACAGGCCTTTTCGACAGGCCGTCTTACACCAAGGCCGTTAGACCAAAGTGCCCTTTCGACTAAAGGAGCGTGCGATGACCAAATTAGCAAGTTGCGACGAAGCGGTAGGAGATTGGATGTCCAAATCGATCTCGTCCGTCCAACGTGATTCGACGGTCCGCGATGTTTTAGAGTTAATGAAAACCGGAAACTTTTCTTCGATTCCCGTGGTCGACGCCGCGGGCAACGTGGTTGGGATCGTCACGCGTAGCGACCTCGCTGGCGTGGTCCTTTCGACCGATCAATTGCTTGACAGCGATTACCCACATTTCGAAGACTGCTTGTGGGCCGTGGAATTGATCCAGCGACGATTTGGCACCGACAAAGTCACCGAGGTGATGAGCGAAAATGTTGCGTCGGTACAACCAGAAACCACCATGTATGATGCTGCCAAACAGATGGTCGACGATGGTTTCGACCACTTGGCCGTAACCAAAGACAACAAATTGCGGGGAATGTTATCCGCTAGCGACTTTGTCCGCTTGGTCGCCAACGCCGGCGGTGACGCTCGTCCGTGAAATCAACACGCTGCAATGAGCATGTCTCAGCACATGGCGTGAATTGCTGCCCAATAGCAGTCGCTGGATTAACGTTTCACGCTGGTCGCCGGTAATGATCAAATCACATTTTTGCTGTTCGGCATATTCCACGATGCCATGCCCGATGTGATTCGACTCGATCGTTTTTGTATGAGTCGTAAAGCCTTTGGATTGCAGGTCTTCCTTGATCGTTTCAATCGTTTCGACGGCAATCGGTCGCAGGTCTTGACGATACTTCGATGCCTGATGAAACAATTCCTGATCATAGAAATGTAAGATCTGTTGCACATAAACCAAATGGATTTCGGTCGACGGGGACAAATCCAACTGGGCAATCCATGCCGCTAAATCAACGTCGCATTCCGCATTGCTAATCGCAATCAAAATACGCGACGGTGCTGGCGAGGCGATGTTGGGATCGGGGAGCTGATTTCCCTGCGGACGTACAACCAAAGTCGAACAGTCGGCGTGGGTCGCGACGTAATCCGACACACTGCCCAACAACACGCGGGCGAGTGCGGAATGCCCGGTCGCCCCCATCAACACCAAATCGACTCGTTTCTCTCGAGCCAATCGCACGATTTCATGTCCGGGGGGACCGATTGGCGACAGCGTTTCAATGGACCGAAACTCATTGCGTGCGAACGCGGCCATTGCATTGAGCGATTCCTGAATGGCCTCGATTTCACGCTGCATCACGCTGGCCGCATCCATGGCAAACATGGTGCCGCTGAGATCGTATTCAGGCACCCGAGGTGAGACGGTCACAAGCAACAGATCCACTTCGTCATGACAGGGCATTCGCTTCAAGCAATCCAACGCGTAGCTTGAATAAGCGGATCGATCCACTGCCGCTAAGACTCGCATCTGACTTTCCTTTTGTTTGATCAAGAACTCAATCTAGCCCGCCGGCGCTACCCCAACGTCCGTCGCATCTTCTCCTGTCCCCGAACGCACCGCTGGATGCGGGATACATTGGCACAGAACGTGCATTTTGATGTTGGACTTACAATGACGGTTGTTCAATCCACTGGAGACAGACCGATGCGCCGAACCAAATGGAAAGACACTCCGCACGAAAAAATCTTTTGGGCCGCCGTGATCGCTGTCGCCCTTCTCTCGATTCTGGTGTTCGCGAGCCGCGTCGCTGGACTTTAATTCAAAATGGATTCGCTTTCGGACGTTTGGGTTTCGTCGGCGCACGAGGGTTGGGTGTAACGTTCGAGCAATCGATACAATTTTCGGCGGTGGATCCCCAATTTTCTTGCGGTACGTGCTTTGTTCCCCTTCTCTTTGGAAAGCACCTCCAGCACATGCGTTTTCACCAGATCGTCGACTTTCACATCAGGCGAGCCGACGACAAAACGAGCGTGGCCGGTTCCGTCTGTCTCGCCACGTTGATCGTCGCAGACGACGTCGTGCAGCCCCGTCGGGTGTGCGATCTCGGTGGGCAGATCGTCGAGCGTGATTTCATGATGATCCGCCAGGATCGTGGCTCGTTCGATCACGTTGATCAGCTGACGCACGTTGCCCGGCCATGGATAACGCATCAAGACATCACGCGCGTCCGGTTCGATCGACCACCCCTGCGGCAACAAGTGGTCGACAAGAAGTCCGACGTCACCCTCGCGTTGGCGAAGCGGCGGCAGCATCAGTGAGAAGACGTTGATGCGATAGAATAGATCCTCGCGAAAGGTCCCCTCTTTGACGGCCTGTGTTAGATCTCGATTCGTCGCTGCAATGATTCGCACTTTGACCTTTCGCTCGCGATGCGATCCAATGCGTCGCAGCGAACCGTCTTCGAGAACCCGTAGCAGTTTGGGTTGCAGCGACAGTGGCAGTTCGCCGATTTCGTCAATGAATAACGTGCCTCCATCGGCGATCTCAAAGAGGCCCAGTTTTTCACTTGATGCGCCGGTAAACGAGCCTTTTTGATGGCCGAACAGTTCGCTTTCGACAAGATTCTCAGGCAACGCCGCGCAGTTGATCGTGACAAACGGCTTGTCCGCGAGCAAGCTGCGCTCTTGAATGGAACGCGCCACAACCTCCTTGCCGGTGCCGCTCTCGCCTTCGATCAACACCGGCTTGCCCGTCGGTGCGACCTTCTCGATCATTCGCATCACATCTCGCATCACCGCCGACTCGCCAACCAACGTTTGTTTGGGGGTCGAGCGGGATACCAGCTCTTTGAGCTGGATATTTTCTTTGCGAAGATGGTTGCGATCGCGGGCTAGCAGACAACGGTGCTCCAGATCGCCAAGCGAGCAGGGCTTGGTCAGGTAGTCGCAGGCGCCAAGCTTCATTGCCGAAACCGCCGTTTCGATGCTGCCGTGCCCTGTCAGAAAGACGACTTCCAGATTCAGCTTCGCTTCGCAGATTCGCTGCATCAATTCCAGCCCGTTCATGCCGGGCATGTCGATGTCCAACACCGCGACATCAAACGTGTCCCGCTCCAGCAGCATCATCGCCTGCGCCCCACTGGCGGCACCCTGAACGATGTGCCCCTTTCGCTCCATGTACTTCATACAGCTGTGGCGATAATCATCTTCATCATCAACCAATAGCAACTTGATCGGTGGTTGCGACATCATGACAAACCCAAATGAGAGCGGTCCAAACGAGCGGAAAACTTACGTCCGTCCACCAGCTCTAAGCGAACATTGTTCCAATTGCGGTTTTACGAAGAAAACCGCGTTCAAACTCCCATTGTGTGCGAACTGTCACGCAAAAGGGCGTGCGATATGTCGCGCTTTTGTGCTTTTGGCGAGATTTTTTGCGAGCCAGAAAGTGGGAATTCAGTGGAGTGACGAGGCGGGCTGGATGTCGGCTGGGATCGTGATTTGGATCACCGCTCCCCCTTCGTCATGATTGGTGGCGACAATTTTGCCTCGATGCGCCTGGACAACACGTCGACAAATCGCCAATCCTAGTCCGGTGCCATGCTGTTTCGTCGTGAAAAAGGGTTCAAATACCAGCGGCAATGATTGCGGGTCGAATCCATGGCCGTGATCGCGGATCGTCAATTGGACTGCGTCGTGGTCGTGCCATTGAATCGGTTCACAGTGGACATCGATTTCCGCGACATCGTGGCACGCATCGAGTGCGTTTTCGATCACGTGATGACAAACGAGTTTCATCTTTTCGCGATCGACGTCGATGAGATCGGACGTTTCACTCGTACGCGAGAAACGAAGTTGATGGGGAAAGTATTCGTGTTGGACCGCGATTTCATCAAATGCGACTTGGCACAGATGCAACAAGCCAACCCGTTGCGGTTTCAGCGTGATCGGTTCGGCGTAGCGGCGGACCTCTTCATAGTTTCCCATCAGATCCGAAAGTGAGTTTCGGATCCCTTGGGACAGGTGCATTTGTTCGGGATCGTTTTTCAGGTCGAGTTCGAGCAGGTCCAAGCACGCCATCGCGCGTTGCAACGCATTCCGGCTCTCGTGAGCCAATCCGCTCGCCATTTGAGCGATCGCCGCGAGTCGTTCGGATTGAAGCAAGTCAGGAGATACCGATGCCCTCTCTGCCTGAATTGGTTCGTCCGCCTGAGCCGTTTCGTTGGCTTGAACAAAATGCGAGAGAAAAGGGGTGTCGTCCGAACCGGTGATGGGTTGTAGTGTTAATTTCACAGCTAGTTTCTGCTTATTCTTGCGTTTGACCATGATCGCTTGCTCATGGTGCTGAGTTTCGTGATCGGATTGTGCCACACAGCGCGCCGACTGTGCCTGGGACAGACAATCGGTCGCATCGTCGAAGAGCATTTTTGCAGACTTTCCCACCAATGCATGGTTGGGGTACCCCAGTAATTGCGTGAGTTTTTCATTCGCAAAAAGGACCGTGCCGTCGCAGTCGATCACCGCAGCAGCGACAGGTGATGTCTGTAAGAGCCGACGAACCAGCGGTGCGTCGGCCAGCAGCTGGGATATGGTTTTCGTCATCATTTGCGCTCGCCTCGTGAATGGACGAGCGTATTCACCAGCAACCGTGATGCCGATTTGCGATGTCAGGACAAAGTTCTTTTCCCAAATACCGCGGCAGTCATCGACTTATTCGCGTCAAGCCGATTGCAGAACGTTCAACCGGAGGCCGCACCGACGGCGAAAGCTGCAACAAAGAGGGGCGAAATCATCCCGGCTCCCAAAAAATTGAGAATTTTGGTTGCCAATCCCTTGGCGTGGGGGGAATGGCTGGACCGTCGTCTCAGCGATTCGGTATGATTGTGCCATGGGCAATGACAGCGTGTCGGCCTCCCATTCGTTTATGTTTGATCGTCGTTTGATGGACCATCCGTTTCGAATCCTCATCATCGAGGACAATCCCGATACGCGGGCCAATCTGCGTGACATCCTTGAGCTCGACGGGCACGAGGTGGTGGTAGCGGCTTCGTTTAGTGAATCCAGGGAAATCGCCAAGACGGCCAAGATTGGGTTGGTGATCACCGACCGGCGGCTGCCCGAGGGAATGATCGAAGAGTTTCTGCCTGAGGTGAAAGAAAACTCGGCCGACGCCGACATCATCGTGGTCACGGGTTTCGGCGACATGCATAGCACGATTGCGGCGCTGCGGTTGGGCGTGACCGATTATGTCATCAAACCGATTATCCCCGATGACATCCGCTCGATCGTCAAGCGGATTGCGGAAAAGAAGCTGTTGCAAGCAGAATTGGCCGAAGAGCATTATTTCACCAACGAGGTGCTCAAGACCGTCGAAGCGATCGTGTTGGTGCTGGATCTCGACGGTCAGGTCATTCGCTTTAACCCCTTCTTTCACCAGTTGACCGGTTGGACGCAGGACGAGTTGAAGGGGCGGGATTGGTTTGAGCACTGTATCCCTGAACACGACCGGGATCGCGTGAAAGAGGTCTTCATTGCCACGTCGCATCACGAGTTTACCCGTGGCGTGGTGAACGATGTCATGGACAAAGATGGGCGGAATCACCGCATTCGATGGTCCAATACGACCCTAAAAGATTCCGAGGGGCAGGTAGAGGCCATCTTGGCGGTCGGCGTGGACGTCAGTGATCTGGTCGAAGCCCAATCACGGGCGCTGCAGTCGGAGCGACTTGCCGCGATCGGCCAGACGATGACGGCGCTGAGCCACGAAAGTCGCAATGCACTGCAGCGAATCAAAGCAGCATCCGACGTGCTTTCGTTGGAAGTGGCTGGAAACAAAAACGCCGAAGACGACCTGCATGCCATTCAACGCGCGACCAACGATTTGCAATGCTTGCTCGAAGAGGTGCGTTCCTACGCAGCACCCATTCACGTGCATTATCACACCACCTCGCTAGGCCATGTTTGGAATCGTGCCTGGGCGGATATCGCCGCCACTCGCAAAGGACGAGATGCCGAGTTGATCGTGTCGTGTGATTCCGAAGATTTAGAGATCGAGATCGATACGGTCCGTATGGAGCAGGTGTTTCGAAACTTGTTCGAAAACTCGCTCGCCGCATGCACGGATCCTGTGCGAATCCAGATCGAGTTGGGAAGCGAAGACGACGAGGTCGAAGTCAAAATTACCGACAACGGCCCCGGTTTTAACGTGGAACAACAGCAAAAGTTGTTCGAGCCGTTCTACACAACTAAGCGAACCGGGACGGGGCTGGGGATGTCGATTTGCCAACGCATCGTCGAAGCCCATGGAGGCACGATTGAGGTTGAGCCCTGCACATCGGGGGCATGTGTGGTGATTCGGATGCCACGTCGTGCCTGCAATGACATCTCACACCCATCTCAACTCGCGTCGCTCGAATAAAGCACGTGGCACCTCTGCGCCGCTGCGGTGGGACGTGTTGCTGCGTATTCCTTTTTGATGTGCGTGGTGCCTCGCTGCGCAGTGGCTCGATTCTCGACGATAAACGATGTCAGGCGTTCACCCATGTACAACCAAGACCAAGTCCTCCTTGCCGCGTTGTTGAGGACGGCCGTCGACGCGATCATTGTGATCGATGAACGAGGGATCATGCAGTCGGTCAATCCCGCCACCACCAAATTGTTCGGCTATAGCGAAGCAGAGATGGTGGGCGAAAACGTCAAATTGCTGATGCCGTCGCCCTATCGCGAAGAACACGACGGCTATCTCCGCAGTTACCACGAAACAGGACGCGCCAAAATCATTGGCATTGGCCGGGAAGTCACGGGAAAGCGGAAAGATGAAACCACCTTTCCGATGCACTTGGCCGTCAGCGAAGTGCCGCTAGGCGACAAGAAACTGTTTGCCGGGATCGTTCGCGACATCAGTGACCTAAAGAATGCTCAACAACAATTAAAAGAAATCAATGATCAACTTGAACAACGCGTCCGCGAGCGGACGAGCGAGTTGCACGCGACACAAGCGGAATTGCTAAAGGCCGGTAAACTGGCCACGCTCGGTCAGGTTTCCGGTGGGATCGCTCACGAGATTCGCAACCCGCTTAATGCCGTACGCACGTCGGCTTATTACCTTCGCAACGCCAAAAAATTGACCCCGGAAAAGACGAGCGAGCACCTGGAACGTATCGATCGTCAAGTGTTATTGATCGAAAAAGTCATCACAGCGCTTTCCGATTTTGTCCGACTGCCCGAGCCAAGTCTAAGCAAATGCAACGTCAGCGACTTGATTCACGATGTCATCTCGGAAGTCTCGCTTCCCGAGAACGTGCACATTGAAAACCAAGTCGCATCGGATCTGCCCGTCGCGATGGTCGATCCGAATCAAATTTCGATCGTGTTTCATAATCTGCTGCGAAATGCCGGCGACGCGATGCCCGAAGGAGGCACCGTCACCCTCGCGTCCCATGTCCGCGATGACCAAATCATCGTTGAAGTGATTGATACCGGAGTTGGAATCGGAGACGAGCATATCCGGCGGATCACCGAACCCTTGTTTTCCACCAAGGCACAAGGCATGGGGTTAGGCTTGGCCGTCTCGGCGGCGATTCTTGATAAAAACCATGGTCACTTGGAAGTCGAGAGCCAGCTTGGGGTGGGGACGACCTTTGCCGTCCACTTGCCCCAGCACTTTCGCTCCTAAATGCTCCTGGCTGCACACTTGCGATGAGCACGACAGCGCGCTCGAGCCAATGGATTCACTCCATCGGAGCCGATCGACATCGCAAAATCGCTTTGGCATCGCAGATGCAGTAACATCGTTGCCAATCATCGCACCGTCTCGATTGAATGCGACGCGATTGAAAGCGACTCGATTGAAACGACTCGAACGAAGTCCGCCCGATTCGACGAGTCGATGCATCGAAACGAATCGACAAGAGGACGACGGATGAACGAACCGGGGGCTGACGACGTGTCTGCAATCAAGCGGCAAGCCAAGGCTGTCCCTCAGACACCGGTTACGGCAATCCGCAACGATCCATGGCAAATCGATGCGGCAAGGTTGACTGAGATTCGTGAAGAGACACCCGGCGTGGCGACGTTTCGGTTCGCTTGGGTGGACAACCACGTGACCTCGCGAGTTGCGGCACAACCAGGCCAATTCAACATGCTGTATTTGCCGGGGGTCGGCGAGGTGGCCATCTCCGTCAGCGACTCGCAAATCCGATCGGACCAGGTCGTGCACACCATCCGCGAGGTTGGCAATGTGACCGGCGCCATGTTTCGCTTGGCGGTCGGCGATACGATCGGAGTGCGCGGCCCATTTGGTTCCGCTTGGCCACTGGATGACTGTGTCGGTCATGATGTCGTGCTGGTTTGTGGAGGCATTGGGCTCGCCCCGATGCGAACGTTGGTACACGAGCTCATTCGTCGCCGAAATCAATTCGGAGAACTGAATCTATTGATTGGAGCCCGCACCCCCTCGGATTTGCTCTACCAAGACGAGTATTCGCAGTGGAATTCACAGGGCATCCACGTGCACACCACCGTGGACCGGGCCAGCACCATGTGGACCGGCAACATCGGCGTCGTGATCTTGTTACTCGAGCGTTTGAAACTGCGTGATCCGGCGCAGACCTTGCTCATGACGTGTGGCCCCGAGGTGATGATGATGTATACGATTCAAACTGCGATTTCGCGAGGTTTGACGCGTGACCATATCTGGTTATCGCTCGAACGCCATATGAACTGCGCCGTGGGCACTTGCGGCCATTGTCAATTTGGACCTCATTTTCTGTGCAAAGACGGACCGGTGCTGCGGTTTGATCAGGTCCACTCATTGATGGAGGTGACGGATCTATGAGCCATTTGCCTAGCACCGAGAAAAAGCGTTTGGGGGTGTTCAAGTTTGCTTCGTGCGACGGATGCCAACTTTCGCTACTAAGCTGCGAAGACGAATTGCTCGCGTTGGCCGAGAAGGTCGAGATTGCCCATTTTTTAGAGGCGAGTAGTGCTACGCTGCCGGGGCCTTTTGACTTGGCACTTGTTGAGGGTTCGATTTCGACCAGCGAAGACATCGAACGGATTCGTGAGATTCGCCATCAATCGCGATCGTTAGTGACGATCGGTGCGTGCGCGACGTCGGGCGGCATCCAATCGCTGCGAAACTGGGCCGATCACGACGAATACCTCCGTTATGTGTACCCGCATCCCGATTACATCGATTCGCTCGCCACCAGCACCGCGATCAGCGATCACGTTACAGTCGAATTTGAATTGCGTGGCTGTCCGGTCGATAAATATCAATTGCTCGAAGTGGTGATGGCCTTCATCCACGGTCGCCGCCCCCGAATCCCGTCGCACAGTGTTTGTTTGGAGTGTAAACGCCGCGGTACCATTTGTATCGCGGTGACGGAAGGCAAACCATGCCTTGGGCCGATCACACAAGCAGGGTGTGGTGCGATTTGCCCTGCGTATCATCGAGCATGTTATGGTTGTTTCGGTCCCTGTGCTCAAGCCAATCCGCCATCGTTGTCCGAGCATTATCTTGCCGACGGAACAACGCCGCTTCAGATGATTCATCAGCTACGAAATGTGAATGCAGCGTCACGGTTGTTTCAAATCGAGAGCAATCGAATTGAAGCGAAACCCGCAGCGGCGAGGGCTCACGAATGAGCCGAGAACGCAAGATCATCGTCAATGCATTGACTCGCGTCGAAGGAGAAGGGGCACTGCATATTCGGCTCGATGGCGACGAAATCGACGACGTGCGATTGTCGATCTATGAGCCACCTCGGTTTTTCGAGGCCTTGTTGCGAGGGCGATCGATCGAGGAGGTGCCGGACATCACGGCGCGGATTTGTGGAATCTGTCCGGTGGCATATCAAATGAGCTCGGTGCATGCCTTGGAATCGGCCTTGAACATCACCGTGACTCCTGAAATCAGGGCGTTGCGGCGATTGCTGTACTGCGGCGAATGGATTGAAAGTCATGCTTTGCACGTCTTCTTGCTCAGTGCTCCCGATTTTTTCGGGTGTGCCAGCGGGATTGAGTTGACAAAGCAGTTTCCACAGCAGATCAATGATGGGTTGCGTGTCCGAAAAGTCGGGAACGCCCTGTTAGAGATCCTCGGTGGTCGAGCGATCCATCCGGTGAACGTTCGCGTCGGTGGTTTTCATCGGATGCCATCCCGCGAGGAATTGACCCCGCTGTTGTCCGAGCTGGAGTGGGCACTTGCAGCAGCGATCGAGTTGGCCGATTGGGTCGCGGGGTTCTCGTTTCCAACCTTCGACGCAACCTGTGAACTGATCGCGATGCATCATCCCGATGAATACTCGATGAACCAAGGCCAAATCGCCTCGACCCAATTTCCGACTTTCGATGTCGACAAGTACGAGCAGCACTTTTCCGAAGACCAGGTGGCTCACAGTACCGCGCTGCAATCGACGCGTCGCGGCCAAACATCGTCCTATTTGCTAGGACCGCTGGCTCGTGTCGCACTAAATCGGGATCAGTTGTCGCCTCAGGCGTTTGCGTTAGCCAAGAAAATCTGTCCTGTATCGGTCACCCAAAATCGCTTCGCTTCGATTCTGGCACGCATGATTGAAGTCGTCAGTTGTCTGGAGGAATCGATCGCGACAATCCAATCCTATGAAACCGCGAACCAAGCGTTTGTTCCCTATGTGGTGCAATCCGGATTTGGATGTGCGGCGACCGAAGCCCCACGTGGATTGCTGTATCACCATTATGAAATCAGCGACGATGGACGGGTGGCCGGTGCGAAGATTGTGCCTCCGACGTCACAGAACCAACGGCAGATCGAATTTGATTTGCGTGGTTACCTGCCTCAATTGATCCGCGAATCGGATCAGACGATTGCCAATGAATGCGAAAAACTGATTCGCACCTATGACCCATGCATCAGTTGTTCTTCTCACTTCTTGACGGTCCATGTGGTACGGAACTAACAAAAAACGTTTGCAGGGTGCCGAGCCGCGTCGCCAAGTGGTGCTTGGGTTAGGCAGTTCCCATGGCGACGATCAATTTGGATGGACCGTCATCGATGAACTGATGCAGGGGGACGCAAGTGATTCGCTTCGCAAAATCCGCAGCCCCATCGACATCGTTACATGGCTTGATGTGGACGCGGACATTCACATCGTCGATGCCGTTGTGGGATTGCCCGCCAACGTTTCGCTGTGGCGACTCGATTTTGCTAACCCGGATCATCGTGCGCAAATCCAGACGATCCCCGCTCAAGGAACTCATAATCTCGATCTGTACGAGGTGTTGCTGATTGCGGAATCACTCGGCAAGTCGACAGACCAGGTCGTGTTGTGGTTGGGGCGAGCCGAGACGCTCGAGCCCATCCAATCGATCAGCCCGATCACTCGGGTCGCGGTCGGCGTGTGCAGCACGGCGCTCAAGCGACGGTTGCAAGCGAGCTAGAAACCTTCCGATCGTGTGAACCGACCTGCTTAGTCCAATGCCATCGACTGTGGGGCGCGGGGCGGCGCGGGGTCCGTCCGGTGGCGGCGAGTGAAACGTTCGAGATTTGCCGGGCGGCTTGCGCCACACGACGAGATCGCAGGGGCGATCCACGACATCCACTAGCTCCGCAGCACCAGCACGGGGCAATGAGCAAGTCGGACGACGCGTTCGGCAACCGAGCCGAGAAGGATGTGTTTGACAAAACCATAGCCGTGCGAGGGAATCACGATCAAATCGGCTTCCTCGCTTTCGGCAAACTGGGTGATCTCGCGGCCCGCATCTCCGACGACGGCATGGATCGTGATCGTAGCCCCTTTGGCGTCTGGCAATCGTTCGCGAAGATTGTTTTTGACATGTTCGATTCGCGACTTGTCCGTGACCGTGCCATACAGGTTGCCGTACTCCATCACCGGCAAAATAGGCAGCACGTGAATCACGTCAATCGAGCCCCCTTCGTCAACGATCTGCCGTGCCTTGTCAACGGCATCAAATGACAAGTCACTGAAATCGACCGGCGCGACGATCCGTTTTGCGGTTAGTCCAGACATGTTGTGGGCTCCATGATTTGCAATGGAAAGGGGATGGAAACGCCGAAGGATGATCGCGGTCTCGACGAGTCGGCATGAATGAGTATTTGCAAACGCTGGGCCGAGCCGAAATGGTCGCGTTCTCGCTGCCCCAACCACTCGAAGCGTGACAAATGAAACCGCTGGCGAGCTTAGACCCGTGACGATCTGCACAGACAAAGGCCGAATGTCGACGCAAATCGGTTCCGCCCACCCTAAAAGTGGCAAGGAACATTCTTTGCTTTGCAATCACGACGCTCCATCCCGCTTCGAGATTTTTGCCTGAGGTAAGGTTCGATGATCCGATTGACCCGTGTGATCGCATTGGCACTGTGTTTCCTTTCGGCAGCGGTGAGTTTGGCGGAGGATCCCCGTCGCGACATCGTTCACCAGGTGCGATTCGATGTGTTTGTCCGCAGTGATCATCAATCGACGAAACGTGTTTTGGATTATGTCGATTCGTTAAAGCGGCGAGTGAGCGGATTGGATATTCGCGTTCACGATCTGATCAAAGATCGCAGCCAACTTCCCTATCTGGTTGAAATCAGCAAAGCGGCCGGACGAGCGCAGCCGGTGTTGCCCACCTTTCACTGCTGTCAGCGTACTTATTTTGGTTTTGTCACCGAAGACCGCAGCGGCCCTGAAATTGAAGCGTTGTTTACAGCGGAGGTTTACACCCGAGCGACGTGTTCCCGCTGTCAAAAGCTAAAGGCATTTCTGCCGGGGTTGCAAAAACGGTGGCCTGCCATCCGGTTTCGTATCTATGAAGTGGACGATGACTCGAGTGCTCGTGGCCGCTGGGAAGCATTGTGTCGTGGCAGCGGCGTGCCGCCGGGGTTGCCCACGATCGATTTTGCCCGTCGCGTGATCATTGGTTACCAGGGAGATGATGTCACAGGAGCTCAACTCGAATCGCTGATCCAGCAGGTTTCTGGCGATTCATCATCACGTCCCCAGCCTGAGGATCAATCGCGTTGGCACTCGGGGCAACGTTCTGTCGTCAGCTTGGTCTCGTTCACGCCGCAGCCTGCGATGACGATCCCACTTCTGCTGGCGCCGCAGTCCTCCGGCGATGCCGAGACGCTCGATGAACTGGAGCTACCGGGCGAGGCCGATGTTTCCGAGGTAGGCGAAATCGAAACCGAGCCCGAGATCCTTGGCAGCGAGACGGTCGAGGAGGCGATCGAGGTTCCATTCTGGGGACGATTGCAAGTCGATGAGCTAGGTCTGCCGTTGTTCACGTTGGTCATTGGATTGATTGATGGTTTCAATCCATGCGCGATGTGGATCTTGGTTTTCTTGTTGTCCGTGCTGGTGAACATCAAGGACCGCAAAAAAATGCTGATCATTGCCGGGACCTTTGTGGTGGTAAGCGGATTGGCCTACTTCGCGTTTATGGCAGCATGGTTGAACCTGTTCATTTTGGTCGGCATTATCCGTCCGGTGCAGATCGTCTTAGGGGGATTGGCGTTATTCATTGGAGGCGTCAATGTGAAGGATTTTTTTGCATTCAAGAAAGGGATCTCCTTATCGATTCCCGAGCGTCACAAGCCGGGGCTGTATCGACGTGTGCGTGAAATTGTGGCCGCGAAATACCTCACGGTGGCGTTAAGTGGTGCCGTCGCGTTGGCGGTGATCGTCAACATGATCGAATTGCTCTGTACCGCCGGCTTGCCCGCGTTGTACACGCAGATTTTGACGCTGCAAAATCTTCCGGCTTGGGGAAATTACTTGTACCTCGGGCTGTACATCGTTGCCTACATGTTTGACGATGCCCTGCTGGTCGCGATCGTGGTCACCACGTTGTCGCATCGTAAATTGCAAGAACGTGAGGGGCGATGGCTGAAACTGATCAGCGGTTTGGTGATTCTTTTACTTGGGTTGGTCATGCTATTTCGCCCACAGTGGTTGCAGCTTAGCACGACTTAGATTCACCGGGATAAAGAGAAATGCACCGATACTTCGTTAAACTCCGCTCGCGGTGTAGAATCATCGATCATGCAGATCTTCGATTCCCTCTCACAACCATCTTGGTTCATCACCTTCATTCCACACCTGGTGGTGTCGATTGAGATATTGGCCATTTTCTCGGCGTTCCATGCGTTGCGGCATGTTCGCACGTCGCAGGCGGCGGTGGCGTGGGTGATTGGTCTGGTGACGATTCCGTTTCTGGTGTTGCCGATGTACTGGGTGTTCGCACGGCATCGTTTCGAGGGATACCGGGAAGCGATCCGAGCGGTGGGCGAGCGGCATGTCCAATCCGTAGCCTCGGTTCGTCGCGAATTGATCACCGATGCTAATGTTCGCACCACCACGCTGAACACATCGCTCGAGTATCTCGCCGACGTCTTGGATACACCGCTGTGTGCTGGCAATTCGTATGAATTGCTGATTGACGGAGCCTCGTTTTTCGACTCGCTGCTGAAGCGGATCGATGCTGCCGAACATTATGTATATTTAGAGTTCTACATTATTCGCGATGATGAGATCGGCAGAAAACTTGCCGATGCGTTACTGCGATGTGTCGAGCGTCAGGTGAAGGTGCGTTTGCTGTATGACGAAGTGGGATGCCTGCGATTATCACGACGGTACATCCGGCGATTGGTCGCTGCGGGGATTGACGTGCGAGCGTTTAATACCCGGCAGGGGTTTGTAAACCGATTTCAAATCAACTTTCGTAATCATCGCAAATTGGCAGTGATTGATGGCAAGGTCGCCTTCGTTGGCGGGTTGAACGTCGGCGACGAGTACCTTGGGATCAGTGCCGGCCGCACACGATGGCGAGACACGGGGCTCGAAATTGCGGGCGAGTTGGCTCGCAAGGTGCAAGCGGTGTTTGCCGGCGACTATTACTGGGCCGCTCGAACCGATTTGCCCGAAGCAAAGTGGCATTTCGAACTGGACGAGCAAGTCGAACTGGAGGGGCATTTTGAAGCAGATCGGCATTTCGAAGCGGAGGGGGATTTCGAAGCGGAGGGCAGCGACGGCGAGTCTCGGGCCATCGATTCGAGCTTCGCGGCGGTTTGTGCAACGGGCCCAGCCGATCAACGACCCCGCGCGACGATGATGTTTGCGTCCACTGCCGCGACGGCAAAACGCCGTTTGTGGATCAGCACTCCGTATCTGGTTCCCGATGACGCTTTGATCGTTGCGTTGTCAATGGCGCGTGCACGCGGAGTCGATGTTCGCTTGTTGATTCCTTCGATCGCTGACCAGTGGGCGGTCTTTCTAGCAGGCTACTACTACGAACAACAATTGGCCGAAGTCGGGATTCCGGTTTACCGTTTTCCAAAAGGCTTTATGCATCAGAAATGTGTCCTTGTCGATGACGACTTGGTTTTGATCGGGTCCACCAATTTCGACAATCGGTCGCTGTACTTGAATTTCGAGTTGATGGTTGCGATTGCGGACCCCAAGCTGATCGCCGACGTCGCGGAGATGTTAGAGCACGATTTCGCCGAATCGACGCTCAGCAACGCAGCGGGCGAATCGCTGCGTCCCATTTTCGCACGCATGGGGACCGCTGTCGCACGGTTGTTTAGCCCCGTACTGTAGTCCGTACTGTGAGCCCGTCCCGCTCACCACGTCGGCGACCACTTCGATGGCATTGAGCCCCACGCTGCCCCTGCGAGTGCATGTCCAACTGTCGCACCGCACCACGACGTGACGGCCCATTGTTTGCACCCTATTTCGAGTGCTCGGTAACTCACCGAAATACTCTTCTCTTGTCCGAATAGGTTGTAATGCGATGACTACGAATACCTTGTCCCCACCTCTGCTCACCGCCCGGCTTCGTCATGCGGTCCAACAAGCAACTCAAGCACCATCAAGTCATAACACACAGCCTTGGTTATTTCGGATACGCAATGACGGAGTCGAAGTGATTGCCGACAAGCGACGAGCGTGCCCTGTCGTCGATCCCCAGGATCGCGAGTTGTACATCAGTTGCGGTGCGGCGCTGTACCATCTGCGGTTGGCAATGAAGGCAGATGGGTTGGCTACCTTGGTGACGATCTTGCCATGTCGTTCGGATCCTGATTTGGTGGCACGCGTGCTTGTCGCGGGGTCGCACATTCCGTCCCTCGATGAACGGACGCTTCTGGATGCTGCTGCGAAACGACGAACAAATCGGTTCGCGTTTGAGCCTCGCGAAGTCGACCCACAGCTACAGGTGGAATGGATGAATGATGTTCGATCCGAAGATGCCTGGATCCACTATTTTCAGACGGACCAACAGAAGCATGCGGTGGCGGATCTCGTTTCCGAAGGGGATCGACTTCAGGCGAGCGATCGCCATTTTCGCCGCGAGCTTGCCAAATGGGGCCATTCCAACAACAGTTCGCGTCGGGATGGGCTTCCCGGCTACACCCATGGCGCCGGCGATCTTGCGTCGACGTTCGAGAGCTTTCTCGTACGCACGTTTGATTGGGGGGACGGAAAGGCGGCAATCGATCGTCAACTCGCCGAAGGATCGCCGTTGTTGGCGGTGATTGGGACCCGCACCGATACGATGGACGCTTGGATCGCGTGTGGGCAAGCACTGGCAAAAATGTTGTTGCGAGCGGCGTCCTGGTCCGTGGACGCATCGTATTTGAACCAGGCGATTGAAGTTGAGACGCTACGGAAGCGTTTGATGGAACTGACCGGCAATCAGGGAGTGCCGCAGATTCTGTTGCGATTGGGCTACGGCAAACAAGTCAGACCGACTCCGCGACGTCCGCTGGACGACGTCATTGTCGACTAAGTCCAAGGGGGACAACGCAGAGGATGGCAGACCCTTGGTTCTCGAAACCGAGGGGCTCCGGCACGAGGTTTGCCTCTGATTCGAATCGGGGGCCCACGATTTCTCTTCTCTCCTCTTTTTTGGATTTGTCCATCATGGCCTCGGAACTGGCGTGTAGCTATTTGGGAATGGAATTGGACTCGCCTGTGATGGTTGGGTCTTGCCCGCTGACCATGGAACACGAGACGGTGCGTCAATTGGTCGATGCCGGTGCCGGCGCGATCGTGTTGCCGTCGATATTGCAGGAGCAAATTCAGCACAGGAAGTGGATGCAAACCAGCCCTGAGCATGCGATTCAGCGTAGCGGGTACCAACCCCAGCAGGACAAGTACAACGGTGGCACCGAGAAATACCTGCGGACGATCGAGGCCTTGCGAGCCGCCGAGTCGGTTCCCATTATCGCCAGTATGGATGGACTCGAAGACGGTGATTGGATCGACTATGCAAAAGAAATGGAGGCGAGCGGGGCCAGTGCGTTGGAGTTCAATTGGCATCCTTCGGTCTTCAGTCCAAGCGAGTCGGCCGAGGAGATTGAAGAGCGGGTGTGCGTCATCGTCCGCCATTTGTGTGCGAGTGTGTCAATCCCGGTCGCCGTGAAATTGAGCCCGCGGTTCACAAATTTGGCCTCGATGGCTCGTCAACTACAAATTGCCGGCGCTGACGGCATGGTTTTATTCACGCATCTGCCCCAGTGGGATGTCTCGATCGATCGTATGCAGTGGTCGATCCGCTGGGAATTATCCGCGGTCAATTCGATCGGATCGATTCTCGAAGGAATTGTGCGAACCCGTGCTGGCGAGTTGGATCTACAAATCGCGGCTAGCGGTGGAGTGCGAACTGCCGAAGATGCGATCAAGTCCATGATCGCCGGTGCGGATGTGGTGATGGTAACGTCCGCAATCTACCGCGATGGGCCTGGCGTGATCCGCAACATCGTCCAAGGCATTTCAAAATTCTTGGACACCGGACCCTATGAATCGCTGGCCGATTTTCTGCAAGCCCGAGCGAACGTCAAATTGGGCCCCGAGCATTTGATGAGGCTTCCCTCAGGGGATCCACTGACTTGCTCGGAGCACTATTTTAACCCGACCCCTGTCGTGACGACTGATACCGGAGATGTGTTTGGTCACAAGCACATCTGATTGCACCCGTGGAGACATTCTGATGAAAAAGATTCTGTTGGCTACCGACGGTTCACCTCACGCAGAGGATGCGACGCGGTTCTTAGCTCATTTGCCTCACGGAGACAAAGTGGAGATCACGGTGTTGTCGGTACTGCATGTGCCCACGGCGGGTAGCGTCAGCGGACTGGGTGACTGGGTGGATACGATTTTGGAGCGAGAGCGTGAACGCGCCATCGATACCTTTGCCAAGATTGAATTGATGTTTGATGGCGCCAATGTGACGCTAAAGCATCGGATCCAACAGGGGCATGTCAGCGAGACGATTGTAGAGGTCGCGAAACGTGAACAGGCCGATTTTCTTGTGATGGGGGCGCGGGGGCATTCCCAGGTCGAACGTTTGATCTTGGGCAGCGCGAGTGATTACGTTGCGACGCATGCGAACTGTAGCGTGTTGGTCGTCCGGCCCACCGGAGTCCGCAAAGCGAATCATCCCATACGGATCGCAATTGCGTACGAAGAGACGGGGCCAGCCGAAGCCGCACTCGAAGAAATCGCCGAGGTTCGCTGGGGGGCCGAGCCCGATCTGCGTGTCGTGTCCGCGTTGTTCGCTGGTGGTATCGACGAATCCGTCAGACGAAAATCGACCGAACGTGCCGCTGACAAAGCAGCCGATCGATTGCGCAAGACCGCAGCCCACGTTCGTGTCGAGTCGATTGTGCACGATCATATTGGCGAAGGATTGGTCCGTTATCTCGAAGAAAACGAGTGTGATATCGTGGTGGTCGGCGAGACGCCTCGCACACGGTTAGGGCGAGTTTTGATGGGAAGCACGTCGCGATTCGTTCTGCGGCACGCGCCCTGCAGCGTTTGGATTACTCGAAACCGAATGGTTCAAGGAATCCCCAAAAAGACGCCGCATGCGGAGACGGCGTCGACCTAGTTCGCGTCTTCCCCGTCTACCGCACGCTTGTAACCCCGCCGTTGGATCGATGGACACTACCGAGGTGAATCTGGTTGACTCGTTGCATCGTCTCGATGCGTTTCCCGACTCCAATGCGACCGTTGAATTTCATGAGACCCACATCTCGTGGGTCTTCCTTGTGGGCGACTATGCATACAAGATTAAAAAACCGGTGAAAACCGAGTTTCTCGATTACAGCTCGCTCGAAAAACGCCGACGGCTGTGCCAAGAAGAACTGCGATTGGACAGCCGTTTTGCCGACGATTTGTACTTAGACGTCGTGCCCATTTGTAAGGTCGATGGAAAACTTCGGGTGGAAGGTGACGGCGAACCGGTGGAGTACGCGGTCAAAATGCGTCGCTTTCCCAGTGACGCCCTGCTAAGCGAACGGGTCAAGGCAGGCCGAGTGACATTGAGCGAGGTGTCGCAATTGAGCGATTCCATTGCCGATTTTCATCACTCAGCCGCACGATGCGAAGAAGCCGATGCAATCAGTTGGCCTGAGTTCGTGTTCGACAACATGAGATCCATGCTGCGTCAATTAAAACAGGTTTGCTCGGCACCGACGGTGACAACGATTTACGCGGTAGAGCAGTGGTCCGAATCGCTCATCCGAGAACATGCAGAGCTGTTCACTCAGCGTGCGAAAGCAGGGTTCATTCGTGAATGCCATGGCGATCTGCATTTGGAAAATGTCGTCAATTGGCAGGGCCGGTTCATTCCATTTGACGGGATCGAGTTTAATTCGCGGATGCGTTGGATCGATGTGATGAGCGATGCTGCATTTTTGATGATGGATTTCGCCGCTCGCGGGCACCTCGAACTCGGTCGCAGTTTTATGAATGATTATCTCCAACGCACCGGAGACTACGAATCGCTACGCACCCTTCGCTGGTTTCTTGTTTACCGCGCCATCGTTCGCGGTTTGGTCGCGTCGATCCGTGCTAAACAATCTGATGCGTCCGCAGCCGAACGTGAAGATGCAGAAGCGGATTGCCGCGGCCATATCGCATTAGCCCATCGATTCACGACCGAGGAAACGCCCACCCTTTGGATCACCCACGGAGTTAGCGGTAGTGGGAAAACAACCAAAAGCGAACGCATCGTTCAGCAAGACGACTGTTTTCGGATTCGCAGCGATGTCGAACGCAAACGCATCTATGGGATGCAGCCGACGGAACGTTTCTCGCGAAGTGATCTGTACAGTGACGAAGCCACGGCCGCGACATACCAGCGATTGCAGCACCTCGCAAAATTGATTCTGCGAGCGGGGTATTCGGTGGTCGTCGACGCGACGTTTCTGCAGCAATCCCAGCGTTCCTGTTTTCGAGAGCTAGCCTCTCGCGAATCTGCGACCTTTGCAATCTTGGATTGTTCCGCCGACACCGACACGCTGTATCAACGTGTGGCGGATCGGGCTCGTGGCAACGGCGATGCATCGGATGCCGATCATGAGGTGCTGCGACACCAACTTGCATCACGTCAGCCGCTCACTCCCAACGAACGGCAGTATGTCGTCAAATAATCGATTCGATCGAATCGTCCGCGTGATCGACGATGGGGTTACCTTGTCAAAAAATAGTAGGCGGCTGCGATCGCTAGAATCCCAATCAAAATGAGTGGATAGGTCAAACCGACCACCGCAAAGGGGGCTCCGGGTGCTTTTTTACCAAGCGGTTGATCTTCGGAATGAATGGATTCCTTAACGCTGTCCGTCACGTTTTTCTCTTTGTGATTCATGAACTAACCTTCAATTGTACGTCGTTGCAATGAGAGTGGTGCCGACGCAGCCCGTTTTCGCCAAACGGTATCAGCACACCTTGCACACTTCGCATTTTGCGTGCCACGAAACCAAGCTCGCACGCCACTTGCAGGCTGTCCATTGTCAACCTGTTCGCATTCTCAACAGACCGTTGACTCAGCACGACCGCGACTGCGTGTTCATCGTTCATGATGGTTGATGAACACGCAGTTCTGCGTCGTTCGCTCCGGTGGCGAGTCTCGATGCATCCCATCGGAACTCGCTTTGGGCTTTCGCGATGTTGCCTACGACAGAAGCGTGAGCAGGGAATCGTCGAGCAGCGATGGTGTCGCTACTTCGCTTTCTGCCATCGCTTTGTCCACTGCGTCGAGATTAACCGTCGACTGAGGCTCGCTCGTATCGTTCGCCGCATTGGATCGGACGAGCAGTGAGCCAGACGGCGTGTCGCCAAAGAGCGTGTCGACCGCAGCATCGTTCGTCACCGAGTCGGGGCTGTCATCGGTGGCCGTCGAGGGCAACAATGCAGGAAGCGATGGCGACGTTTCACTGGTCGCAGTCGTGTTCACGCTAGTGCGGTTAAGCTGATTGATCACACGCAGAGCATCGAGTGCGGTGACTTTGTTGTCGCGATTGACATCCAGGAACCGGGGAATGATCGATTCACCTTCGCCGCCACCATGGCGACCAAGCGAATTGATCACCAACAAAGCATCCATGGCGGTCGTTTCGCCGCTGGCGTTGGTGTCGGTGGGCTGCAGAATGTTGGTCGGAGGGGCATTGGAAAGCGATCCAGGCCCCGTCGAGGTGCGGATCGCAAAAATGCGATCTTCCAATTGAGGTTCAAACACAACCGCATACACTCCCCCGGCTTCGAGTGATGCGGTGGCAACGGTACCGATCATGTTGCTCACGATCATCGCATCGGTGTCAAAGATCAGAACCGTTTCGCTCAGCGACGCGGTACCCACCGGCGTGATGGTGACGATCGTGTCAACGAGCGACTGGAACAAGATCGCAGTCGTTGTACCGTCGCCGGGGACAGGTTGTCCTCCTTCGACCTGATTGGGGATGACCACGCGAGGAACGGTAGGCGGACGATCATCGTCAAGGATGGTTCCATCAGCCGTCGCGATATCGATCGACGCATTGCCAGTCGCGTTGCTCAGCGTCACGCGGAAGCTTTCGTTGTTTTCGATCGTGGTGTCTCCGGCAACGTTCACGGTGATCGTCTTGCTTGACTCACCGGCCGCAAAACGGACCTCGCCACTTGGAAAAACGCCATCCTCGAAATCGTTGGCCGATGCGGGATTGTTGCCAATACCGGTAACCACAAAGTCGACCGTGGTCGCGTCCGCTGTATTGTCCGCACGTGTCACGATAAAGGAAAACGGTGTGAACCCCGAGTTGCCTTCGTTCTTGAGGGCATCGGTCGCCGTGATGGACAACCGGGCTGGAGTAACCGTCCCGTTCAAATTCGATTCGAATGCTCCGATGTCAAACCCGGCACCTTGGGGACGTGCGACTCCTCTTTGGTCAATGGCCAATCCAGCGGCGACGCCCGCGTTTAGTGCTGGACTGCCTTGCAGCAATGCAATGGTAGGCGTCGGACCACCATTATCCCCCAGCATGTCTAGTAGCGGGTCGACATCGATGATGTCGCTCGGCAATGAACCCGTCAGAGAGACCCCTGTCGAATTTCCAAACAGGTTGTTGCCACCGCTGGTAATCGAGCCCGAGGCGTCCGTCCCGGTCGTCGCATTGTTGTTGGCAACGAGCGTGTTGGTGACGGTGAAGACGCCGCCGAGCGTATTGATTCCTCCGCCAGCGACCGCGGTGTTGCCGGCAATCGTAACACTGGTCAACGTGACATTGGCCCCTTCGCTGCTGATGCCGCCACCGTTGTTGGTCGCGATGTTGGCGGCAATCGTCGAGTTGGTGATGGTGATATCACCGCTTGTTCCATCGTTGAAGATACCGCCGCCATCGACTGATGTATTTCCTGACACGGTAGAACGATGGACGACAAGCGTGCCGTCGCTACTGTTCCACAGCCCGCCACCCTCGTTGGTCGCCGTGTTTGCCGAAATCGTGCTGTCGGTGATCGAAACGCTCCCCGCGCCAGTGATATGCAGTCCGCCGCCATTTCCCGGTGCGTCACCTGTGGAATTGCCATGCAGCTGAGCTCCGCTGATCACGATCGAGTCGCCCGCGTTGTCTTCGATGCCTCCTCCGGCCCGACTCGCTGAATTGGACGTGATTGTGACGTCTGAAATGGTTATCGTGCCGCCAAGGTTCAAAATTCCTCCACCGCTGCCACTGTCGCCATCGGCAACATTGTTGCTGATGGAACCGCCGGTGATGTTCACGGTACCTCCGTTATTAAAGATCCCACCGCCCCCGTCGTCCGCGACATCGCCCGATGCGGTGTTTCCATCGATGGTGGTGCCATCGATCGTCATCGTTCCGGTTCCGTTCCACAGACCACCTCCTTCGAGTGCCGCAGAGTTCCCCGAGATCGTGCCGCCGGAAATCGAGATGTCGGCGGCGCCCGTTACATGCAGCCCGCCGCCGTTACCGGGGTTCGCTGCGGCGATGTTGTTGGTCAATGTCACGCCCGTCAAGTCGGTTCCACCATCGGCCCCCGAGGCGTCTTCGATCCCACCGCCGGCTCGGTTGGCTGTGTTTGCCGTGATGGTCGCGTCCGTAATCGACATCGTCCCATCGCTGGCATTAAAAATCCCGCCGCCACTGCCGCTAACGCCATCAGCGACATTGTTGCTGATTACCGTCGAGCTGCCGGTGATAGTGAGCGTGCCGCCGTTATTAAAGATCCCGCCGCCTCCGTCGTCCGCGGCGTCGCCCGATGCGGTGTTTCCATCGATGGTGGTGCCATCGATCGTCATCGTTCCGGTGCCGTTCCACAGACCGCCTCCTTCGAGCGCTGCAGAGTTCCCCGAGATCGTGCCGCCGGTAATCGAGATGTCGGCGGCGCCCGTTACATGCAGCCCGCCGCCGTTACCAGGATTTGCTGCGGCGATGTTGTTGGTCAATGTCACGCCCGTCAAGTCGGTTCCACCGTCGGCCCCCGAGGCGTCTTCGATCCCACCGCCGGCCCGGTTGGCAGTGTTTCCCGTGATGGTCACGCCCGTAATCGAGATCGTCCCATTGGTCGCATTAAAAATCCCGCCGCCACTGCCGCTAACGCCATCAGCGACATTGTTGCTGATTACCGTCGAGCTGCCGGTGATGGTGAGCGTGCCGCCGTTATTAAAGATCCCGCCGCCCCCGTCGTCCGCGGCGTCGCCCGATGCGGTGTTTCCATCGATGGTGGTGCCATCGATTGTCATCGTTCCAGTACCATTCCACAGCCCACCTCCTTCGAGCGCCGCGGAGTTCCCCGAGATCGTGCCGCCGGTAATCGAGATGTCGGCGGCGCCCGTTACATGCAGCCCGCCGCCGTTTCCCGGCGCCGCGAAACCGATTGGTCCGGCGACGTTGCCTGAGACAGTTGTATTACTCAACTCGACCGATCCGAGAATGATTTCGATCGCACCGCCTGCGCGGTGCGACGCATTCTGATCGATCACCGTTCCGGTGATGGTCACATCGCCATCAACGCTCAACAAACCACCCCCGCTGCCGCTGGTTCCATTGGCAAAATTCTGTTCAATCAAGCCACCGCTGATCGAAAGCGTCCCGCCATCGTTAAAAATCCCGCCGCCTCCCTGAGTTGCCTCATTGCCGCTAGCCGAATTCAATTGGACTGTCACATTGGATAGCGTCAGTGTTCCGCTGACGCTGTTCCACAAGCCTCCTCCCTCGGCAGCCGCCGTATTGCCTGATACCAAGCCACCGCTGATCGTGACCTCGCCAGCCCCGCTAATATGCAGCCCACCGCCGTTGCCTGGATTCGCTGCGGCGCCGTTACCAACCCCGGCGCTGTTGTTGCTTAACTCAACACCAATCAAATCAACTTCACCGTCTGCCCCCGAGGCGTCTTCGATTCCGCCGCCGGCTCGGTTGGCAGTGTTTCCCGTGATGGTCGCGTCCGTAATCGAGATCGTTCCCTCGGAGGCATTGAAAATTCCGCCGCCACTGCCGCTAACGCCATCAGCGACATTGTTGCTGATTACCGTCGAGCTGCCGGTGACGGTGAGCGTGCCGCCGTTATTAAAGATCCCGCCGCCCCCGTCGTCCGCGGCGTCGCCCGATGCGGTGTTTCCAGCGATGGTAGTGCCGTCGATCGTCATCGTTCCAGTGCCATTCCACAGACCGCCTCCTTCGAGTGCCGCAGAGTTCCCCGAGATCGTGCCGCCGGTAATCGAGATGTCGGCGGCGCCCGTTACATGCAGCCCGCCGCCGTTTCCCGGCGCCGCGAAACCGATTGGTCCGGCGACGTTGCCTGAGACAGTTGTATTACTCAACTCGACCGATCCGAGAATGATTTCGATCGCACCGCCTGCGCGGTGCGACGCATTCTGATCGATCACCGTTCCGGTGATGGTCACATCGCCATCAACGCTCAACAAACCACCCCCGCTGCCGCTGGTTCCATTGGCAAAATTCTGTTCAATCAAGCCACCGCTGATCGAAAGCGTCCCGCCATCGTTAAAAATCCCGCCGCCTCCCTGAGTTGCCTCATTGCCGCTAGCCGAATTCAATTGGACTGTCACATTGGATAGCGTCAGTGTTCCGCTGACGCTGTTCCACAAGCCTCCTCCCTCGGCAGCCGCCGTATTGCCTGATACCAAGCCACCGCTGATCGTGACCTCGCCAGCCCCGCTAATATGCAGCCCACCGCCGTTGCCTGGATTCGCTGCGGCGCCGTTACCAACCCCGGCGCTGTTGTTGCTTAACTCAACACCAATCAAATCAACTTCACCGTCTGCCCCCGAGGCGTCTTCGATTCCGCCGCCGGCTCGGTTGGCAGTGTTTCCCGTGATGGTCGCGTCCGTAATCGAGATCGTTCCCTCGGAGGCATTGAAAATTCCGCCGCCACTGCCGCTAACGCCATCAGCGACATTGTTGCTGATTACCGTCGAGCTGCCGGTGACGGTGAGCGTGCCGCCGTTATTAAAGATCCCGCCGCCCCCGTCGTCCGCGGCATCGCCCGATGCGGTATTTCCATCGATGGCGGTGCCATTGATCGTCATCGTTCCGGTGCCATTCCACAGACCACCTCCTTCGAGTGCCGCGGAGTTACCCGAGATCGTGCCGCCGGAAATCGAGATGTCGGCGGCGCCTGTTACGTGCAGCCCGCCGCCGTTACCGGGGTTCGCTGCGGCGATGTTGTTGGTCAATGTCACGCCCGTCAAGTCGGTTCCACCGTCGGCCCCCGAGGCGTCTTCGATCCCACCGCCGGCTCGGTTGGCAGTGTTTCCCGTGATGGTCGCGTCCGTAATCAAGATCGTTCCCTCGGAGGCATTGAAAATTCCGCCGCCACTGCCGCTAACGCCATCAGCCACATTGTTGCTGATTACCGTCGAGCTGCCGGTGATGATGACCGTGCCGCCGTTATTAAAGATCCCGCCGCCTCCGTCGTCGGCGGCATCGCCCGATGCGGTATTTCCATCGATGGTGGTGCCGTCGATCGTCATCGTTCCGGTGCCATTCCACAGACCGCCTCCTTCGAGTGCCGCAGAGTTACCCGAGATCGTGCCGCCGGAAATCGAGATGTCGGCCGCACCTGTTACATGTAGCCCACCACCGTTGCCGGGGTTCGCTGCGGCGATGTTGTTGGTCAATGTCACGCCCGTCAAGTCGGTTCCACCGTCGACCCCCGAGGCGTCTTCGATCCCACCGCCGGCTCGGTTTGCTGTGTTTGCCGTGATGGTCGCGTCCGTAATCGAGATCGTTCCCTCGGAGGCATTGAAAATTCCGCCGCCACTGCCGCTGGTGCCATCGGCGACATTGTTGCTGATTACCGTCGAGCTGCCGGTGATGGTGAGCGTGCCGCCGTTATTAAAGATCCCGCCGCCCCCGTCGTCCGCGGCATCGCCCGATGCGGTGTTTCCATCGATGGTGGTGCCATCGATCGTCATCGTTCCGGTGCCGTTCCACAGACCGCCTCCTTCGAGTGCCGCAGAGTTCCCCGAGATCGTGCCGCCGGTAATCATGATGTCGGCCCCACCTGTAACGTGCAGACCGCCGCCGTTTCCCGGCGCCGCGAAACCGATTGGTCCGGCGACGTTACCTGAGACAGTTGTATTACTCAACTCGACCGATCCGAGAATGATTTCGATCGCACCGCCTGCGCGGTGCGACGCATTCTGATCGATCACCGTTCCCGTGATGGTCACGTCGCCATCAACGCTTAGCAAACCACCCCCACTGCCGCTGGTTCCGTCCGCAAAATTCTGTTCAATCGAGCCACCACTGATCGAAAGCGTCCCGCCATCGTTAAAAATCCCGCCGCCTCCCTGAGTTGCCTCATTGCCGCTAGCCGAATTCAATTGGACTGTCACATTGGATAGCGTCAATGTTCCGTTGGCGCTGTTCCAAAGGCCACCCCCTTCGGCCGCGGCGGTGTTGCCCGTAACGGTACCCCCACTGATCGAGACATCACCAGCCCCACTGATATGAAGTCCACCTCCATTACCAGGGTTTGCTACGGCGCCGTTGCCAACACCGGCACTATTGTTGCTCAGTGTGATTCCGCTCAGAGCAACGCTTCCATTCAACCCCGAGGCGTCTTCGATTCCTCCGCCGGCTCGGTTGGCCACGTTCCCCGAGATGGTCGAGTTCGCAATGGCGAGTGCGCCACCGTTTGCGTTAAAAATCGCCCCGCCACTGCCAGCGACTCCCGACGCTGTGTTTCCACTGAGGATGGAATTGGCGATGTTCAGGGTTCCGCCATCGTTGAAGATCCCGCCGCCCCCTTCGCTTGCCGCGTCACCGTTCGCGGTGTTACCCGACAACGTCACCGAATCGAGAAAGAGTGATTGACCGGCGGCAACATAAATCGCGCCGCCGACGGCCGCGGTCCCGTTAAGCAACGTCAATCCTTGAAGATACACCTCGTTGCTAATCGCGGGATCTGCGTTCGCATCGATCGAGAAAATTTGTGACGCGTTACCACCACTGATCGTGATCTCGGTGGCGTCCACCAACGCAATCGCTAATGAGTCAGTGATCGACAATTCGCTGGTGAGCGTGATCGTCGATAAATCGGGAATGAATGAAATCGAATCGATGATGCCTGGTCCAGCGTCACCGGCGATCGTATCGGAGTTGATCACCGCGTTTGTATTCGCTGCCTGGATCGCTTCCCGCAAGCTAAGCAGTCCATCTTCGGCGACAATGTCGGCGGCAGTGTTGACGATAAAGCTTGCCAGCACTCGACGGTCCTCAAGTGGTTCTGCTAACAAACGTCGAATCCGTGACCGTTTTCTGGGACATGGCGACTTTCGGTTTCGTCCCGTCTTCCCTTTTGCACGTGATGAAATTGCAAGTAGGTTGGGGGTCGGAATGCCAAGCATGATGATCTCCAGGTTGGGGGGCGTGATTTCAGCGTGGACCGCGTCATTACTTCCCTATTAGAGTGGGGGAAGTCTCGTCGTGCATCTCTGTTTCTGAGATGATCACGTGGGAAACCCAACAGTGACCGATCCGCTTTGAGCGGCAAGCGTGGTGACTCGGCGTTGCCCAATCGGCCGGCGGCAAACGCCATGCCATCGTCAGCCCAAACCACAGTGAGCCTGAATCGTTGGGTTCAAATGCATCCAGAAGAGAGTTCGCCACGGCCGGCGGTGGCGATCAGCGGTTGCCGCTGGCGAGGCCAAATTTCCGGTGAGATGACCGAGTCGCACTTTGGGAATGAGGAGTGAAGGAACAGCGGAAATGTAGCGTTTTCGCAGCGTCATCCGTGTTCGTGTACCCTTTGCAAATCGAGACACGCGGGTCATGCCCGAGACAGCAACGATAGCGGCTCGATTGCTTGCGCGGTTCGCTGAAAAAGAAGAGATTTCACGCAAAGCACACTCTAATTTTTTCGCTATACTGCCCACGCCGACATCGTAAATCTCGTCCTGTGCTCGTGTGTCGAGTTTGGCTTTTCCATTCATCTCGAGCGATTCGGTCCCTGTCCGGTTTTGCAGGGCAGCCCTGTACTCTTGTTCCCCGATAAGAAAATTCATGAAAGTTCGATCCCTGCTTACTAATTTAGCCAGCGGAAGTTTGCGGATTTATTCGCATCAACAGACGGTCAAGCAAGGCGGTGACTCGTCGTCAATTGAACGCAAGTATTTGGAACTTGATGGGACCCCTGAGGCCTATCGGTTTATGGCATCGCTGTTAAACGAGATGGCGGATAATGCTGAGCGGCACGGGAAAAACGCGCCTGGTCAAAACGTATTGCTTGATCCGAAAGATGCCGATGCCATCGCAATCGATGATTACGATGCGATTTCACTTACCTGTCGCAAACGTCCACCAAGCAATCAGCTCTTTTCACTTGGATCCGACTGAATCGCTTTACGGCTTGTTGCTTCAGTCGTACGACGGACTTCCTAGTCCGTCGAATACACCATTGACGGACTAGGAAGTCCGTCATGCACCCCTTGCCGTAGGAAAGTTCACTAAATCAGCAAGCCGTTTAACGATTCTCTGACGCTCTCGCTACTAATTCTGCTCCCCTGACCGAGACGCGATAGTCAAGCGGGAAAGAAGACGGCCAGCCATACCGTGGGCTCGCTTGCCGAAGTCCACTCGATGCGATGTTTTTGGTGCGCCGGGATGATCAGATGGTCTCCGGTGCAAAGTGTTTTCGGCGGAGTGCCGTCAGCAAAGCAGAGCTGTGCTTCGCCCTGCAGCACGATCACCCATTCGCTTTCCTCTTGGTCGTACCAGAATCCGGGCTCACTGCAGTGGCCGGTCGAAACGATTCGTTCGATCCGAATGGCTGGCGTCTCGACCAAGACGTTCACTAACTCGGCAGCAAGCGACGTGGGCAGGTCGCTGAATAGATTGGCGAGGGCGGGCTTTGACATCGATCCGATCGAATCGTGATTAGGGACGCAGCGATCAGTCAAAATCGGTTTCGTTGACGATCAAGGTTTCGTCGTCAATGTCCACGACGTCACCGATGACCAGCTGTTTTCGCCGCCGTGTTTCGACTTCGCCGTTCAAGCATACGTCGCCAGCTTGAATCAGGATTTTGGCTTCGCCCCCGGTACCAACCATGCCGCGGCATTTTAGAAAGTCATCGAGCCGGATGATGGGGCCGCGATCATTCGCACTTGGCTTGCCTGAGGTCACTTTGTCATCGCCGAGAAAATCAGGATCGTGGGTACTCATTGTTTTACTTCTAATGTTGCAGTCACTGGCAACGCGGTGAAGCATCCTTTGGTAGCTGCCTCCGCCAGAAGATGGGTGACTCGCAATTTCGAGGCAACCATCCACGCTCTAGCGAGAGCGTAGTATACAAAATGCAAACGCTGCAATTTGCCGACGCGTTGGTTCGCAGCGTTTCAGCCCAGCCGGTTAGCCAGCCGTTTGTTTTGCCTTGGTCACGGCCTTGGGACGAACGACGTCCTTGGCCAGTCCCACCATTTCAAGCAATTGGATCACTCGCCATGACATGTCAAATTCGTACCAACGATGGCCGTGAGCGGCCGAGCGTGGTTCGGCGTGGTGATTGTTATGCCAGCCTTCGCCGTGGGAAAATAACGCGACCAACCAATTGTTTCGGCTGTTGTCGCGTGTTTCGTAATTGCGATATCCAAAGACATGGGACAGCGAATTGACCGCCCAGGTGCCATGCAGCACAAACACGGTGCGCACCGCGACCGCCCAAACGGCGTAGCTGTAGGCATAGCGGAGTGCTTCCCCGAATTGGCCGCCGCTGACCGCGTATCCCACCAACGCACCCGCGGCGATGATCAACAAGGCGTGGGCGACAAAGACGAAAAACCAACCGCCATGCCGTTCCAGTTTCAAGTAGAACGGGTCACGCAGCAGATCGCGCACGTAACGCTCGTAATGGCTCGTGCGATCCAGCGTCTTGTGGCGGCAAACCACCCAGCCCATGTGCCCCCACAGAAAATTGACCAGCGGCGAATGCGGGTCGGGTTGATGGTCGCTGTGTTGATGGTGCATCCGGTGAATTGCAACCCAGCGTGACGGGCTGTCTTGCAAATTGCACATGCCAAGCAGCGCGAAGGTGTGTTCAAGCCATTTGGGGCACGTGAACCCTCGGTGCGTCAGCAATCGGTGGTACCCCACCGTGATCCCCAGCATGCCAAAGGTAAAGTGACCGAGGATCCCCAGGATCAAACCTGACCATGTAAACAAGTAGCTAAAGCTGAATGGCAAAAACGCCAGCAATGCAATCAGATGGACCGCCGAAAGTACGATCACGTACTGCCACAAGATCTTCAGTGGCTCGGTTTCCTCTGGGCGCGGCAGCTGTTGAGGGTCGATTCCCGATGCAGGCAGCGCCGAGTCGCAGATGTCGCTTTCAGCAGCGGTCTGAGCCGGACTTGGCTGAGTCGAGCTTGGCTGAGTCGTGACGCTTGCGTTTTCGCTGCGATCTTCGACAGCCGACGCGGTATTGGAAGCTCGCAAGATCGGATCCGACTCGGAGGTGGTTTGTTGAGAGGGGGTCATGCCATCCATGTTCTTCAACATTCCCATCAGGTCTAGTGTTGACGCCGGAAATCTAGATCCAATTCGATAAAAAAAGCCGACCGAGTTCACTCAATGTTACTCGATCGGCTTTGCTGTGCTGCGTAATGCAAGGCGAGACCAAATGGGGGCTCTCGGTGCTCCCCCCTTCGCTTTTCAACTTTTCCTTCGTCCGTCCTTTTGGATCGGTCACTTGGGTGAATGACCGATTTCCGGGATATCGGGACGGTTCCGCCGCGCTGCTAGCGATATCGGCGGTGCTGGAGGGTTGCTGCGCCGCAAAAAGCGAGGTGAAGGGATTGAAGGAACCGAAAACGAAGTCGCCGTAGCGATGACGTGCTGCCCGCAAATCGATTGCAGCGGCAGCCGCAAACCACACCGCGACTACTTCTTCTTCTTGGCGTCCTTGGGGTCGTCTTCCTTCTTTACTTTCTTCTTTCTCTTCAGCGAAACTTTGGGAACGCGTACTTTCGCCATGCCAATGATGTTGGCTTCAGGGTCAAAACGGTCCAGTTCAGTCAGGCGAGCGATACGCTCGGCCCGAGTTAACACGTTTCGCGACTTGATAGCCCCGGCTTGCACCTTGAGGCTGCGATCCATGGTCATATTACGGCTCAGTCGGTCAAATTCGAGAGAGGGATAAAATTGAACGTTTAGGGGCCTCGCAAAATAGCGGCTTTGGAGATTTTTGACAAGTTGACTTCCCGTTTTCCTGCCAAAAACCACAAAACGCCCGCTAAATGGCCCCCTACCAGCGTTTTTTCCTGATCAAATCGTCGCTGTTTTCTTCCTTGGTTGGGCAACGCTGTGAAGCATCTTCTCTTACAGGGGGCGTGCTAATTTAGCGTAGCGCAAGTCGTCAACGACTTTCGTTCGGTGGTGTATGCCCCCCGAAACTCTTGACGGCTTGTTGATTTAATGAAGGTTCCTGCGGCAAGGGGTGTATGATGGACTTTCTAGTCCGTCAATGGCGCATTCGACGGACTAGGAAGTCCATCGTACGACGAAAACAACAAGCCGTCGCGAGATCCGCTACGAAATGCTTTACAGCGAGTTGGTCTCTTTTTTGTCGGCAAATTCGGGCTTCGTCTGCCGTAAGATCGCCAAAATTTCGGATCGCATCGGTGGGGTCAGGTGGGCAAATTTGGCATCATCGTCCCCGTTTTCCAAAATCGCGGTCAATCGAGCGATAATCTGGCGGCGGACTTGATCTGGTAACCCGTCAAAGGCGTCTGAGTAAATCAGGTAGCTGCAGGGATAACGAAATAGCCGCGTGTTCAGGTCCAGGTCTCGTAGCGAGCGCCCCTTGGCGTCGCGAATCCCCCTTGCCGCAAACTCCTCGGCAAACCGGCTGGTCCCTGCCACAGGCGACGTCAACGCAAATTCGTCGCACATCAACATGTGGTGAACCACGCGATCGGCCGAAGAGGCGATGCGGCGCTGCGCGCTTTCGCTCAAGTAATCGGGGGCTCGATCGAGAAACTCGTTCATCTGATACGACTGGTGGATCGCTTCGCGCGTTTCATAGTTGGCGGCCGCAATGGCGTTGTGCATTTGCGTCTGATGCTCGAGCACCATCAATGCCACCAAATCGCTATGCGGCGACAAGTAGGGCGTGGTCGACACGATGCCTTCGAGTGACTCGCGGTTGGCTCCCGCTTCTCGGTCACCCTCGGTATCGTCTTCCTCATAGGTGATGTTGCCCATGTGCCGCATCTGGCCATGCGTGCCCGTCACGTACCATCCACCCCATCGCTCGGCGAACGGACTCGTTAAGTCGGTGTTGTACGTCCCGCTGCCAAGAATGGGTTGTCCGCCGGAATCGGCAAAGACGCTGCGGACAAGGTAGCCGGGAACGTTTTGGGTTCGGTGCGATGCGTGACACGTCAAGCATTGCCCCCGGTCGCGTACGAATTTCGGCGCCGCGTCCTCGGATTGGCTGAGCGTGTAAAACATCGCGCCTTGCTTGGCGTCGGTCGCGGCAAATTCAATCACATCGCCGCGTTGGCACCAGCCGACGTAGACGTTGTCGTTAAAGTACAACGCGCGAGGCCGCTGCGGGCTGATCCGGCGAAGCTGCAAACTTGTCTTGGAAAACACCAGCGTTTGCGAGCTGACCGGCACATCAAGCGCCTCGAGTACCGATTTCAAATAGCCATGTTGTGGGTCGAAACTCAATTTGACTTCGCCAGCTTCCACCTTGGCAGCAAGATCCGACACCGGATCATTTGTCGCTGCGGTCATGTAGTTAATCGGCGGACCCTCGAACGAATCCTGCTGCGCCCTTGCGGTCGCTCCACAAAGAAAGCTGGTCATCATTGCCAATATCCCATACAGGACACGGCGCGATGGGGAGCGGAATGGATGCAGGATAAGTGCGTTCATCAGGTCCTCGACGATCGACCAAGGCAGGCACGCTGCAGGCGTGTTGCGTCTGCAGCGTGGGGAGGCGTCCGTATACCGACCCGACAGGCAGTTTTCGGGTCGCCAAGCACGGCACCAGCCTCCATTAAACTAGGTTGGCCTAATCTGCACGTCAAGGTGTAAGTTTTGCCGGCGGTAGCTGTTTTGCGACGATTTTGGTTTCGTCGTGGCTGCCAGCGACGGCTTTTTTTTGCCGCTTGCTTGTCGCCTTGGACGGCATATCACGGCACTCGTGTTGCCGTGAATTCGACTCGGTATTCTCGATTCGGGTCGCATTGACGAGGGTTGGGGACCAAGATGAAATCGTCCGTGATGACGGGGGAAAGCTCACCGTCATCGATAAGTTGGATCTGGTGGATGCGATGAGGCAGTAGTTCAACGATCGGCCGCCATCCCCGCTGGGCTCCGTTGGTGTTGATCGGTTTGAATGATTCCTCGCCACGATTGGGGGTGATCACCAGCGTGTAGTGATTGCCGTCGACGCTCAAGGTTTGATCGTACGCTTTGGGACGGTCATCCATCTTGGCTTGCCACGCGGGATCGCCGTAAAACGCCACGACGTCGCGGTCCCACAACAATCCGGCACCATCGTGTGCGGTTAGTCCCTGCGATTTTCCGTGTGAATTCGGTGTGGTGCTGACCCGCGGTCGTGATCCCACTTGCAGCTCGGCGTCGACGATGTCGTCAAAGCAGGTGTCGAGACGATGAATCAGTGCGTGATGGTTCGCGTGAAACGCTTCGGCCAATGTGTAGCGGCCGGGTTGTTCGACAAAGTAATCCAGTAGTCCCCAGCCGCCATAGCCGTACCAGGTCACGACGGTGTATCCGACCATTTGGCGAACGCCGAGTTGGTTCATCCACGCCAATGCCATCGCATCCGGGCCATCGATGTCACCCATCAAGCAGTTCCCCACTGCTAAATAGACTTTGGGGTTATCGGATTGAATCTCAAAGCGTTCGCCATCGGTGGTGACGCCAAACATTTTGCCTGCTTTGGATTGAAACGTACCGTTGCGATAGCGAAATCCAATTTGCCAATCTCGCTGAGTGGCATGGCCTGAGGTCACAAACAGATCGGCGGTATTGTCGCTCAATGATTTTGCCAAGGCATGCGTGGTGTCCGCTGGTCCTTGTTGCTGTCGAGCCGTATCGCCGGGCGTCTTGCTGACCGTTTTTGATTTCACCAGTTCGTCGAACCAAACGCCCGAGTTACACATTTCAAGTGCGATCTCGGTACCCGCGGCAACATGCGAAACGGTCAGTGGTTCGCGCTGCTCGGCTGTCCGCAATGCTCCGGCGGCGTCGTATCCCGTGATGATGCCCCACTGGGTGTCGGTGTAGGGATCCGAGTCAAGTTGCCGAGTCATTTGATGGACCGCGGCGACGAAGTCACGATTGGCTTGCTGCGGCGTTGCGACAAAACAGGTGTACCGGGGATGTTGAATCTGCAAACTTTCGAGGCTCTCTTGCACCTCTTGGTCCCACAGCACGACATCGGCGCCGGCATATTTTTGGCGGAGAGCGTCAACAACGCGTCGCCACGGAGCGTCCTGGTGCGTTTCGCGACGGATTACAATCGTGTAGTCGCCTGCAACTGCAATCGAACCGGGGATAGCGGCGAACAGCAAGCTGGCGAGAGCAACCGTTTTCATGACATGTCTGGGGGTAAATCAAGCAGTAAAAAGGGGCGGTGAGTCCCGTGGTGTCGGCTCCGGCACGGACGCCGGCGTGGTGTCTATGGTACCCTGTTGCCGTGCCGTCGGCATGATAACGAAAATGGCCGCAAAATTTCTGAACAAAAAACAGGGTAGCCAAGCGTGGATCGAAAATGTGACCAAAGCGGTCAACCGTTACGTCCATTGGTCCAACCATTCGAGATGGGAAATCGCTAAATGAACTGGTTGTATCGATGGCTGGTTCTGGTCTTGCTGTTGCAGTGCGTCGGGGTGGCGGGGCGGTATTACTGGTCGACCAATGAAACCGAAAGCGACGTTTACGGTTTGCTCTATTTCGATTGGGGGTGGTCCGAGACGTTTGCCCAGCGTTTTGATGACTTCGGCACTTTGTCTTGTTGTGCGGCCGCGGTTTTGGTGGTGCTGACCGCGGCGAGGTCGCTTCCGCCGCATGGAGCCTGGCCCGCCGACACGCCGACAACGAGAACATCGCGTGCTTGGTTTGGGCTATGGGTGTTCCGTGTCTCGTTGGCCTGGATCTGCCTATGGATGTTCCTGCTCGCCCTGATCTTTATGATTCGTGGAGATCGGTTTTCGGAACTCTCGCTAGGCGAGCATGCGGTGCGATATGGTTTGCCGCTAGCGTTGCTGATGTTTTCGCTTCCGCAAACGAGTTCCGCTGGGGTGTGGGTGCTGCGTGTTGCCGCTGCCGCGACCTTCATCGTGCACGGATACAAGGCGATGCAGTTGTACGGTCCCTTTACCGATCTGATCCTACTGTCCGACGCATCATGGACGGCACTGCAGATTGAACAAGCCGCCGCCGAGCGAGCGCTGTGGATGATCGGGTTGGTCGATATCGTCGCCGGGATTCTGTTGTTGGCGTTTCGCTGGGGGGCTGTTGCGGTCTACATGGGGTGCTGGGGTGTCATCACGGCGCTGAGCCGGATGACGGCATTCGGAGTCGATGCGTGGCCGGAAACGTTGATCCGCGCGGCCAATGGAGGAGTGCCGATTGCATTGGTTTTGGCTGCGGTTGTGTTCACGCCCCGTGGCAAGTTGATGTACAATCAGACTCCCTCCCCTTTCCCGCCGCCCTCCGAACATTGTGTCTAGTTCATGAAACCAAGTTCTTCGTTGGCTTCGTACTGTTTCGTCAGTTGTCTTGGTCTGTTTTGCTTCGCTGCCACGCAGTGTCTTTATGCGGATGCGCCTTTGGTGGGAACCAAGCCGGCGCAATGGCGAGTGACATGGCGTTCAGATCCAGCCACGTCGGCAACGGTTTCCTGGAGTACCGCCGAACAAGGGACGCAGCACCGCGTGCGTTACCGGATCAAAGGCAGTGATCGAGACGAAGGCGTTGTAGCGGCAAAAAGTGGCCGGTTCACGGGCGGTCACGCCGAACTGTATTATCACCACGCTGAGTTGACGGGGCTAAAGCCGGCGACTCGCTATGAAGTCCAGATGATGAGCGACGACGAATCATCGCCTGTTTTTTACTTCTTGACGGCGCCGGATACCGATCGGCCATTCAGTTTGCTCAATGGTGGCGATTCTCGAAGCGATCAGCAAGAGCGACGCAAGGTGAACCAAATGATTGCCAAAATGGTGGGGCAGTCGTTTGCAAATGACGATCCGGCCGACGATATCTTGGCATTGGTTCACGGCGGAGACTACATCGTTAGCGGGCCAAACGTCGCGCAGTGGTCGGAGTGGTTGTCCGATCATGAGTTGACGGTGACCGATGACAATCGGTTGCTTCCCGTGATTCCGGCACGGGGCAATCACGATTCGGGGAAACCATTTAACGAGGTCTTTGGGTTTCCCGAGGATGATCGAAACTACTACGCCATTAACCTTACTCCTGCAGTTCGATTGATCACGCTCAATACGGAAACCAGTACCGCGGGCAGCCAAGCAAAGTGGTTGCGGCGTGAATTGGCGTCGTCGCGTCCCGCTCACCGCTGGGTCGTCGCCCAATATCACCGCCCTGCCTTTCCTGCGGTCAAAACGCCAAGCTCGGCGCTGCAGAGCTGGGTGCCTCTGTTTGAAGCGTACGACGTCGACTTGGTTTGTGAAGCCGACGGCCACAATATCAAGCGGACGGTTCCCATCCGTAACGGCAAGCATGATGACACCGGCATCGTCTATATCGGCGAAGGCGGATTGGGGGTCGGCCAGCGGACTCCCAAGACCGAGCGGTGGTTTTTGCAGTCGCCTGGGATGGCTGACCAGGGCAGTCACGTCTTTGTGTTGACCTTTTCCGAAGACGCGATTTTTGGGAAGTGCGTCTTGCTTGGCGGGGACATTCGCGACACGTTCGAACGTCCCGTACGCGGTAGATAGCGTCGCTGGGCCGGACGTAAGCTGGCTTGTTGTTGGATCGCGTCGCTCGCATGTGGGGTGATCCGATCGGTGTGGCATGGCATCGCAGTCTCGATGGGAAGGCGACAACCAGTGTTTTTTTCGCTTTTTTTAGGCTTTCTTGAAACGACCGAAACCTTCTTGGGTTTGGTTGGTTACATGATTGAGGAGCTGGCCTAGCGGTATCGGTTCCGCCGCCTCTCAATACAAATCAACAAGAGACACTACTCTTACTCGTTCAGGGAAATTTGGGATGAAAATGAAACACGTTGCGTTTTGCCTAGTAGCGGTCGCGCTGTCGGCATTGATGGTGGGTGAATTGTCGGCTCAAGAAGGCGGCCGACGTGGTGGTGACCGCGGCGGTTTCGGCGGTCGAGGAGGCGCAGGCGGCCCTGGAGGGGTTGGCGGCGGCGACCCTACCTTCGGTTTGTTGATGATCGAAAAGGTGCGTGAAGAAATCGAATTGATGCCCGACCAAGTCGAGGCACTCAAGAAGGTTCGCGAAGATGGTGGCGGCCGAGGCGAGCGTCCCGATTTCGATTTCCGTGAAGCAAGCGAAGAAGAACGCGCTGAATTCTTCAAGAAGATGCAGGAAGAGCGTAAGGAACGCAGTGCTAAATTGCGTGAACAGCTCGAGGAAGTCTTGTTGCCTGGCCAGCTCGCACGTCTGAAGGAAATCTCGATCCAGGTCCAAGGCGTGGCGGCTCTTGGTAACGAAGAAGTTCAGAAAGAGTTGAAGATTACCGAAGCTCAAAAGAAGGAATTGGAAGAGGCTCGCGAGAAGATTCAAACCGAGATGCGTGAGAAAATGCGTGAGCTAATGGCTTCGGGTGACCGCGACAAGATGCGTGAGGCTTTCGGCAAGGTCCGTGAAGATGTCGAGTCGCAAGTGTTGGCGGTGCTGACATCGGAGCAGAAGGACGCCTTTGAAAAGATGAAGGGCGAAACGTTCGAGATGCCTGAAGGCATGCAAGGCGGGATGCGTGGCGGTGCTCGCGGCGGTGAAGGTGGACGTGGTGGTTTCGGCCGCGGTGGCGAACGAGGCGGTGAGCGTGGCGGCGATCGAGGTGGTCGTGGAGATCGCGGCAATCGTGGCGAACGGTCCTCCGATACCGAAGAATGATTTTTTAGTGCTTTGTTGAAAACGTAAGCTTCGGCTGCCGGCGAAGCGCTCCGTCGCGCCGAAAGGGGCAGGCTCTGACCAAGAGTCTGCCCCGCTTTCGTTTCTTAGCGACGCTTTCCATCGCCGCTCTAAAATAAAGAGTACTCGGTCGGGGCCAAGGTAGATGGCGTTGGGCTATCGCCGGAAAGAGGGCTGCTGAGGTCCATCGCGGGAAGCTAGGCGTCGGCCACCGTGCCGGCGTTTGATCGTTGCTCGGCGTGGTCGCGGCGGTCACTCGGTCGCCAATCGACGAGATGGATTTCCACTTTACGGAAACCGCGGAACTCATTGATCACCGGTCGGTAGGCGATTTCGATGGGGCCTTCGCACTGGTTCAGCGCGTCGCACCAATCACCGGCACCAAAAGCAACGCCGCGGATCGATTTTACGCCTTGCCGCAGTTTGACGCTCAAGTGGCGGTCGCCGCCGCCTATTCGTCGAGCCGGTTCGTCCAGTTCGATGTTGCTGCAAAACAGCGTCGGACGTGGGTTGCCGGCGCCAAACGGGGCAAGTGTTTCGATCTGTTTGACCGTTTCCAGATTCAGTTGCCCAAACGATGCCTCGGCGTCGATCACGATCTCGGGCACGATGTCTCGCTCGGACCATTGACGGGCCACCGCTTCGCAGAAATCGCCGCGAAACGCATCAATTTGGTCTTCTTCGATCGTCAGTCCCGCAGCCGCTTTGTGGCCGCCAAATTTGACCAGTCGCTCACTGCAATCGCTGAGCGCTTCGTGCAGATCGATCCCGGTGCCGCCGACCCGGCCTGAGCCCACGGCCTGCGTTTTTCCCGTCGCGTCGAGCGAAAGAATCAGCACCGGTTTGGCGTGTTTTTCAGCCAATCGGCCTGCGACCACGCCAATCACACCAGGGTGCCACCCGACTCCGCCCAAAACAAGTGCGGCGTCGGCATCGACATCGAATTCCTCTTTGGCTTGCTTTTGCGCCGCGAGGTAAACGCTCCGCTGCAAGGTGTCGCGATCGTTGTTTAGTTGGTGAATGTATTCCGCTAGCGCCTCGGCGCGTTCGCCACCGGGGGTGGTCAATAGCTCGACTGCCAATTGGGCCTGTCCAAGTCGACCGGCCGCGTTCAGCCGCGGCGCGATGGTGAACGCAATGCTGTCAGATGTGACCGCCGATGCTTGGTCAACCTTGGTGATTTTCATCAGCTCTGCGAGTCCCGGCAACGGGTTGGCGCGAAGCGTTTTCAGTCCATGTTCAACCAGCACGCGATTCTCGTCCAACAGCGGGACCACGTCCGCTACCGTTCCGATAGCGGCAAGTGCAATCGATTGCATCAAGTAGCGTCGCATCGGTTCGGTGACCTTTTCGCTACCTGCAACTTGTTGGCAGATTGCCCAGGCGAGCTTGAATGCGACGCCGGCTCCACACAGTTCGCCAAACGGGTAATTCGTGCCAGGAAGCCGCGGGTGGACGACCGCGTCCGCGCGCGGCAGTTCGCCATCAATGGTGTGATGGTCGGTGATGATCAGTTTCACCCCGAGTTCGCGGCATAGTTCAGCGTGTTGGCGACTGGTGATGCCGCAATCGACCGAAATGATCAGCTTCTTTCCGCGGTCAGCCAATTTGCGAATCGCCGCTTCGTTCAAACCGTAGCCGTCTTCGAGTCGGTTGGGGACATGGTAGCTGACGTTTGCCCCCATCAATTGCAATCCATTGACCAGGATCGCGGTGCCGGTCATGCCGTCGCAGTCGTAGTCGCCGTAGACCGTGATCGGCAACCGCTTGTCGATTGCGTCGATGATGATTTTTGTTGCATCGACCACGCCAGGCAGTTCTTTGGGGTCACGCAGGTCCTTTAGTTTGGTACTCAGGAACTGGGCGGCGTCATTGGCGTTGTAGATCCCTCGGCTGACCAGCAATTGGGCCACCACGGCGGGAAGTCGGGCTGAGCGAGCAAGTTGCTCGACGCGAGAAGCATCATGGGGAATGATTCGCCATCGGCGCTGCATCCGTGACTCCGCAAAGAGAAAGAGGGGGCGAAAGATTCGGTTGCTTGAATAGTTTTGCCGCTCGCGGCAGTCGGTAGCGTCACGCGGCCCATGCCACCGGCAATTTGACACGGCGCAGGTCGTTTTATAGCGAATGTGGTGCAAGCCGTCCGGTCAAAATCGAACCATTTGCTCACCGCAACCGGGCGGTTTGCACGGCACCGCTACCAACGTAGACGGCACTGAACCTGCGGTATGCGTATGAAAAACGCGTTTGCATACGACCCACCGTCATCCAGCGCGGTCGCAGGCTCGTCAAAGAGGAGCCTGTTTTGCCTTGCGGTATTGCAGGGTGCTTTAGTTATTTTCAGGTAGCGAAAAAACCAGGAGCCTTTTGGGTGCTCCTGGCGTCGGGAAAAGTCTTTACGACTTTCGTTGTAGCCATGAACCGGTTGGCAAGCATCCATTCGATGCTCGCCATCGGTCGGTCGAAACGAACTACTTTTTCTTTTCGACGTGCCAAGTGTGCTTACGCAAACGTGCGCTGTACTTCTTCAGACGCAGCTTTTCGCCGCCTGGTTTGCGTTGCAGCGTGTAGTTGTAATCTCCGGTTTCTTCGCAAACGAGGAACACGGTATCTGCTTTTTTCTTGCTACGACCAGCCATCGGAACTCTCTTTTATCTAAATCACAATGTGTGTGGTGCGAAAGGAAATCGTTATCAGAACGTCTTTCGGGCCTGGGATTATGGCAGGAAACCATTGGTTTGGGCAAGTCGCTTTTACGCAAAAAGCTCATTCCCCCTCCATGATGGCCTCTTTAATCGCCACCACGACCCCTCGCCGGCTGAGCGAATTGGCCGTGATTCGGTCAACGTCCAGTCCCAATGATCGGCCGATCCGGACCGCCAAATCGACATCGCGAACGCCAAAATACTGATTTACTTGGCGCTGTCCGACGTAAATGGTTTGGTCGTCCGAGCGGAATCCCGATTCAAACGCCTCGCGATCCTCTTCGATCCATTTGTCCGGGACACGGCGAATGCGGCAATGCTCGACGCTCCAGATTTCATCGCCGGTGCATTCCGACAGCAACGCGAGAGCTCGATGGCGGGCAATTTCGATCACGAGGAATTCGGGTCCGTTTTAGCGAGAGGGTGGGACTAGGAACGTAAAGAGACAGTGACTTGCTCGGCGGTTTCGGTTGCCTGCCTCGTCTGATCGTCAGCGATTCGGCCTAATAGCCCAGCAGCGGATCTATTTTAGCAGCAACCACAAAATCGTTGCGACTGAGTCCGTCGATCGCATGCGTTGTCAGTTCAATCTTCAGCATTCGGTAACCGGTCAGGTGTAGATCGGGATGATGTTGTTCCTGTTCGGCCAATTCCGCAATTTTGTTGATCAGGGCGACGGCGTCGACAAAATTGCGGCATCTCTTTGTGCGAGAAATTCGCTTTGCAGCGGCGTCGAGTTCCCACTCGGGGATCGCTCGCATTAATTCGTTTGCTTGATCGCGAGCGAGGGGCGGCACCCCTCCTTCGCACGGCACGCACTTCGCGGCACGCAGCGAATCTGCGTTTTCTGGATTTGCTTTTTCCGGGGAATCTGGGCCCGAGTTCACGGTTCGATTTGATTTTGACATGGTCATTTGACGATTCAGAGGGTTCGGTTCAGCAAGATTTTATAAGAATCTTACAAAAAACTGTATCAACAAGCATCGTTTGCCGTTGACGTCGCGAAATGAATTGACGACATTCTCCCGCTTCGCGAGACGAAATCTCGCGTTTTATAAGTGGGAGAGTTTGCCGCCATCCGGCGTGCTGTGAATCGCAACCATGCGGTCACCGTGTGCATCGGAAGGGCCAGGTGACCTCGCCGAACCACCCGACATATAAGAGAGTCGCGACCCTATGGGTAAGAAATCCAAGCGTTATCGTGCAGCGCTCGCAAAGCAGCCTGCAAATTTGCTGCCGCTCAGCGAAGCAGTTGACGCACTCAAAAAATACGATTTGACCAAGTTCGACCAAACGGTCGAAGTGCACATGCGTTTGGGCGTCGACCCGAACCAAGCGGATCAAATCATCCGTGGCAGCATCGTGCTGCCAAACGGAATCGGCAAGACTCAGCGAGTCGTCGTGTTCGCCAAGGGCGACGCGGCCAAGGCAGCTGAGGAAGCGGGTGCCGATGAAGTAGGTCAAGAAGACTTGGCTAAGAAAATCAAAGACGGTTGGACAGACTTTGATGTTTGTATCGCCGCTCCTGACATGATGGGTCTTGTGGGGCCGCTTGGTCGTGTCCTCGGTCCTCGTGGATTGATGCCTAGCCCGCGTGCGGGAACGGTCACCCCGGACGTCGCAAAGGTGGTTAGCGAATACAAGGCTGGTAAGGTCGAGTTTCGTAACGACAAGGGCGGCAACGTTCACGCGATGGTCGGCAAAATGAGCTTCGAGCCACAGAAGCTTACCGAGAACATCGCTGCATTCGTTGACTTTGTCAGCGGCATGAAACCCCAATCCGTCAAGGGCACTTACATTAAAGGCGTTGCCATCTGTGCAACGATGAGCCCCAGTGTGAGAGTTGCGTACTAGCAAGTCTTTTAGAGTATCAGGCTTTTTGAACTAGACGTTCTGTCGCACAAATCGCACTTAAGTGAACCCAACCGATGAGTAAATACGTCAAAGAATTGGTGACTCGCGACATCAAACGCGAACTGGACGGTGTCGAAGACGCCGTGCTGGTGAGCTATGTCGGGATGGACGCCATCACTACCAACGAACTTCGTGGCGAGCTGGATGCGAAAAACATTCGCATGTTGGTCGTCAAGAATTCTCTTGCTCGGCGAGCGACCGAAGGGTCCTCGCTGGCACCTGCCTTCGAGGGAGCTCGTGGGCAAGTCGCTGTATGCTGGGGGGCGTCTGATTTCGTCTCGCTTGTCAAGGAGATCGTTCGACTTGATAAGGACAGCAGCAAGTACGAGAAATTTACCGCTGCTGGCGGTGTCATGGATGGCGAAAAGCTTGATGCGGATCGCTTGAAAGAAGTCAGCAAGTGGCCAAGCCGCGAAGAGCAAATTTCGATGTTGTCAGGTCAAATTCTTGGTCCTGGATCGCAATTGTCGGCCGCACTTCTCGGTCCGGGCAAGAAGCTCAACAGTCAAATTAAGAAAATCGCAGAAGGCGACGAGTAGTTGCTCTTTTGTTAGTCGTTCCGTAACAAATCACCAACTGTTTTTGAGGTATTAGAAATGTCCGAAGAAGGCACCGCGGTCGCCGAATTTAGCGCCGAAGCAAAAGAAATGGGCGACAAGATCGCCGGTATGACCCTGAAGCAAGCCAAAGAGCTCAGCGACTACTTGAAGGATGTCCACGGCATCGAACCTGCCGCTGGCGGCGGAGTGATGATGGCTGCACCTGCTGAAGGTGGTGGCGCTGCTGCTGAAGAGAAGACCGAATGGGACATCGTCCTGACCGGCTTCGGCGACAAGAAGCTGAACGTTGTGAAGGTTGTCAAAAACCTGACCGGCGCTTCGCTGATGGAAGCCAAGAAGATGGTCGAAGGCGTTCCAGCCACCTTGAAGGAAGGCGCATCGAAAGAAGATTGCGACAAGATCAAGGCCGAAATCGAAGAAGCGGGCGGAACCGTCGAACTCAAGTAGTTCGCCGCTCCACTTGCTGTTATTCGACAATCGCTCGAATCACCCGAAAGCCCTGGTGGGTCCTCACCAGGGCTTTTCGTGTTGCGCTTGTGGGATAGCCTCGTAGCGAAAGTCGCGAAGACTTTCGTGCACGGCGTGTTGATTGACTTAGCCGCGACGCGTCAGCGGCCGGGGCCCACGCGGCACCCGGTGCCCTGACTGCCCACGGCTCACCGTTGCGATTTGAATTTGGGCTGAGTCAACGAAACTCTTAACGGCTTGTTGTTTTAGTCGTACGATGGACTTCCTAGTCCGTCGAATGCGTCATTGACGGACTAGAAAGTCCATCATACACCCCTTGCCGCAGGGAACTTCATTAGATCAACAAGCCGTTGACGAGTTTCGCATGCCGATGCGCTCTGCCTCACGGCTCTACATCACGTCACGCAGTGCCGCTAACAGCGTGGCGACGTTTCGTTTGGTTGCCGAGTGCCCCATCAATCCGATTCGCCAAGCCTTGCCCGCGAACACACCTAGCCCGCCGCCGATTTCGATGTCGTACTCGCTCAGCAAGCGACTGCGGATCGCAGCGTCGTCGATGCCATCGGGTAACGCGACGCAGTTCAGTGTGCACAGCGATCGTTTCGGAATGTAACTGAATCCGAGTTCCTCGAGTCCCTTGCGAAGCAGCAAGTGCATCTCGCGATGCCGAGCGATGCGGTTTTCGAGTCCTTCTTCGATCACAATCGCCAGCGATTCACGTAGCGCGTAGATCATGTTGATCGGGGCGGTGTGATGATACGCTCGGCCGCCAGAACCGGTGTAGTAATTTTTCAGCATCGAAACGTCCAAGTACCAACTCTGCACCTTGGTTTTGCGTTGGTCGATTCGCTCGAGCGCCCTTTCGGAAAACGAGACGGGCGAAAGACCCGGAGGGCACGACAGGCACTTCTGGGTTCCCGAATAAATCGCATCGATCCCCCACTGATCCACCTTTAGTTCGTGGCCGCCGAGTGAGGTGACCGCGTCAACCGCGAGCAGCATTCCTGCATCATGCACGATCTCGGCCAGCCCGCTTAGATCTTGGTGGGCGCCGGTAGAGGTTTCCGCGTGCACGATGCCAAGCATTTTGGCGTTGGGGTGTTTTTCGACTGCTTTGGCGATCGCTTCGTTGCTGAACGTTTCGCCCCAGGGGACTTCGATTGCATGCACGGTCGCGCCGCACCGCTCCATATTGTCTTTCATTCGCCCGCCAAACACCCCGTTGATGCAGACGATCGCTTCATCACCCGGTTCGATCAGATTGGCGACGACCGCTTCCATCCCGGCCATTCCCGTTCCGGAAACCGGGAACGTCAGCAGGTTTTTGGTTTGGTAGGCATCGCGAATCAATTGGCATGTTTCGTCCATGATCTCGATGAATTGCGGATCGAGATGGCCAAGTGTCGGCGCGGCAAGCGCACGAAGGATCCGCGCCGGCACCGTGCTCGGCCCTGGTCCCATCAAGATGCGTTCACGAGGATTCAGCGGAGGAGTGGAAGGTGTGGGCATGGTGAGGTCATTGCCAATCGAGGGACGAGGGCGGGCATGGAAGTCGCGGAGTCTATCTTATCGGTTTTTCAGCCCCCAATCGACGGCGTGCAGATTTTGCCGGCGTCTCGCTCGTGCAAGTCAACAGAGTGCGAGGTATGATGGTCGGTCCAACCTTCCCTCCCTCCTCCCTCGACCCCCAAAGGTTCTTTCAATGCGTTTGTCATTGTGCGCACTTTTCGTGTCACTTTTTGCTCTCACGCCTTCAATCTCGTTCTCGCAGCAGCGGCCAGATCCGGTTCCGCTGATCTTTGATACCGACATCGGCAATGACGTCGACGACGCGTTGGCGCTAGGCATGATTCACTCGTTGCAGTCGCGCGGTGAATGCAAACTGCTGGCCGTCACGATCACCAAGGACCATGAACTTGCCGCACCCTTTGTCGACGCGGTCAATACGTTCTATGGTCGCGGAGACATTCCGATCGGTGTCTGTCGCAGCGGGGTCACCAACACTGCTGGTCGGTTCAATACGCTGGCAACTCAGAAGGACAATGGCAAACTGCGTTATCCACACGATTTGACCTCGGGCAAAGATGCACCCGACGCGGTCGCGGTGTTGCGGAAGTCATTGGCTGATGCAAAGGATGGTTCGGTCGTGATCGCCCAGGTTGGGTTTTCCACGAACCTGGCAAACTTGCTTGGTTCTAGCGGCGATGAAATCAGTCCGCTCTCGGGCACCGAATTGGTCAAAAAGAAAGTCCGATTGTTGTCGATCATGGCTGGCGCGTTCACCGATGACCACAAAGAGTACAACCTGATCAAGGACATCCCGTCGGCAAAGAAAATTGTCGCCGATTGGCCAACGCCGATCGTATGGAGCGGCTACGCGGTCGGAAAATCGCTGACGTATCCGCACCAAAGCATTTTAAAGGACTACGGGTACGTCGATCATCATCCGCTAGCCGAAGCCTACATTCTTTACATGCCACCGCCGCATGACCGCCCGACTTGGGACCTGACCAGTGTGTTGTACGGAGTCCGCCCCGACCACGGCTATTTTGAGTTGTCCGAGCCGGGGGCGGTTGAGATGGCGGATGATGGAGTGACCACGTTCAAGGCTGCTGCGAACGGTCGCGATCGATACATCTTGGTTCGCGAGGACTTGCGGCCCAAGGTGCTCGAGGCATTGCAGCTGCTCTCGAGCCAACCGCCAAGCAAGTAATTGTCCCCGCTATTCATTGTCGCACGGCTTTCCAAGCCGTCAGCGTGCCTAGCGTTTAAACATCGAAGCGAGACCGCCCGCGTTCCATTCGCCGAACGATCGCTCGTAACGGTTCCAGCTTGGAAAGCTGGCTGACCATTGTCGCACGGCTTTCCAAGCCGTCATCGTGCCTGGCGTTTGAACGTCGAGGCGAGACCGCCCGTGTTCCATCCACCGAACGATCGCTCGTAACGGTTCCAGCTTGGCAAGCTGGCCGACCATTGTCGCACGGCTTTCCAAGCCGTTAGCGTGCCTAGCGTTTAAACATCGAGGCGAGAGTGCCCGCGTTCCATCCGCCGAACGATCGCTCGTAACGGATCCAGCTTGGCAAGCTGGCCGACCATTGTCGCACGGCTTTCCAAACCGTCAGCGTGCCCGGCGTTTAAACATCGAAGCGAGACCGCCCGCGTCCCATACGCCGAACGATCACTCGCAACGGTTCCAGCTTGGCAAGCTGGCTGACCATTGTCGCACGGCTTTCCAAGCCGTTAGCGTGTCCTGCGTTTGAACGTCGAGGCGAGAATACCCGCGTCCCATTCGCCGAACGATCGCTCGTAACAGTTCCAGCTTGGCAAGCTGGCCGACCATTGTCGCACGGCTTTCCAAGCCGTTAGCGCGCCTGAAGTTTGAACGTCGAGGCGAGAGTACCCCTGTGCCAACCGCCGAACGATCGCTCGTAACGGTTCCAGCTTGGAAAGCTGGCTGACCATTGTCGCACGGCTTTCCAAGCCGTCAGCGTGCCTGGCGTTTAAACATCGAAGCGAGACCGCCCGCGTTCCAACCGCCGAACGATCGCTCGTAACGGTTCCAGCCTGGCAAGCAGGCCGGCCATTGTCGCACGGCTTTCCAAGCCGTCAGCGTGCCCGGCGTTTAAACATCGAAGCGAGAATACCCGTGTTCCCTTCGCCGAACGATCGCTCGTAACGGTTATAGCAGGTCCACGAACGCCCGCATCCAAGCGGGATGGGCGGGCCAAGCCGGTGCGGTGACGAGGTTGCCGTCGACATGCGCCGAGTCCATCGTCTCGGCCGGTTCGATGTACTGGCCACCGGTGAGTGTGACTTCGGGGCTGCACGCCGGATAGCAGCTGCACTGGCGTCCTTTTAGCACGCCGGCGGCCGCCAGGATTTGCGGGCCGTGGCAGACCGCAGCAACCGGTTTGTTGGTCTCAAAGAAGTGACGCACCAATTCCAGGACTTTTTCGTTTAGCCGTAGGTATTCCGGTGCCCGTCCGCCAGGGATCACCAAAGCGTCAAATTTCGTGACGTCGATGGCATCAAAGTCGGCGGTGATGGCGAATCGATGTCCGGGCTTTTCCGAATAGGTCTGGTCGCCGTCAAAGTCGTGGATTGCGGTCGCGACCGTATCGCCTGGCGATTTGCCAGGGCATACCGTGGCGACTTCGTGCCCAAACGTTTTCAGGATCTGCAGCGGGACCATCGCCTCGTAGTCTTCGACATAGTCTCCCACGAGCATCAAGATTTGTTTGTTGGCCATGATCTTCGGTTTTGCTTGGTTGGTTAAAAATTGAAATCGACGGAAGCGGGCCGCCCGAATCCGTGTCGACATTTAATCATCGATGTCGCGACCGCACCATCGGTGGCGTCTTTTTACCTTAAAATCGGTGTAATCCGTTCGAAATGGAGTTTCATCACCACGATTTTTCCAAGGATTCGCCATCGCCCCAGCAAGCGATTAGAATAAGCGGGACTATTCTCGTTGCTCGTGCCTCCAATTGATTGAGCTAGGTGTTCGCCGTGCGCATGCCCCTTGGTTTTCGTTTCGTAAGCTGTCCGGTTGCTGTTTGTTTCATCGCTTCGATGATGATCGTCGGGGGTGGTGCCGGCACCAGCCAGGCGGCTGATTTCTTAACTGCCCAACAGGCCACTCGCTTGGGATTGGTCGAAGCGTGGCGCCGACAAACCGAGGTTCCTGCGGGCGTCCAGTCGATGGTCGATCAGCAGATCTATGTGCATGCGGAAAATCCACGCGAGTACGTTGAAGTCGTCGCGGTGAAGTCTGTGCCCAAACCGTCCAATGGCGGAGAGGCGGATGCGGTAAACGAAGCAGCCAAGCCAATCGAGAACGGAGCGGCCCCGCCCAAGAACGTGCTGGTGCGGATCCCCACCGATCGCGTCGATGCCCACGGCAGAGCGATTGGTAAATCGGAAGCCGAGCGGCTGGCAAAAAATGAGATTCGGCGGCTGAAGCGTCGTGGGATCGAAGCGAAGATGGAAACCCGAATGGTTCCAAGGGTTTGCCTTTACACGCTGGGTAACGATGGAACGCTGGAGTGCCGTGACGCAGAGTCGGGCGAATCGATTTGGATGGTTCGCGTCGGGGTCAAACGCCTTGGCTACAAAGCAATTGGCGTGGGCGAGTCCTTCGTCAGCGTGGTCAATGGCGGCAACTTGTTGAGGATCGATGCGACCAACGGCGAGCTGATTCAGCAGCAACGCACTATCAATGTTCCTATCTTTGGTGCGATCAACGCAGGCGATTTCGCTGTGATTGCAACGATTCAAAATGGGATCGAAGGTTATCCGTTGTACGACACTTCGCAGCTTCCATTTCGTGAGCGTGTGGCCGGTCGCGCATTGGCGTTGCCTGTCAAAGCACCTGGGTCGACTCGAATCGCTTGGGGGACCGATCAAGGATTTGTCTATTGCATGGAAACCTCGGGCGAGCCGTCGGTGATGTTTCGTCTGAATACCGATGGCATCGTAAGCGCGCGGATTGCCGCAGCGAGTGATGATCGGTTCTTCTTCGGTTCCGAAGCAGGCCAAGTCTATGGCATCAAAGGCACGCGAACGGGCCAAGTGTTGTGGAGCCGACCGTATGGCGAGCCGTTTTACAATCAACCGATTGTCGCGGGCGATCAGCTACTGATTCGTTCCACCTACGGCAGTCTGTATTCACTTGGCTTGGACGATGGGATCAGCACGTGGCAGGACGCGGCGTCCAACATCGATGAATTGGTGGGGACCATCGGTGACAAGCTTTACGTGACCACGCTCAGTGGGGCGTTTGCCGTGTTGGATCTGGAGACCGGAAAGCAGGTCGAGTCGTTTCCTGGGATTCGGCCCCAGCGATTACTGCGTAATTCGAAGACCGATCGACTGTATCTGATCGGCAAAACCGGAGCGGTTCAGTGTTTGCGTAGCATCGACGCCGATTTGCCGATCATTAGCGAAGGGCATGGCGAGGCGAAGAAGGGAGAGGAGAAAGAGGAGAAGAAGGAAGAAGAGAAGAAGCCTGCCGAGTCGAATGATTTTGGTGCTCCCCCTGCGAGCGACCCCTTCGCGGCTCCCGGAGCCGATCCGTTTGCAGCCCCCGGAGCGGATCCATTCGCCGCGCCCGGAGGCGGCGAAGATCCCTTTGGCGCCGACCCCTTCGGCGGCATGTAAGCTGCCCCGAAGCGAAACTCGGCAAACGGCTTGTTGATTTAATCCAAACGCAAATCAAAACTGTGAGCCGTGGGCCGTAAGGCACCGGGTAGTGCGTGGGACCCGGCCGCTGACGCGTCGCGGCTCATTAACTCAACAAGCCGTCAAACGTTTCGTCTTGCTCGACGTCCGCAGGCATCACAAGCTTTACCCTCCCGGCGAAGCCAGGGAGGGGCGGGGAACGAGCCTTCAACGAGTTTCCCGGGGAGGGCTGGATGCGATGATCGTGGACGCTGCAACTTCTAGCACAGCGACAATGTCGGCCAGCTTTCCAAGCTGGAGCCGTTGCGATCGAGCGTTCGGCCGGTGGAACGCAGTCGCTCTCGTTTTGACGTTCAGGCGTGAGGCACGCTAACGGCTTGGAAAGCCGAGTGACAATGTCGGCCAGCTTTCCAAGCTGGAACCGTTACGATCGATCGTTCGGCCGGTGGAACGCAGTCGCTCTCGCTTTGGCGTTCAAGTGTGAGGCCCCGCTAACGGCTTGGAAAGCCGAGCGACAATGTCGGCCAGCTTTCCAAGCTGGTACCGTTACGATCGAACGTTCGGCCGCTGGAATGCAGTCGCTCTCGTTTAGGCGTTCAAACGTGAGGCACGCCAACGGCTTGGAAAGCCGAGCGACATTGTCGGCCAGCTTTCCAAGCTGGAACCGTTATGATCGAGTGTTCAACCGGTGGAACGTAGTCGCTCTCGTTTTGACGTTCAAACGTGAGGCCCCGCTAACGGCTTGGAAAGCCGAGCGACAATGGTCGGCCAGCTTTCCAAGCTGGAACCGTTGCGATCGAGCGTTCGGCCGGTAGAACGCAGTCGCTTTCGCGTTGGCGTTCAAGTGTAAGGCACGCTAGCGGCTTGGAAAGCCGAGCGACAATCTTCGGCCAGCTTTCTAAGCTGGAACCGTTACGATCGAGCGTTTGGCCGGTGGAACGTTGTCGCTCTCGTTTTGGCGTTCAAACGTGAGGCACGCTAACGGCTTGGAAAGCCGAGCGACAATCTTCGGCCAGCTTTCCAAGCTGGTACCGTTACGATCGAACGTTCGGCCGGTGGAACGCAGTCGCTCTCGTTTTGACGTTCAGACGTGAGACCTCGCTAACGGCTTGGGAAGCCGAGCGACAATGTCGGCCATCTTTCCAAGCTGGTACCGTTACGATCGAACGTTCGGCCGGTGGAACGTAGTCGCTCTCGTTTTGGCGTTCAGACGTGAGACCTCGCTAACGGCTTGGAAAGCCGAGCGACAATGGTCGGCCAGCTTTCCAAGCTGGTACCGTTACGATCGAGCGTTCGACCGGTGGAACGTAGTCGCTCTCGTTTTGACGTTCAGGCGTGAGGCCTCGCCGACGGCTTGGAAAGCCGAGCGACAATCTTCGGCCAGCTTTCCAAGCTGGAACCGTTACGATCGAGCGTTCGACCGGTGGAACGTAGTCGCTCTCGTTTTGACGTTCAGGCGTGAGGCCTCGCCAACGGCTTGGAAAGCCGAGCGACAATCTTCGGCCAGCTTTCCAAGCTGGAGCCGTTACGATCGAGTGTTCGGCCGGTGGAATGCAGACGCTCTCGTTTTGGCGTTCAAACGTGAGGCCTCGCTAACGGCTTGGAAAGCCGAGCGACAATGTCGGCCAGCTTTCCAAGCTGGAACCGTTACGATCGAGCGTTCGGCCGGTGGAACGCAGTCGCTCTCGTTTTGGCGTTCAAACGTGAGGCCTCGCTAACGGCTTGGAAAGCCGAGCGACAATGGTCGGCCAGCTTTCCAAACTGGAACCGTTACGATCGAGCGTTCGGCCGGTGGAATGCAGACGCTCTCGTTTTGGCGTTCAAACGTGAGGCACGCTAACGGCTTGGAAAGCCGAGCGACAATCTTCGGCCAGCTTTCCAAGCTGGTACCGTTACGATCGAACGTTCGGCCGGTGGAACGCAGTCGCTCTCGTTTTGACGTTCAGGCCTGAGGCACCGCCAACGGCTTGGAAAGCCGAGCGACAATGGTCGGCTTCATCGACGTCGTTTTACGCGTCCGCGGGCGGTTGGATCTGGTCGTTGCCGTCTTCCATCTCTTGGATGTAGCGGCGCAGTCGTTCCAGTTCGTCCTCGGTTCCTTTTAGCTTCAACATGTTTTCGACTCGTTTGACGAGTTCGACTTTGTTGACCGGCTTGCTGAGGAAGTCGTCGGTGCCCGCAGCGACGGCTCGCTCGATATCGCCCAATTCGTTCAGCGCCGTGACCATCAAAATCATCACTCGGCTGGTCGCCGGATTGTCTTTGATTTTCTTGCAGACCTCGAAACCGCTCAACTTGGGCATCATCACGTCAAGCAGGACCAAGTCCGGTTTGAACGATTCGATCTTGTCCAGCGTGTCTTGGCCATCGACCGAGGTTTCCGTGTCACAGTCGACGCCTACCAGGTAGGCTTCGAGCAGTTCGCGGTTCGCGATGTTGTCATCAGCAATCAGAATGCGGTGCATAGCGTTGTCAGAATCGTGGACGACGTGAAAAAGGGGGGCGGAACCGGTGGCAACCCACTACCGGGTTGCCACCGTCATTTTAGCGATCGAGTGCTCGACGTCGCACTAGGCAGTGGCGTGATCGCCTGCAGGAACGGGAAAGTTCTTGCAGAGTTCGCGGATCTCGCTGCGAATCGATTGGTGCAGCGACTCGTCATCGGAATTCGACAATGCTTGATGAATCCAGCCGCCGATTCGCTTCATCTCGTCGGTGCCCATCCCGCGAGTCGTCAGCGCGGGGGTGCCGATGCGAATTCCCGATGGGTCCATCGGCTTACGCTCGTCAAACGGGATCATGTTCATGTTGACCGTGATGCCGCATGCTTCGAGCACCGCTTCGGCTTTCTTGCCACCCAATCCCAATGCGGTGACGTCGACCAGCATCAAGTGATTGTCGGTGCCGCCGCTGACCAATGGCAGCCCCGCCGACATCAAGGTTTCCGCCAAAGCTTTGGCATTGGAAACCAGCGATTTGCCATACTCTTTGAATGCGGGCGTCATCGCTTCGGCGAAACAGACCGCTTTGGCCGCGACGATGTGCATCAACGGGCCGCCTTGGGTGCCCGGGAACACGTTGCGATTGACCAATTTCAAGTGCTCCTTTTTGCACAAAATCAGGCCGCTGCGTGGTCCTCGCAGCGTTTTGTGCGTCGTCGTGGTGACGTAGTCGGCGTACGGCACCGGGCTGTTGTGTTGTCCCGAGGCGACCAAGCCGGCGTAGTGGGCCATGTCGACCATCAACTTGGCACCGACATCGTTGGCGATTTCCGCAAAGCGATCGTGCGGGATTTCGCGTGGGTAGGCACTCGCTCCGGCGACGATCAGCTTTGGCTTGTGCTCGCGAGCCAATTTGGCGATTTGGTCAAAATCGAGGCGATGGTTCTCTTTATCGACGCCGTAGGAGTGGAAATTGTACAGCCGGCCGCTGATGTTCAGCTTCATGCCGTGAGTCAGGTGGCCGCCTTGAGCCAAGTCCAACCCGAGAACCGAATCGCCTGGTTCCAGGCAAGACAGGTAAACGGCGGTATTGGCTTGGGATCCCGCATGCGGCTGGACGTTTGCTTCTTCGGCACCAAACAGCTTTTTGGCTCGTTCGATCGCCAGCGATTCGGTCACGTCGACGTGCTCGCAGCCACCGTAGTAGCGGCGTCCGGGATAGCCTTCGGCGTATTTATTGGTCAAAACGCTGCCGGCCGCCTGCATCACCGCCAAACTGGTGTAGTTTTCGCTTGCGATCATCTCCAACCCGTCCTGCTGGCGGGTGGCTTCGGCTTGGATGGTTTCCCAGATTTCAGGGTCTTGCTGCTGCAGCCAATTCATGAGTTTTTTTAATTGGGGGAGGAGGATAGAAGTAAGCTTGCGATCTTCGCACCACGGCGGACACGATTGTCGACCGCGGAGGGCAAAGCGTCAATGTCGCCAAAACCAGGGAACCGGTCCAAAAAAGGAAATCCGCAAAACCACGTAGTGGACGAGGCAACAAGTCCCAGCAAAACACGTAGTGGATGAGGCTACGAATCCCCACCCCCACAAAACACGTAGTGGATGAGGCTACGAATCCCCACCTCGACGAATCACGCCACCATCACCCAGCTTCCTCGTCTTTCCCGCATTTCTCGCATCCAAGGCAACCGAAAGCTATCAAAATCATCCGTTTCAGTGCCCCTTTTTCATTCGGAAAGCCACTGTTTGGATCGTCGAATTGTGGCAAGATGTTTCGGTCGAACCGGAATCGAGTGGGACATCTCTTGCATTTAGTCTTGGCAACGCCTTGTTCGATCTCGCTTCGCCCCCCTTCCTCCATTGCTTCCACAAGACTCGCTGAGCGATATGTCAAATTATCAAGTCGTTCAGCGATTACTGAAATTGGCGTGGCGGTACCGTGGTTGGTGCGCCGCAATGCTTTTCCTGCAAGCGGTGTTGATGGGGTTAGCCGTTGCCTTGGTCCAACTCGGCGGACTCGCGATTGATGTGATCCGTTTCTATTCGCACGATACCCCCAACTTCCCTACCCTACCCTTCGGAATTCTGTTTCCGGTTCACTGGTCGCCGCTGACTCAGGTCATCGCCATTGCGGTCGCCATGACCGTCGTCGCGATCGTTCGTGCGCTGCTGAATTACAGTTACGCGATCATCTCGGGCACGCTGGTACACCGAAAAATTGTGGTCGATTTGCGTGCCGAGGTTTATGCGAAACTGCAGCGGCTGAGTTTGAGTTTTTATCACAATCAACCTGCCGGCACGATCATCAACCGTGTCACCGGTGACGTCCAAGCCACGCGTGCGTTCATCGATGGCGTGTTGATTCAGCTGTCGATCCTGGCGATGTCGCTGGTCTTCTATTTGACGTTCATGATCCGGATCGATGCGATGTTGACGCTGGTCTGCTTGGCGACGACGCCTGTGGTTTGGTGGTCGAGTATTCGATTTTCGCGAATCGTGCGGCCGATGTACGACCAGTCGCGTCATTTGTTTGACCTGTTGGTTTTGCGGGTGGCCGAATCGGTGGACGGAGTCGCAGTGATCAAGTCGCTGGGTCGACAATCGGCCGAAACAAAATCATTCGACAGAGCCAACGATGATCTGTTGAACCAACAGCAAGACGTCTTTCGGCGTGTTAGCCGGTTTGGGCCCTCGATCCAATTACTGACGCAAATCAATCTCGTCGTGCTGTTGATCTACGGTGGTTACCTGACTTCGATCGGCCGTCTGCCACTGGGCAGCGGTCTGATCGTCTTTGCCGGTCTGCTGCAACAATTCAGCAACCAAGTCGGCAACCTTTCAAGTTTGACCGGAACGATCCAGCAATCATTGACGGGGGCACGGCGAGTGTTCGAGGTGCTCGATGCGGCCGAAGAAGTCTCGCAACCCGACGATGCGTGGCTGCCCGATTCGATTCGCGGCGAAATCCACTTTCACAATGTCAGTTTTGAATATGTCGCCGGTAATCCCGTTCTAAAGGACATTTCGCTACACATTCGCCCAGGCGAACGGGTGGCAATTCTGGGCGCAGTGGGCCAGGGGAAATCGACGCTGCTCAGTTTGCTTCCGCGGTTCTACGATCCCACTCTCGGCGTGGTCGAAATTGATGGTGTTGACGTCCGAGCGTGGGACCTGAAAACGCTCCGACGCCGAGTCGCCTTGGTGCTGCAAGAACCGCTGTTGTTGAGCAACACGATCGGAGCGAACATTGCGTTTGGTTGTCCCGGAGCGACGCGAGAGCAAGTGCGAATGGCCGCTCGGCTTGCCGCCGCTCACGACTTTATCGAAGCCACACCGGATGGCTACGACACGGTCCTCGGCGAATACGGCATGTCGCTTTCGGGCGGCCAACGGCAACGGCTTGCTCTGGCCCGAGCATTGTTAACCGACCCCGCGATTTTGCTGTTGGATGATCCCGTATCGGCCATTGATCCGGAAACCGAACATGAAATCCTTGCGGCACTCGAGGAAGCGTCCAAGGGGCGAACGACACTGATCGTCGCACACCGGCTCAGTACATTGCGGGGGGCCGATCGCGTGATCGTGTTAGATCGCGGAGAGATTGTCCAGCAAGGAACGCACGAAGAATTAATGCGAGAGCCCGGCCCCTACCACCAAGTTGCACAAAGCCAATGTCGTTGAATCAAAGTCGTTGATCGCTCCGCGATCATAACGCGAAGCTCCTAACGTCGTAGACCGCACCGCAGTCAAAACGCAAAGATCGCGGAGCGATCAGCGACAATTTTTCCAAACCAAACGTCCTTTCAGCATCATGCATTTCTTATGAGCAGTACCTTTGCCCCCATGGTCCGCGTCACACGCGACCCTGATGCGGATCCGCATCGGCGGCCGCTGTCGTTGTCGCTGGTGGCTCGGTTGTGGGGATTGATGCGTCCGTATGCGGCTAAGCGAAACGTGCTGCTCACGCTCGTCCTGCTCCGCGCGATCCAATTGCCGCTACTGGCGTGGTCGATTGGGGCGGTCATCAATGGTCCGATCTCTCATGCGGGGACGATGGCATCCATCATCGTCGCTTCGCTTGGCGTATTGGCCCTGGCTGCTTGGACCCAATTCACGCTGGTGTTTCGTCAACGCTTGGCACTGGAGTTAGGTGAAGCAATCGTGCACGACCTTCGCGGTTCGGTCTATTCGCATTTGCAGCAGATGCCGATGAGTTTTTATGCGAAGACGAAAACAGGGCGAGTGATCAGCCGTATCACCAGCGACTGTGACGCCGTCCGCGTCGGTGTCCAGGACGTGTTGTTCGTCAGTCTCGTCCAGGGTGGGCAAATGATCGGCGCCGCGGTGATCATGGCCTGGTACGATCTGCCGCTGTTGATGGTTGTGTTGGCGATGAGTCCCGTGATGTGGATCATTGGCCGGGTGATGCGAAACCGACTCAGCGAAGCGTATCGCGATGTCCAAGAAAGTTTCAGTCGCGTGACCGCCACGATTGCCGAATCGGTCGCCGTGATTCGCGTCACTCAGGCCTTGGCTCGCGAAGATACCAATGCCGAATTGTTTCGCCAATTGACCGCCGATCACGCTGAATACAACATGAATAGCGCGCGGCATAACGGCTTGCTAATGCCGCTGTTGGAATTAACGGGCCAAGTTTCGTTGGGACTCGTTTTGATCGTCGGCGCGTACCGAGCGATTGTGGCCAGCGATCCAATGCCCGTGGGCGATTTGATCCAGTTCTGGTTCCTGGCAGGATTATTTTTTAGCCCCATCCAAGTCTTGGGCAATCAATACAACCAAGCACTGACGGCGATGGCCGGCGCCGAACGCGTCTTTCGCTTGCTCGATACGCCGCCCGAATGGACCGATTTGCCGACGGCAGTTTCGTTACCACTTCAAGTGGACGGCAAGCTAACCGTCGAAAACGTTTCGTTTGCCTATGATCCAGGACATTGGGTGCTGCGGGATGTTTCGTTCGTCGCCGAGCCACGCCAAATGGTGGCACTTGTCGGTGAAACCGGCAGCGGCAAGTCGACGATTGCCAATTTGGTCTCTCGTTACTACTTACCGACCCACGGGAAAATTTTCATCGATGGATTGGATACTCGCGAGCTGACAAGCGAGTCGATTTCGCGTGCCATTTCAGTCATTCCGCAACAGAATTATCTGTTCACGGGCAGCGTACTGCAAAATATTGTTGCGGGACGTGCCGGCGCGACCGAATCCGATGCAGTCGAAGCCTTGCGGTCGCTCGATTGCGAGTGGTTGATTGAGGATTTGCCCGAGGGACTGCAAACGCAAGCCGGATCACGTGGCGGCCGCGTCTCGCTGGGGCAACGCCAACTGATCTGTTTTGCCCGCGCGTTGGTCGCCAACCCACGGATCTTAATCCTAGACGAAGCCACCAGTGCGGTGGACACATTAACTGAATTGCGAATTCAAAAAGCGCTGGGACGGCTACTTGAGAATCGCACCAGTCTCGTGATCGCTCACCGCCTCAGTACGATCCGGACCGCCGATCAAATCCTGGTCATGTCGCACGGACAAATCGCCGAGCAAGGCCGGCACGAGGAACTGCTAAAGCAAAACGGGCTCTACAAAGACTTGCACGAACGTTTCGTGTCGTAAGTGTAGTCATTGTAGGCCGGGACGCGGCGGTAACCGACTCACCTTCACAAACGCTGCCGGCGGGGCGGACAATCCACCTCTCCCGAGCGTCCGCTCGGGAGAGGTCGGACGGGCCCTTTAGGCCTCGTCCGGGTGAGGGCCGACCGCGCAATCTTGACGTATCGTTCGACCCGGCTTGCTCGGACGACCCTCACCCGAGCAATCGCTAAAGGCTCTGCTCGACCTCTCCCAAACTGCGTTTGGGCGAGGTGGCATGTTGCAAGATACCTCTCTTGAGCGTCTGCTCGGGAGAGGTCGGGCGGGCCCTTTAGGCCTCGTCCGGGTGAGGGCCGCGGTGAGCCATCTTGACGTATCGTTCGACCCGGCTTGCTCGGACGACCCTCACCCGAGCAATCGCTGAAGGCTCTGCTCGACCTCTCCCAAACTGCGTTTGGGAGAGGTGACATACCGCAATCCACCTCTCCGGAGCATCTGCTCGAAAGTATTGGACGATGAACTTTTCGACGTCAATCGCTACGACAGCGTTGTGAAGGTTCAGAAAGCACTTGAGTCTGCCGCAGCATGAACGCTCGCAATCGTCGAGTCCGGCCTACGACAGTAACTCGGCGGCCAACTCTTGCTTGCACGCGCCGATGACTTGACCAATCAATTGGTCGGCTTGTTCGCCACTGAGCGTGCCGTCGTGCAGTTGCAAGGACACCGACATCAAGACGCGTTTGCGATCCTTGCCGTCTTTGGCCGGGTCACGGTACGTTTCACAGTAGCGAACCCCCGCAAGCTCTTCGCCTACCGCCGCCCGCACGACGCGTTCCAGCTCACTCCAGCGGACCGACTCGGCAACGACAAAGTTCAAGTCGCGTTCGACCGAGGGGAACATGCTGACGCTCTGCTGTTGCGGCACAAGCGATGCCGCCTCCAGCAGAGTCGGTAGCGAGAACTCGGCGGCAACGACCGGGACAGGCAACTTCCACGATTTCAACACTTTCGGGTCGACGATGCCGAGGTAGCCCACCATTCGCTCGCCACAGCTGACTTCGACCACGGCGCCCTTGGCAAACCCACTCCGCTCGATCGCCTTCACCTGGACAGGATCGACGACGCCCATGCGTTGGCAAAGCGTTTCGATCGCTCCCTTCATTTCCAAGTAGTCGCAACCCGAAACCATCGCCAACGAGTATTGTTCGCTCGGCAACGCTTCGTTGCTCTGTTGTGGCAAGTAAATGTGAGCGATCTCGAAAAGATCGGCATGAATGCTGGCCGAAGCCCAGTTGTTCGCACGTCCTTCCAACAGGCTTGGGATCAAGGACCGACGCAGCGTACGAGCTCCTTTGAGCATCGCGGTTTCGGTTTTCAGCGCTGGCAAATCGGTCCACGGGCTGAGCGATTCGTCAAGCTTGTTCGTGACAACGCTTGGCGTCATCGCTTCGGAGAATCCTGCACTGGTCATCACCGATCGAACGCGTTCCATCGCGACATCAAAGTCACGTTTGCTGCTCGGCGCGACGGCAATCGGAGCATCCTCGGGAATGTTTTCGTAACCATGAATCCGTGCGACTTCTTCGATCAAATCGGCCTCGCGTCCCAAGTCGTGTCGCCACGACGGTGGTACATACGTGTCGCTGCCACTTTCGGATTCACAGCCGAGCTTGACCAAGATTCGCTCGATCTCTTCACGCTCGATTTTGATCCCCAGCACACGTTCGACCTGGCTCAGCCGCAGCGTGACGGGCGGGTTCGGTGTGATTTCGGGCGCCGTGTCGATCACGCCTGCGGCCAATTGGCCGCCCGCAGTTTCCAGGATCAATTGGCAAACTCGGCGGCTCGCCCAATCGACGCCGACGGGATCGACGCGTCGTTCGAATCGGTAGGACGACGGGCTTTGCAGTTTCAATTTGCGAGCCGCACGACGCACCATCAGCGGGGTAAAGATAGCCGCTTCGATCACCAGATCGGTGGTCATGTCGTCGACTTCGGAAACGGCACCTCCCATCACGCCCGCGACCGCTTGAGCTTCCTTGGCGTCCGCGATCACGCACATCGCTTCGTCGAGTTCGTAGTTGCGATGGTCAATCGCCTCGATTGTCTCTTTTTCTTCGGCTCGGCGGACAATCACTTTTTGCTCCGCGATTTTGGCGTAATCGAACGCATGCAGCGGCTGGCCACATTCCATCATCACGTAGTTCGTGGCGTCGACGACGTTGTTGACCACACCGATGCCGACCGCTTTGAGTGCCGTGGCCATCCACTCGGGGCTCGGGCCGACTTTGATCCCTTGGATCACGCGGGCGGTGTAGCGAGGGCAAGCCTCGGTGTAGCGGTTTTCGACGCTCAGCAGCGATTCGATTTTCGGGCCTGCTTCGCTGAGTTCGATTTCGGGCGTTTTGACGCTCAAGTCGTACAAAACGCCGATTTCGCGAGCCACGCCGAGGTGACCGAGACAATCGCCGCGGTTGCTGGTCACTTCCAGATCGATCACGACATCGCCATCGACCGTGGTGGTTTCTTCGTGGTTCAGCCCTGACAAACTCAGGCGGAGAGCCAATTCTTCGTGGCTCATCGGCAGATCGAGGTAGCGAGAGAGCCAATTCCAAGAAACGAGCATCGTGGCAGCTGTGGGGTAACAGGGGAAATGGGAGCGAACGAGACAGGCAATAGATTATCCAATGGGACGATTTCGCAAAACCGAGCGTCTGGTTTTCCTGGATTGGCGTCGGTCCGATTGAGGCGCATTTCAGAATTTGGCTTCCGGCTCAATCCGGGCTAGCGAGAGCGAGCGGATTGGATTAGCATCTTCAGAACGTTGATTCAAACGTCCCAAAAACGAAGAGAAAGACGATAGTCTTCCCCGCGTTTGAGGGGTGTTTCTGACGAATCACGGGCCGTAGCGAAGCCTGGATATCGCGCCACACTGGGGGTGTGGAGATCGCTGGTTCAAATCCAGTCGGCCCGACTTTTATCGAAAAACAGCTTGTCGCACTCGTTTGCGGCGAGCTGTTTTTTTTCGGATCTTCCCAAAGTGTCTGCGACTCTTTCGCGACTTTTCTTGACGCTTCGATATCAACATCGCAAATTAACCGCCAACCATGTCCGCGTCGCAGTAACCTCTTTTTCGTAAAGGGTTTACGTGTTTGCTTTCCCGCCGCCGTCGCGTGGGCGACGACAAAGCTCTGCCGTGTGTCCTGCCAATCGCGACCTCGTTGATTCTCGGGTTCTCCTGTGACAAACGAGCAGTGGACGAGAGACTCGAGCTGGTCATTTGCGACAATTTTGAAAAAAGTCGGTCATGAATTCGACCATTCGGATAAGTAAGAGTGTGAGGCTTTTACTTTTCAATGGAGATCAAGTGTGGACGAAACAGCCCGACAAGCCGCCCGGCAATGGACGCTGGCTCAGCCCGCGGTATCGGCATTCGTGACGTCCATGGTTCGCGATTTTCGTGATCGTGATGATGTGCTTCAGGACATCGCCGTGGCCGTCATCGAATCCTATGCGTCTTACGATCCTGCCCACCCGTTCGTCGCTTGGGCGATTGGCGTCGCCCGCAATCAGGTGGGGATTTATCTGCGAAGTCGGCGGCGAGATCGGTTAGTTTTTGACGATGATACCGCTGCTTGTCTTGCCGTGGCGATTGATGAAGTCGCGAAAGAGAAATCACTGCAACTTGACTTCTTGCAGGATTGTCTCGGTGGACTCGAGGGGCGAGCCCAACGTTTGTTCGAGTTGCGATACCAGAGAGACATGAAACCGGCTGCGATCGCAGATCGCGTTGGCATGACCGCCAACTCGGTCGCCAAGGCATTGCAACGAGTTCGCGACCAACTAAGAGAGTGTGTCCAGCGAAAAAGCTTGGAGGCTGGCGTTCAATGAACTCGGACATGCGAGATTTGATTGACGGATACCTCGACGATTTGCTGTCCCAGCAGCAACTGCAGCAACTGAGCCAGTGGATCCAATCGGATCCGCTGCATGCCCGACAGTTTGCCTCGGAATTGATGCTGCATGACCGGCTGCGTAATGAATGGATGACGCAGACCGAATTGGCGGCTTTGGATCAATGTGAACCACAAGTGCAGTTGCAGACAAACGCCTCTGCAGACCAATGGTGGAAACGTGCCCCGATTGCATTGGCGACGACCGCGTGCGTAGTGTTGCTCGGCACCTTTTTGTTTTGGCACTCCTGGAGTGCTCCCACTGCATCCGCGGCGGGATTGGAGCTGGACCGAATCATGAAAGCCAATGCTCGATCATTGGATCGCACGTTCGTGATTTCGGTCGAAGAGACTCGAAGGCCTCAAGGAGACCGGGAACGCAAGTCGCCCGAGCATCATCGTCCTCCCAAACCATCGCTCGATGGTGCGATCTTGGATTTGCGTGGGGCACACCAATTTGTGTTGAAGCGAAAAGTCGGGCAAGGAGAATTTTTTATCACAGGAAGCAATGGGTTGACGAGCTGGGCCGTGCGGCCAGATGGACCGGTGCGGTTCAGTGATGATCGGACGCGATTCAATCGAGACCTACCCGGTCACGAGCATTCATTGCCGATCAATAATCTTCATGACGGACTTGATGCGTTGCACACCGCCTACGATTTGCACGTCATCCCCGTCGACGGAGAGTCTTTAACATCAGTCGACGAAGCGGACATTGCGCCCAACCGATTAATGGTAGCGGTTAAGAAACCAGGGTTTCTAGGGCCTGCCCGAGTCGAAATTCGTTACGTTGCAGCAAGCGGCCAGATTCGTCAGATGCGGTTCTTCGAGATGCCCTACGGACCCGATAACGTAACCTTAAGCATGACCTTGGTCGAAGAGCGAACGCTTGCACCTAACTATTTTGATCACCAATCCCATCACGACCGTGAACGTGTCGTGGAATTCGAGTAATAGAGAGAAAGACAATATGAAACGACTCGTCTTTAGCATGGTCGGAATCGTAGCACTCGTCTGCACCGTCCAACTAGCCCAATATGCTTGGGCTCAGCGTTCGTCGAATCCGACTTCCTCTCGAGGCAAAATTGGCAAACCTCAATTGAGCGACACCGTCAAAGCGAACCTTTACGCCGACAATTGGTTTGTGATGTACATCAACGGCGAATTGGTCGCAGTCGATTCGATTAAATTCATGCCGCACAACGTTGTCTCGGTCGATATTTTGCCGGCTTATCCCATGACGATTGCCGTGATGGCGAAGGACAATGCCGATGCCGAAACAGGCATGGAGTACGCCAATACCCAAATCGGGGACGCCGGTTTCATTCTGAAATTTGGCGATGGCACCGTCACCAATGCCGACTGGAAAGCGAAGGCGTTTTCACACGGACCGATTGATCGTGATACCAAAAACCCGCGAGTCGAAAACCTAGCGATGCCCGAGGATTGGTACGCGATCGACTTTGATGATCGCTCGTGGGGGAATGCAAAAGAGTATACGCAGGAGCGAGTGGGGCCGAAGGAACCGTTCTTTGCCCATGATTTCGCAGGAGCGAGATTCATTTGGACTGACGATATCGAACTCGATAACACCGTCATCTTTCGCCATGTGGTCACCTCACCGCCCGATGGTAAATCTCGCCCCGATTTCTCGAATCTCAATGACCTCGTTCCCAGTGCTCCGCCTCGAAAACCGAAGCGATGACGTTGCCGTTGCTGAACGAGTACGATCGCTGAGTGCACGGGCCATTTCGAACCAAACGTTTTTCTCACCACAAAATCAATCGCATGAACGTTCGCTACCTCGCTATCCTCGTTGCTGGCCTATTGCTGGGCATCGGCTCGGTGAATTTGTCGGCACACGAAGGGGGCCATCACGATGATTCACCCGTGTCCAGTGCGTCACGAACATGGTCAGTCGCGGCCGACGGCACTCACTTGCACGGAACCTTTGTCTGCGTCATCGATGGTGATGTCCAGATTCGCCGAGGGGATGGCAAGTTGACGAGGATCGCGATCAACCGCTTGGTCGCTTCGGATCAAGCTTGGATCGAAGCTCGGCAAGAAGAGATCCAACTTCTGAATCGGCACCGCGATATGCGACTTGTAATGCTGAATCAGCCGAGCGATACCGATCACCGAAACACGACCGATACCAAGTCAATGCCGGCCATTGGCGAGCACTTCAAGCCGTTTGAGCGGATGCTGCAGCTGCGTTGGGACGATGATTTTTTTTACGTTGGTTCCAATGGGCTGCCCGAACATCCGATGATGATCGGTATTCGCGCATGGCAACAGCAGGTTCCGATCCCACAGAAGTACCTTGGCGACAACGCTTGGCGAATTCCGCTGCACCCCGTGCCGGCGAAGAATCCGATGTCCACCAAGAATGACTTTTTGCGTGGTGCAATCGCGCTGGCAGTCAACGGGGTTCCTGTCTTTAATCCGCTGAACAATCGTGGCGACGACGCATTTTTGTTTGGCGAATTGGATCAGTACGGTGGTCATTGTGGTCGCGCGGACGATTACCACTACCACATCGCTCCGGTCCATCTCGAAGAAACAACCGGTGATGGCAATCCGATTGCCTATGCCTTGGACGGCTATCCGATCTTTGGTTATCAAGACCAGAAAGCTGCGGATTTCGCGCCGCTCGACAGCCTGGGGGGACACAAAGATGCCTCCGGCAATTACCACTATCACGCCCAGAAAACCTATCCCTATCTGAATGGCGGTTTCTATGGCGAAGTCACCAAACGAGACGGTCAAGTCGATCCGCAACCCCGGGCCGAACCGCTACGCCCTGCGCTGCGACCCCTTCGCGATGCAAAGATCACGGGGTTCAATCGAACCGGCAACCAATTTCAACTTGTCTACGACGTTTCGGGACGCAAAGGCAGGATCGATTATGTCGTCAAGGAAAATGGCAGCGTCGATTTCACGTTTCAGGATCCCTCGGGAAATACGCGAACCGAGTCCTATCAAAGTCGCATGGGCAAGCCCTACCTGCCCCAGCGGGATGCATCGGAAACCGATGTCGATTTGAGCCATCACTCACCAAGTGGGATGCCCATGTTGACGGTCACCAGCCCAGCCTTTGTTGCCGGCTCTGAAATGCCCATCGAGTTCACCGGAGACGGAGTGGGGCAATCGCCTCCGCTGGCATGGACAAAGGGGCCGGAGGGGACGCAGTGCTATGCGCTCAACCTGTGGCATACGCCCGGCCCCGGCGACATTAAATCATATTGGTTGCTTTACGACATCCCAGCCGATGTCACCCGTTTGCCAGCGAATGCACGCGGGATTGGGACCGCAGGCTACAACGACAAAGGGCACGCGACCTATGACCCGATGCGATCAAAAGGACCCGGTGTTAAGGAATACCATATCACGGTCTACGCGTTGTCCGAAAATCCCGACTTTGCATCGACCAAAGTCACGCGTGACGAGCTGCTGAAAAGCATCGCCGACATCACCTTGGCCCAAGGTACGCTGGACTATCAATACACGCGGACGCGAACCAGATCATGGATGATGATTGCTGGATTGATCCTGGCCGGCATCGTCGCGATTGCAATGTGGTTTCGCAAACGAAGGCCAACACCCAGCGTTGGTTTGCCACTAGTTCAAACATGACGTCGGTACGGAGTCGGCTTTTTAACACTGACTTAGTGTCCACTACCAATGCAGATGATTTCGCGGCTGGTGCGTTGGTACAGACGTCCGCCCGCGGCCGAGAAGGGACTCAAGGTCCACGTCTCGCCTGGCATTCCAAGATCGTTCACTGCCACCAAAGCGTTTTCGTCAAATTGCTCTGCCGTCGCATCGACAACGTAGACCGTCCCCAGCACGGTTGAAAAGTAAACGCGATCATTCACCACAATCGGTGTGGCGGCCGAGATGTGACCAAACCCGTGATTCAGTCGGCGTTTATCGCCTTCGACCGTGAATCCAGAACCCGTCATGTCGCCGGATTTGAATTCACTCCACGAAAACTTCTTCTTGCCGTTCTCGATAACGACTTGCATCGGCACTTGCAGGTAGCTGACTTCCTCGGTCTCGATATCGATCCGCCCCAAAATGCCTGGCTGGCCGCCCATGAAGAAGTAGTACTTGCCAACTCCGATGTTGGTGCGGTGCGTCAGCAGATGAGGTGATTTTAGTTCGGGCGCGTCTGCGGGCTCTAGGTAGCGGCCGACGTTTTCGTCGAACGCGATGAGGCTGCCGGTGCCGCGAATGCGGATTTGTTTCACGGTCTCGCCCGTTGCCAGATCGAGCACGAAGAAATCGTTGCGGTCGAAACAATAGGCGTACTTCTCGTCGATAAAGTCAGTCCCTTCAAACGACAATCCCTGTCGTTCCCAGACCAAGTCGTGTGCATCGTTCAGCCGAGACAGACTAACACCGTAGGGTTTTTCCGGAGGGCTGTGGCTGCCGCCTCGGGCGTGCAGCAACACGGTCTCGCCGTGCAGCAATCCGAGCGCACCTTTGCTGTGCACGCTGATGCCGTCCGGCATGATTGCGGTCGGCTGTCCGGTCAGCGCATCGAAGCATCGGATGTACATCCACGGCCAACCGGTTTTGCTGTTCTTGTCGTAATCGGTCGCCGTTTGTTCGCGGCGCTGGGGATCGCTCGCGTCACGCATCATTGCGTAGTAAAGGTTGCCGCCGTGCAAAAACGGTTGAAATTGTTTCGCCGAATGTTTGGTGCGAACTTCAAATTCCTTGCCCCACACGCGTTGGCCGTCCAGGGTATGGCACGCCATGAAGCCGCCCGCGTTGACGAACCAGACATGCTTGCCATCGGTCACCGGGGTTGGCGTGGTCGAATCGGTGAAGGTGCCGTTGACCTGGTTCGGCCGCTGGCCCGGCAAATCACAACTCCACAGGATCTTGCCCGTGTTCGCGTCGAGACAATAGCCGCGAGTTTCCGATACCCACGTTCCTTTGGGGCCGATGTCTTCTGCGGTCAGTTGACGGAAACAGGTCAGAAACAGCCGGTCACCCCAAACGGCGATGCCGCTGTGACCTGTTTCCGGCAAGGGCATTCTCCAGCGAATGTTTTTGCCCGTGGCGACGCTCCAGTCCGTCGGGTACTCGGTCTGCGAGCTCAGGTGATAGTTTCGCTGAGGCCCACGATGCTCTGGCCAATGATCTTGGCAGAACGCGGTGGAAGTCAGGGCGGCGAAGAGGCCGACAAGGGGCAATGTTGTCCGAGGGGTCACTTTCAAGTCTGCCTGTGATGTCGATGACAAAGGGGAGGGCCAGTTGTGCCGGTTGTGGTGTCATCCATCATAGTTGATGATCCGAAGACCGGGGCGAACACCGATACCGCCGCGATTGAAAGAGCGAAACGAAAGCAAGCCGCCGAACCGCACTAGGACGCAGGGCATCTCGTATCGCGCGGAGGTGCTTGCGGCCACTGGTTTTTATAGCGGAGCGGCGTGGATTCCCCCCCGGTCAAAATCGAACGTTTTACTCGCCGAAGCGGGCGGGAAAAACGCCGCGATCGCTACCCAGAGTCGATGGCATTGAATGCATCGACGGGGGGAAGGACAACTCCACGATTTTCGCCAAGGTCGTTCGGGATCGTCATGTCAATCCCCGCTGACTTGCAGAGCGAAGTGAACTCCAATGATCCCTTCGTCCTTGAATTGCGATGGCATCGTGTATGAACTCTGATAGCGAAACGCCGCGGCTCCACCACCCCCCGCGGCTGGTCAACTTTCCCTTCAATCCCACTCGATTACCGTTCTTCTATGGCACGGTGGTGATGGTGTGTGGCACGTTGGGGGTGTTGGCGAGTGCCCCAGGACAGACCGTGGGCGTGTCGGTGTTCACCGACTTTCTGATCCAAGCACACCAGTTGTCGCGGAGCTGGATTAGTTTCGCCTACCTCGCCGGAACGATTGCCAGTGCGATGTTGATCACCCGCGCCGGTCGCTGGTACGACCGATTCGGCGGCCGCTGGGTGTCGGCGATCTCGGCCGGTATGCTGGCGGTCGTGTTGACGGGGATGAGCTATTCCGCCGTGATTGCCGAGTCCGTCGCATCGATCTTGCCCGCCACGTACCGCGATCACACCTCCTTTGTGGTCTTGACGCTCGGATTTTTTGCGATGCGTTTCTTTGGCCAGGGAATGTTGACGCTGTCGTCGCGGAACATGGTGTTGGAGTGGTTTGAACAGCGACGTGGAATGGCGTTGGCGTTCATTGGGATCTCGGTCGCCTTCGGTTTCTCAGTGACTCCGCCCATTTTTGAATGGCTGATCCAACGAGGCGGATGGTCGTGGGCTTGGCAAACGATTGCGGTGGTCGTTGCGGTTTACGCGTTGCTCGCGTTTTGTTTCGGTCGGTCAAGACCGGAAGACCACGGTTTGCTGCCCGACGGACCCTTTGCCAAGAAGGATCGAAAGACGCATGCCGAAACCTTAAGCGGACGTCAATTCACACTTTCCGAAGCTCGACGCACCTACAGTTTTTGGGTATTCACGTTCAGCGTCGTCATGTCCGGTCTGGTGTTAACGGCCTTCTCGTTTCATGTCGTCTCGATCTTTGCCGATGGTGGCATGTCGCGAAGTCAGGCCGTTGCCATTTTTGTGCCGGCCGCCTGTGTCAGCGTCGTTGTCGAATTTGTCGGCAGCTGGCTCAGCGACTTTGTCAAATTGAAATACTTGGCGATGGTCCAGCTGGTAGGCATCGTGATGCTTTCCTTGAGTTTGTCGTTCTTGTCGCCAGGGCCATCGGTTGTTTTTGTGGTGTTGGGGATGGGGCTGATGCAAGGCATGTTCGGAATCATTTCCGGAGTGACTTGGCCGCGGTTCTATGGCCGCACGCATCTCGGCGCGATCTCGGGATTTTCGACCTCGATCGTGGTGGCGGGAACCGCGGTCGGGCCGTACTTGTTCAGCGTCTCGCACGACCGTTTTGGAAGCTACCAAGCGGCGACGTTGTTGTGTGCCGTCGTCGCACTGCTATTGCTCGCCGCCTCACCCCGCGCCGACCGCCCGCAATAGCTTGTCCCGCAGCAGACTTCGAGTGCGGGTCATGCTCCGGGTTAAGCGTTTTGGAGCAACGAAGGTTAGTTGGCTAGCGTTTTACTGCGTCAAACACGGCCAGTTGTGGCAGATGGTCGCTCAAGGCAAACGATTCCTTGTCGTCGATATGCAAGCGGAACGCGCCCTCGAATAGCGGTCTCGATTCAACGATCTGATCTGCGATCGGTCCCGCGGCCATGACGTAATCGATCCGCCACTTAGGGATATCCGCTTTGATCGTCGGGCCGTCGCCCTTGCCAACGCGAGCGAATGTATCGGTCCATCCAGCGTCGATCCAAAGCTGGTATTCTTCGGTGTCAGGTCCGTGATTCAGATCGCCAATGAGAAGCATCGACCGTCCGGCATCAAGATCCGGCTTCATCGATTCGAGCATCACCCGAATCTCTTTCAGCCGCACCGTGGGCTCGGCGGTGGGATAGAGATGAGCCGAGTGAACAACGAGCGGCTCACCACCGGGCAGTTGGATCGTGGCGCTTCCCCAGTGCCGAGTGAACAATTCTTTTGGTCGTTCGGTCGCCATCGGCGCGTTGTGAAATTCGCTAATTTCATATTTGCTAAGCAGCGTGCCTGGCCAACTTCCGCCGCTCGCAAAGCGGACGTGATTCATTCCCAGCAGCTTCGCAACTTCTTGAGTCAGTTCCTCTGAGGGGGATTCTGAGAAGTTGATGATGTCAGGTTCGTGCAAAGCCAACTCCATCGCCATTCGCCTCGCCATTTGGCCTTTCGCCACCGCCTGCTTCGCCAAGCTGCGTTGCTTGGGCCACCCTGTAAGTCCATAGATGTTGTAGGCGATCACTCGCAGAGGAGTGGTCGTTGAATCATTCGCATATGAACTGGCGTTTGCCACCGCGAGACTGGCAGCGAGCGTGCCACAGAATTTTCGGCGAGAGATGTTCATCGTGTTCTCCAGAAGTGTAGAGCAGGATTGTACCGCAAAAATGCATTTGCATCCGATTTTGGAGGGCAAAAATGGACGACAACTTTGGGACGCGTGTACGATGACTCAAGACTTCCGAGCCGGGAATCTAATCGGACGTTGCCTACCGGCTTTCGATATCGGCCCAGCGGAATACAGGTGAGGGGAAACAAGTTGACCATTTTATGGGACGAATTTGTTTGACCAGCGGTGGATGCTCGGACCGATCGTAAATGAAATGATGCCTGCCGCCGGCCACGCCAGCAGCCAAGCAGATATCCAATGATTGGCAAATCCTGCGATCATTCCAATGTTGATAAATGTCACCCAGGCTGACATCAAAAACGTCAATACACACGACATGGCGATTGCAAATATGATCCGCTGTTTCATAGGTTCTCCAATTTTGGGTTTGCGGAATGACCGACCTGTTTTGATCGATCCAACGCATCGTAGAACGGAGCAAAACAGCTGTGTACCCAAGAAATTGAGAGCATGCTTTGCACATTTGCAAATCCGATTTCGCCTTTGCTGAGAACGTGCTTTTCGGTATCGTCATCCCAGAAGACCGCCGGTTACATGAACTACAAATGGGGTGTAGTTTTGGGGATTAGTAGCGTTCGTTGGACGGATATTTATGCTTGATAATTTCAAGGCGTTTGTCGCTGCCGCGGAACATGGCAGCTTCACGAGTGCCGCCAGATCGATGGGAATGACGATCTCCACGATGTCGAGACGTGTCCATGAACTTGAATCGCACTTGGGTGTGGAATTGTTTCACCGGTCCACGCAAGGGCTCTCTCTGACGATTACGGGCAAAACGTACTTTCAGGAATGCGCTTCTTTTATTCACGAATTGAATACGCGTCTCGACAACCTGCAAAAGTCAATCACCAGCATGGAGGGCAAACTCACTGTCGCAATGCCAACGAATATCGGTAGCGGCCCCCTGAATGAGTTCTGGGAGCGATTTGCCACTCGATATCCCCAGATTGTGCTGAGAATCCATCTCACCGATCCGTTGGATGATATGTCGTTGGTTCCAGTGGATATTGGCATTCAATCAGGAACACGCCGTAATTCACCCCTGGTCCAAAAGCGAATCGGTGCGATCACCCCCGTGATAGTTGCCTCCTCGACTTTCTCAGGCGAAATACCTTCTGAAATTGAAGCATTAAATCAATGTCCAAGTGTTGCGGCTGACTTATTTAGCGAATGGAAGCTAGTTAATGGCGACCGCAATGAGGTAGTACAAAAGCAGCATGTCCATACCAGCAATGACATGAATGTGATCGTAAGCCTAGGCTCTGTCTGAAAACCTTAAATTGCGGAATTCCATGGGGCGATGATTCGAAGATAGCGACCGATCATCGATAGTTTCACCATTGCAAGAAAGTTTCGTGCGAGCTTCTCATAGCGAGTGGCGA
>NZ_BAABRO010000016.1 GCF_039545035.1 Novipirellula caenicola
TAATGCCGGGGACTCTAAAGAGACTGCCGGTGTCAAACCGGAGGAAGGTGGGGATGACGTCAAGTCCTCATGGCCTTTATGTCTAGGGCTGCACACGTCCTACAATGGTACGGACAGACGGAAGCAATACCGCGAGGTGGAGCAAATCCTAGAAACCGTGCCTCAGTTCGGATTGCAGGCTGCAACTCGCCTGCATGAAGCCGGAATCGCTAGTAATCGCAGGTCAGCATACTGCGGTGAATGTGTTCCTGAGCCTTGTACACACCGCCCGTCAAGCCACGAAAGTTGGGAGGGCCCGAAGTCGCCAAGCTAACCGTAAGGAGGCAGGCGCCGAAGGTCAGCTCGACAATTGGGACTAAGTCGTAACAAGGTAGCCGTAGGGGAACCTGCGGCTGGATCACCTCCTTTCTAAGGAATTTAGAAATGGATCGAGCTCAGCTTGCTGAACTCATCCACTTTGTGAAAATGACCTCCAGCTAACTCAACAGAATTCAGATCCTCGGATCTGTGTCATCACCAAATATCAAACGAAGACCCACTCAGGACTGTCGCCAGCCTGAGTGGGTTTTTTCGTGCGCGCACCGAATCGAGTTCGAGCGTGAAGATGCTTCGTTGCCCATTCCGCCAATCTTGGCCGGGGTTGTGAAAACTGCGCAACTTCAAGACGTCAGGGCTAGCGCGGCGGTTGTTCGGAGCTCGATTCGAGTTTTTGTCGATTGCTACCAAAATGGTCTTCGCAATCGGGGCACACGGTGTAGCGAATCTCGGGTACCGTCTGTTCTCGATACAGTCTTAGCTTGATCGCGATGTTTTCGATTTCGAGCCAGCCGGAGGGCTCAATCAGCGATCGTTTGCAGAAGCTGCACATGGTTAGAAATGCCGCCGAGCGTTGTTGGATGGGATCCAGTAGTGCTAGTCGTCGGCTTGGCACGGCTCTCAGTAAAACGCTCTCGTAGTCCAGGTGTTGCTTGTCATGCCTGGTGATCGTTAGTTGCATGTATCGCCGCAGCGTAGGGGAGTCACAGCGAAATGGCACGGTAATCGGATTGCCAGTGACTCGTACAAAACGGTGAATTTCCTTGTACAGTTTTTGAGTCGCATGGTCTGCAATAAAGCTCCACAGCGACTTGCCGACGACAGATGCTTCATCCAGGTCGAGGGAGTTGTTTTCTTTTGCAAAGGCCAGCCACCATTCGTCGACGGCAACAATCGTGTCTTCGGCATCGACACGATAACGGTAGACGTGAGAAGTTTGACTGACCATCCTGCTGATTCCCGAAAAGCGCGGATCGGCAAATTTCTATGCTCTGGTCTAGTTAATCGTAACACTGTTTTCGCTGGAGTTGCCAGGAAAACATTGCCTTAGCCCCGCATATTGGGAGTTTGCATACCACCGCATGCGCATTTTAGGCGAAAAGTGGTCGCTCAGGCTGCCCTTAATTCGCCCGGCTGCCCATCTTTACAGCGATGTGGTGGGCCGGCTTTGCGATGTTTGTGTAGAGAGGGCGAGCGTCAGCGTGATGAGGGACCGTGTCGTAAGGGTTCGTAGGTACGAATCGTCGGTGGTGATTGTGAGTTGAAAATCCAGTGGGCGATCACTGCGACGGCCGTTTCGATCGACTATGATATCGCTCAATATTCCCTCCCCCGTTTCCTCAACAATCGAGAAAATCACTATGCAAATTTGCCGTCGTTCCCTTGTGAAGTCGCTGTTGCTAACCGTCTTTCTGGCTTCCCCACTGTGCGCTCAAGAGACGCTCGTCGAGCATGATGCGATCAAACCGGTCCCGCGAGACAGTCGCTGGATGAAGCGTCACGAATCGATGAACGAACGAGTCAAGCAAGGCAATGTCGACCTTGTGTTCATTGGGGATTCAATCACCCAAGGTTGGGAGGGCAACGGCAAGAATGTGTGGGAGAAATACTACGGCGATCGCAACGCAGTGAATCTGGGGATTGGCGGCGACCGCACGCAACACGTGATCTGGCGGCTCGATAACGGCAACCTGGAAGGCATCTCGCCCAAGGTCGCCGTGATCATGATTGGCACAAACAATTCAGGCAGCAATACACCCGAGCAAATCGCCGAGGGAGTAACTGCGATCGTTCGTCAACTGCAGCAAAAAACGCCTGATACCGAGATCTTGCTATTGGGAACATTCCCACGGGGTGCGGATCCGTCGGATAAGCGACGCCAAGTGAACGAGAAGAGTAATGAGATCGTGGCAAAGCTTGCGGCCGACGATAACGTCCACTACTTGGATATTGGCGACAATTTTCTAAGTGACGATGGAAAACTTTCCAAAGAGATCATGCCTGACCTGCTGCATCTGAGCGAACAGGGATACACGATCTGGGCCGAGTCCATCGAGCCAACCCTGAAAAAGTTGATGGCCAAGTAGGTCCGCCGCGGTCGTTATCACTCGCGTGCGAGTAGAACCAGCACGCAGCTGCCGTCATCAATGACATTGATTCCGGCGTCGCGAGCCGCTTGGCTTGCTTGGGCGTCTTCGGCGCCGGGTTGCATCCAAAGATGCTTGACACCTGCTGCCACTGCATCGGCAACCACTTGCCGGGTCACTTCCGGGGGCGTGATGATTGACAATGCTTCCGGTACGACCGGGAGATCGGCGATTCGTGGGTACGCTTTGTGTCCTTCGATCTCTTCGCTGATCGGATTCAGCGGATAAGCCTGGCGGCCTGAATCGAGCAGTGCACGAAACACCTTGTTGCCATACTTGTGTCGCCGCGTCGAGGCTCCGGCGACGGCATAGGTTTGGGACGAGAGGAATGATTCGATCGGTTGTGGCATCGGTTTTTCCTGTGGAAAGTGCAATGGAGAGCCGGGTGTTCAGCCCCCATTTGAAATAACTGCCAGCGAATCAGCTGCCATTTGCGTAGGCTTTTGCCATCACAACGTTGGTCTCGCGGCCTTCGTTTCCGTCGACGCGAGGGCTGCGATGGTTGCGGATCGCGTCGGCGAAGTCGGCAATTAGCGGTTCGCAAAAATTTGCCGCTGGCGGGAGCGTTTCGATGGATTCTTTTCCGTCGATCTCGATGATCAGCTTGTCGCCATTCAGCGGGCACGCTCGCAGTCGTCCTCGCGTACCGATGATCGTAAATTCATCGGGATCTTCGGTACCAAAGTGGCATTGTAGCGTTGCGATCGGTCCCTGATCGAAACGCATCAGGACGGTCGCGGTGTCTTCGACTTCGTAATCGGCCGCGACGGTCCCACAGATCGATTTGACCTCGGCGACGGGCCCGAACAGATGTAGGAAAACGTTGATGCGGTGGCTGCCAACGTCCATCAACGCTCCGCCGCCACTTTCGGCTATCGTTGTTCGCCAATACCCTTCGTCGCCGGCTTGCATGGCAAGCGGCGTGGCGGTGACTGCGGAAACCGCCATCGGAGTCCCGATCGCATTGCTTTTTAGCAACGTTTCGATGCGATCGATGATGGGGTAAAACCGCCGATAATAGGCCACGCCAAGTCTGACGTCCGCCTTGCCGCACACGTCAATCATTTCGTCGCACTCGGCGACGTTCATGCCCATCGGTTTTTCGACCAGGACGTGTTTTCCCGCGGTCGCGGCCATGCGGGTTTGGGGCAAGTGGGCGCGTACCGGAGTCGCGATATAGACGGCGTCCACGTCGGCGTCGTTCATTAATTCGCGGGCATCCGTGTACCGGCGAGCGATCGAGAGTGATTCGCAAAATTCGTTCAAGCGATCGGGATCGCGTCGGCAGGCTGCAACGAGTTCGTTGCCTGGAGTGTCGATGATCGCTTGCGCGACTCTTTTTCGCGAAACATCGCCACAACCAATCAGTCCCCAGCGAATCGTTTTCATGAAAGTCTCGTTGCTAATGCGTGGTAGAGCTAATGCGTGGTAGAAAAAAATCGGCTTCAAGTCATTGTTGGGTTACCCGTGTTCAGGCAATCCAGACATGGTGATTCAAGAGCATGGCAGCCTAAAAGCATCGAGTAAACCGGCGAGAAAATCGGTGTCGGTTGGCTTGTCGCAGTCCGTCCGCGCACCGTCCTGGCGAAAATCCCGTTTGCCAGTGATAATACGGAGCTTAGGACGCCTGCGAAGGTGGTTTTCCTGTTTCCATTGCGTTTCCTTGCCCTCCTGTTTTGACTCTGATTTTCCCATGCCGATTAAAACGCTTTCAATGACCGTCGACGAAGAGAAAGCGGGGCGGATCGATTTGATCGTCCGTGATTTGGCGGGTGTTTCTCGCAGCCAGGTGAGGGGCATGTTTGACCACGGCTGTGTTTCGGTGAATGGGCATCCTTGCAAGGGAATCGCTGGGTCGGTGAAGGTTGGTGACGTGGTTTCGTTACGGTTCGATCCCCACCAGCGGTATCGTGAGAAGAAGCGAACGTGGGACGATCGCACGTTTAGCGTGGTGTTTGAAGACTCGCATTTGATCGTGGTCGACAAGGCAGCCGGCACGTTGACGGTGCCCACCGACAATGGCGAGCCAAATTCGTTGGTCGATCGCGTTTCGATCTATCTAAGTCATTCGCGAAGCCAAAAAGAAGCGTGCGTTGTCCATCGGCTTGATCGCGAAGTCAGCGGGTTGTTGGTGTTCGGTAAAAGCGAGGCGATCGCGAAGCAGTTGATTGAGCAGTTCAAGCAGCGAAAACCACGGCGGGTCTATACTGCAATCGTGGCTGGCGTGATTGCAGATGATGAAGGAACCTATCATTCTCACCTGGCGACCGGCAGTAATTTGGATCGCTATGTGACCAAGAAATCGCGTGATACTGAGACCGCGATCACGCATTTTCGCGTCGTTCGGCGAATGGCCGACACGACCTTGGTCGAAGTCCAGTTGGAAACGGGAAAGCGAAACCAGATCCGCGTTCAATTTGCCGACGCCGGGCATCCGGTATTGGGAGACCCACGGTATCAAGCCAAGCGAGCGTCGCATCCGTTTTGGGTTCGCAAGCGAATCGCTTTGCACGCTCGTTCACTCGCTTTTACTCATCCAGTGACGGGCGAAGAGGTCGAATTTGAGTCCCCGTTGCCATCGGCCATCCAGAAATTTTTAAATGCTGCCCGCTGAGGGGCCGCTTTGCTTGACGGTTGGTTAGCAGGGCGATTTTGTGCGAGCGGCGTCTCGTCATGTAAGCTTCAATCCGCGTCGCTTGCTGCAGCCATGCGGTTAGCAGGCGATTGGAAAAAGCAGGAGTCACGACTTGGGGCGTTTGATCGATTGGATTTTGCTTCCCAGAAAACGGGTCGCCTTGCCAAATCGGTCCGCAATCGTTCGCATCGGTGTTCGGCGAGCGTGGCCATGGCGATCGGTTTGAATCGTTTCGCCGGTCGATGGTTCAATCGCCGTCAGATAGCCTCCGCCAAAGCAGTAGGTGTCGATGCAGACAAAGTATCCCGAATCCAGGATGTTGCCGCCGGGCTGAGGGGTGTGGCCGAGGAAGACACGTTTTCCGCTGCAGTGAGGCAGCGGCAGCGGAAAGTCGAGATGCTTCCAGAACATCGTCGCTTCGTCTTGCAACGGCATCGCCACGCTGTGAACGTAATTCGCGTGAACAAAAATCGATTCTTCGGCTTCGTAAAAGGCTCGCAGCGAGCGAAAGAAATCGAGGTGGTCGTCGGGAATTTTGTGCAGTGAACCGCCGTAGCTTGCCAGCGTCGCTTGCCCGCCGCTATTTCGCCAAATGGTGTCATCCAATCCGGCTGTGACCCCCATCAACATGATCTCGTGATTGCCTCGCAGTGCGACCACGCGGCAGTGTTTCTGCAGTTCGATGATCTGCTCGATCACATTCTTGCTGTCCGGACCCCGGTCGATGTAGTCACCCAGGAAGATCAGTTCGTCATCGGACGTCGGGGCGATCGTCTCGATCAGTGACCTGAGTGCCTTGGCACATCCGTGGATATCACCGATCGCAAATTGTCGCATGGAGGAGGCTCGAGGATAGGATCAAATTCAGTCAGACGCTCAGATTCGTTTGCCGCCGTGAATGCTGTCGTTGGGGTGTTCGCAGGGGATGGATTCGGCAGAACCGATCCAAGGGAGCGGGGCGTCAATTTAGATTGGGGTCACCAAAGTGCACGCCCGGTGCCATTGAGTTGAGGATGTCGTGACCGCACCGGCGAACCGCCAGTTCCCATGATTGGTCTGCGTCGCCAAACAGGATATCGCTATCGGGCTTGCCGACCAACCAGCCACCAACTCGCATCTCTTCGTCCAGTTGTCGGGGGCCCCAGCCGCTATAGTTCGCGATGTAGCGCACCTTGGCGTCGGGGCGATGGAGCAGGATTCGCAGGTGGTCGTCATCGCCGGTGATCCAGGCGGGCGGATTGCCCAGGTCGATGGACATGCTTCCAAACGGGTCAGCAGGGTGATTTTCGATTGTAAATTTGGCGCCGCCGGTGACCGATTCGCCGGGGCCAAGTGGTTCGCCCGTCGCATCGAGAGAAACCGGGCCGCAGGGATCGCCGATCCCGGCCAGGTTGTGCAGGGCTAAAAGCGGGCCTTCGACGGGCCCGCCTCGATAGATAAAGTCGTCCTCTCGCGGTTCGCCTCCCGCGGTGGTGCTGAGCGCCACCAAGTCGCGAAATCGGTTTTCGGTCGGTCGATTGATCGCCAAGCCAAAGGCGCCCTCCGGGTCATGGCGAATGATAAAGATGACCGAACGGAGGAAATTTCCATCGCCCAAATACGGTGACGCAATCAGCAGCCGTCCTGAAAGATTTTCTGACATGATGGACTTCTCCGATTTGCGACAGGCGAGCGAGTCGCAAGGGTGTTGAAAAAATGAGCAATGGCAATGCACGGGCTGTGCCAAGGGAAGCAGACCGTTGCGGGAAAACGGGCCGCTGGGGGTCAATGCAGTTGGCTGCGGAAATAAAAGGATGCGCTGCGAGGTCGACAGTTGCCTCACCAGCAAACTCGCGGGTTCGCAATCGCAGGGAGAGCATCGTTAGCGGTTGTGTCGACCGCGATTGGCGTTGGCGAGATGGTCGAGTGAAGACTCTCGCTGGTTCTCGCGGTTCCTGTTATTTCTCGAGCTCTATTGTTTTGGGCTCTATTATTTCGGGCTCTCTTATTTTATGCCGAGTAGGCATCTCGCCAAAGCCCGCCGGCCCAGGACAATCCTACGCCGAATCCTACTAGCATATTAACCGATTCTGGCTTCAGTTCGCCGCGGCTTCGCAGTCGGTCGATCAAAATCGGTAATGTTGACGAAACGGTATTGCCCACATCAGCAAGTTCGATGGGGATCCGTTCGGCTGCAACTCCCATTCGTCCGCGAAGTTGGTCCAGCATCTTCCAGGTCGCTTGGTGCATCAGGTAGCGATCGATATCGGCGTCGGTCAGCCCATTGTCCGAAAGGATTTCTTCGATCAATCGCGGGACCGCTTCGACGGTGAAATTGATCAAGCTCGGTCCGTCCATGTACAGGCGGCTTTTCCAGCGTTTGCGGTGCCGGGGCTTGATCGCATCTTCGCTGGGGCGGCTTCCGCCGTCACCGACCAGCAGCATGTCGCCGCCGCTGCCATCGCTGCCGAATTGAAAGCCCCACAGCGATTTTTCGTCACTGGCGGTCACTAAGGTGGCGGCGGCGCCATCGCCAAAGATCGTTCGCAGGCTGCGGTCATCGGCGTCAATGTATTTGCTGTACGTTTCCGCGGTGAGCAGCAGGATGTTTTTTGCAACTCCGCTTTGGATCAACCCGTCGGCCATGGCCAAACCGTAGACAAAGCCACTGCAGCCCAAGTTGAAATCGAGTGCGCCACAGCGGGTTGGCAGTCCGAGTCGATCTTGGATCAAGCAACACGTGGTCGGCAGCGGGTAGTCCGGGGTCTGTGTGCAGAGCAGCACGAAATCGATCGATTGCGGGTCGATCGCATGCTCGGAAAACAGTTTCTGGGCCGCTTGGATGGCTAGGTCGCTGGCGGTTTCCTTTTCGTCGGCGATATGCCGTTGATGGATACCCGTTTTTTCAGCGATCAGAGCGATGTCCCAATTGGGAAAATCGGCTTGAAGTTGTTCGTTCGTTTCGACTCGCGAAGGCAAGTGAACAGCGATCGGACCAAGTTGAGCATGCGGCACTGCGAAGGATCCACGAATGGCCGAAGGGGGAGAGATGCGAAGCAAAGGAAAAAAGATAGCGGCAATCGCGGTATCGTGAAAGTCGCCACCCCTGGTGAAAAACTCCGAATGGGGCAATCGAGCTTTTTGCGAGGCTTTGCAAAACGCAACAGCAGGTGAATGGAGATACCATTCACGCAAAAGAAAAGAAAGAGCGGCTGATGGGATTCGAACCCACGACAATCACGTTGGCAACGTGATGCTCTGCCAACTGAGCTACAGCCGCAAAACTTTCGACGCCGGCCAAGTTATCGCTTGCAGTTTGATGTTGCAAGGTCACTTGGTGACACTTTTTTGTGAGGCAAAAACCAACTGGTTTGCCATCAACAGGAGCGGATTGTAGGTGCCGATCGGATTCGTTCAAGCCCAATTTGTGAAGACTTTGAAAAATGTTTCCGAGCCGGCCATTCCGCGTTGGGGTTTCGCAGGTCGCGGTCCTTTGGGGGATGCACGAGGGCCTTCGGGGGACGCATGAGCGTCGGGGGGCACGGATGGATCGCGACGGCGGGCTGGCAACGCGGGGCCGCTGCCGCCGCCGCAGAAACCACGATGGTCCTTGGGAACGCAACTTCACTTTCTTCTGATTTTCCCCCATTTCCACCAAGCACCCTGACACGGTACACTACCGGGCTTGATTTATAGATAACGATGAGGCGCAGCGATCCGATGGTCGGTTTTCCTGTTTCGCCCTCACGTGCATACGATGACGCCGTAAAGACGAGAGGTCTTACCGAAGGATGTCCACCTCCACTGAACCCGAAACAACGGAAGTTCCGGAAGAAAAGAAAACCATCCAACTGCAATCGACAGTTGAGAGCCCTTCGCCATGCGTTCGCCAGGTGATTGTCACGATCCCTCACGCAGAAGTAGAGCGGTACCTCAAAGACGCATACGACGAAATTGTGCCGGAAGCCTCCGTGCCCGGTTTTCGTGCCGGACGCGCACCGCGAAAGTTGGTCGAAAAGCAATTCCGTGACCGTGTTCGCGAACAAGTGAAGGGCGCCCTGTTGATGGATTCGCTCTCGCAAGTGAGCGACAAGGAAGATTTTTCCGCGATTGGCGAACCCGAGTTCGACTTCGAATCGATCGAATTGCCCGAAGACGATGGTGACTTTAAGTATCAATTCACCGTCGAAGTTCGCCCCGACTTTGAAACCCCGACTTGGAAAGGCCTAAAACTTTCCAAACCGGTTGAAGAGATCACCGATGCCGACGTCGATGAATCGCTGCAGCGGGTTCTGGGACGCTACGCCACGCTCGAAGCCACTGACGAAGCGGCTGCCATGGGCGACAAGTTGGTCGTGACGATCAAGTTCAGCGAAAATGGCAAACTGCTCAGCGAACTTGAAGAAGAACGCGTGACGCTCAACAGCCGCCTGAGCTTCTCGGATGGGGTGATCGAAGATTTCGGTACCCTGATGACCGGGGCTGTCGAAGGCGATACACGCACCGGCAAAGCGAAGATCAGCGAAGGCGTGAACAACGAAGAAACTCGCGGCAAGGAAATTGACGCCGAGATTCATGTGGTCGAAGTCTTGAAGTCGGAATTGCCTAAGCTGACTCCTAGCTTCTTGGAAGAGCTTGGTGATTTCGAATCCGAGCAAGAGCTTCGCGACTTCGTTCGTGATTCGCTCACTCGCCAAGCCGAGTACCGCACCCAGCAAGCACTTCGCCAATCGGTCGTCGATGCGTTGGCAGGTGACGCCGACTTTGAATTGCCCAAGTCGTTGGTGCAACGCCAAACGCAACGTGAACTGCAACGCAAGGTTCTCGAATTGCGTCGTAGCGGATTTGATGACGACAACATTCGTCGTTTCGTCAACGCATCGCGTCAAAACGCGCAAGCGTCGACCGAAGCTGCACTTCGCGAACACTTCATCTTGGAAAAGATCGCCGAAGAAGCCAATGTCGATGCCGAGCCAGCGGATTACGATGCGGAAATCGCATTGATCGCCCAACAAAGCGATTCGCCAGAACGAAAAGTACGTGCTCGCCTAGAAAAGAGCGGTCAAATGGACGCGCTTCGCAACCAAATCGTTGAGCGTAAGGTGATCGAAATGATCGTCGAAGCCGGCGAAGTCAGCGAAGAAAAAGTTGAAAAGACTAAGGGCGACGACGACCAAGAGTTCGCGGTCTACCACAACGTCTTGCCGACTCGCGACGACGACGCGATTCCTGCGGCCAAGTACGAAGACAACGCGCCAAAGGATGCAGAGAAGAAAGAAAAGGAATAATTCCCTCTTCGATTACCTCGCACTGAATCTTCGACTGCCCGGTTCCACTTCACGGTGGAAGCGGGCAGTTTTTTTTTGCGTTAGACGAGGCGTTGCCTGGGGGCAGCGTGAAAAACGTTCGAATAAGACCGGGCGGCTTGCGCCGCACCACGACGAAAAATGCCGTGAGGGGCCAGCGTCCATGTTCTGGCTCGCGAAATTCAACCCCCTCGTGAAAGACGGCCCCTCGTGAAAGACGGCCTTGCTCACACGCCGACGCGACCGTTCGCCAAGCACCCGTGCGAGTCTAGCACCACTGCGTAATGCTGCGGCGATACAGTTCGATGCCCTTTTCAATCTGTTCGATCGAGATCCATTCGTCCGCGGTGTGAGCCTGGGCGATATTGCCTGGCCCGCACACCAATCGCTGGTTCAGTTCACCGAACAATCCGCCATCGGTCGCATAGCACTTTGTCGTCGGAGTGACCCCCGCTAATTCGCACATCGTTTGGACGCACGGGGCGTTGGCGTCAACCCAAATGGGATCGCAACCGACAAGCGGGCGGAATTCGAGCCCAAGGGTTTCGGCATGTCGCCGAGCTTCGTCGATCAAGTCACTGCCGTCGACCTCGGGCATCGTCCGCAGGCTGACCCATGCTTCGCTCTTCGGAGCGGTGATGTTGATCGCGGTACCGTGATCGGTAAATCCAAAATTCCATGACAGGGTCGGCGGATCAAAGCGGCGGTCTTGATAGCGTGGCTCGCGCAGCGTTCGCTCGTTCAGTTCGGCGATCTTTTGCAGCATGGGTACCATGGCGACATTCGCATTGATGCCTTCGGCGGTACTGCTGTGGGCCGCCCGGCCGCGGCTGATGATGCGAAATCCAGTGATGCCTTTATGCGCATGGACCACACCAAGTTCGGTCGGTTCTCCGATGATGGCGACCGGCTGGGCCGCGACGATTTCGCGATAGGCCGTCGACGACTCGACCAGATGCCGTGCGCCTTGAAACCCCGTCTCTTCGTCCGCAGTACAAACCACCCACAGCGGATGTTTTTGTGATGAGCGAGGGACCTGGGCGATGGCAGCGAGAAACGCAACCAACGAACCTTTCATGTCGCACGCGCCACGTCCATACACACGGTCATGGGCAAGCGTGGCTGTAAAAGCGTCTCCCGGCGAATCAGGATCCGGCCCGACCCAATTCTGGGCTGGGACGACATCGGTATGGCAAAAGTAGGCCAGCCCCGCGTCTGGCGTTCCGCCAGCGCCATCCGGCATTCGCTTTGCAACGATGTTTGCTTTGCGAACTCCCCTGTTGTCGACGTAAGTGGTCAATTCGGTGTCGAAACCAAGTGACCGCAAATGCGTGTCGACAAATTCCGAAATGTCGACGTTGCTTGCCGAGCTAATCGAGGGAAAGGCGATCAAACGCGACAGGATATCGAGAGCTTCGCGAGTTGCGTTTTTCATGATGCACAGATGAAGGTAACTTCCATTGTCGTAGACGCCATCCTTTGTCGATGTTTTGTGGTGCGGACGCAAGGGAGGTTGCGGCGGCTAGGGTTTCAGCACATCGCGAAGCGCCGCGGCGATCCGTTTGGGATTCGCCCCTTCGACTTCGCCTGTAAAGTTTTCGAGCGTCTTAATGGCATCTTGGCGGTGAAGGTCCGTCGATTTCGGCGCGATGGCTTGATAGACCGCCTGGGCAGCGATCGCGGTGGGATCCCCCGGATTCAGTGCAAAAGAAGCGAGTTTATCAGCCAACCGCGGCGGCAATTCGTCAAACGTGTACTCTTTGATCGTCGCGTTAAAACGGATGACCAACCGGTCGGGGCCTTTTTCGACAACGATCACGCGAAGCGCCTCCGTCAGCTCGAAATCGCTGCCGGTTTGTAGCGTCGCCACGCCGCGCTGAATCGCGCCGCGATAGTACGTCGCCAAGTCGGCGGTTTCGAACAAAGGCTCGGCCCGTGGTTTCTGCTCGCTGCTAAGCGGCGTCTCGGCGGCTGCATCATGCACCGCCCGCAATTGGTTCCAATCGGCGGTTTTGATTGCCGTGCGTGCCTTGGTAATCAACGTTTCGGCCTCGGCGATCATCGCTTCGCTGATCGTGTCCGATGGCGGCGTCATCGCGGGGGCGTCGTCGGTCGATGGCGACGAAGGGGCCGCAGCGGGGTCGCTGGACGAGTCCGAATCAGTCATTTCCGCAGGACCGGCTTCGGCTGGTTCCGTCGTCATCGGATCTGGTTGTGACGGGGTTGGCTGGGCAGGTTCTGGCTGCATGGTGGCTGGCTGCATGCTGTCGGGTCCCTGCTCGGTATCGCTTGGCCAATCATCGGGATTCAGACCCTCGTTCAACGGGGCGCGACGACTGTCATTCTCAGCACGACGATCCTCGTCGTTGCCGCGGTTCGGGCCGAGACTGCCCATGATCGGGTCCGCCGGACGTGAGGTGACACGTTGACCGCTGGGCGACGTCGATTGGCCACCCGCTCCGGCGGGCGTGGTCGACAGCGTAAAGCTGCCGTCTTTGGCCGTGATTGCGATCGTTCCTGGTTTGGCCATCACCACCCAAACCAGTGCGCCCAGCATCGCCAGGATCGCGGCGGCGCAGCCAATAAACACAAACCACCCAGCGATTGATTTGCGACGACGTTTGGCAGGCTTTTTTTTCTTGATCGCGATCGGTGCCGCAGCGGACGCAGGTCCACTAGGGTCTGCAAAGGTCGGGATTTGCGGAGCCGCAGCCGCAGGTGTTTCCGCTGCGGCCATTGGCGATCCGGGGACCGCCGCGACCGGCGCCGGAGGCACTGCGGGGGTTTGCGGAGCCAGCGGATTGCCTGGCGGCAGCACGGCCGCCAGCGGATCGGTTTTCGGAAGCAATCCAGCAAGCGGATCGGGATTGGATGATGCTCCGGGGGGAGGCGGCACGGCAGCGGGGGCCGCCACTGGGGAGCCCACGCTTGGCGGCGAGCCAGTGTCGGCAAAATCGATCACGCCAAAACGAGCGTCCAGGGCTTTCTTTTTCGCGGGATCCAGCAAGATTTCGCGAGACTGCTGGACCCATTTTGCTGCCCGTTTCCACACCGCTGGATCCGCATCCGCTTTCGCGTTTTGCAGTTTTTGGATCGTCTTTTTGATGGCAACGACAATCACCTGCGAATCTTGCTCGCCGCCGGTCAGCCCAAAGACTTGATAGGGGTGCGGATTTTTTGTCCCTGCAGCCACAGGCAAAAGGTCCGAGATTTCAGTTGCCGACATTCGTCATGGTCCGGTGGAGGGTGGGGCGGGTGTTGGCAGCCAGGGGGCGGGGGCGTTTATCAGAGACGGCGATCGCATGATTCCAAATTGGGGATCGTGCGGCCAGTCTCTAGTTTAATCAATCCAGGGGAGAGGACGAAAGCTTGACTGGTTCCGTTCGGCAAAGTCGGGCTGAATTCGGCGTTTTAGCCCGCAATGGCAGGCGATTTTTAACCGGTTCGGATTATCGCGGACGTAGCTATCAAATCGATGGTACTCATTGGCAATAACATGCGGGATACGCAAGAGATCGGTGCTTTCCGAAACAAACGATCCAAGGTTGGACGATACCAGAGCATGGACCTGTGAAGCTACCTTTCCTTTTCAACGGCAATCCTATGTTTCCGATCATGCGAATTCGAACCGCTGCCGCGATCGCCGCGCTCGTGGGAGGCCCCTACGTCGTCTCGGAAACGGATATGGGGCAGAAAACGGTTTCCTCGATCAAACGTCAATTCGAAACCACCGAAGCCGCGATCAGTTCAGGCGATTCAGTGCTGTCGAGCTCATCGGACTACGCCGTGCACTCGCATTACGAGGTCGAACAGCTGCGTGGCAACCGCGAAACGCGTTACCGCTACGACCACGAACTCGCTCGTAAACTAGGCGCGATTCCCGAGAAGCCTGAGAACGAGCCCAATCTGGTGGGCACCACCGTCCAGGATCTACGCGAAGTGATCCGCTTCGACATCAACCCCGAATGGATCATTAGTCGCTTTTCGCGTGTGACCACCGTTTTGGCGGACATGAAGATGGAGGGGCTGCGAGTGCCGATCGTCACTGGGACTCAGGCGAATGATTTGGCGGGGACGCTAACTTATTACTTCGACACCAGCGGGAAAGTCCAACGGATCACCGTGCACGGGTTCACGGGCGACCCGAGCAAGATGGCGGCGATCATGACCGAACATTACGGTTTGTCCCGCGAACCTTCGCTCGAAGCAGGGGTGTTCACCCGGCGCTGGAACGGCGTGCCCGTTCATTTTCTGCGACTGACTCATGCCCCGGTTGTCTATAGCGATGCCATTCACCAAAAGTACACGGTGTTCGTCGAACTGAATCAACCCAACTTGGCCTTCGGTATCAGTCCCGAAGCTCAGCGGATCGTCAATGCCGATCACTACAGCGGTCGTTGGTAGGTCTTCCCAGCGGCCGCAGTGATTCGCGGTCGCAGTGATTCGTATCTGCAGTGGTTCGCATCTGCAGTGCTCGCCGACTGGGCGGTTCTCACCACCCTGCTCTTCCGTCCACACCTACCTCTTTTGGAGGCATGATCGGGCGACGCACTTTTTATCAAGGGCGGATTATCGAGGGCGGACCCGTGACGTGTCGCCATCAAGTTCGTAAACCCGAAGGTCAGCTTTTCCTCAGTAGCATTTGTTGACCGTTCCCTTGTCAAATTTTGCCGCAAATAAGCCAGTTTTCTAGCAGCCAGTTTGCCAGCCCGATACAATCAATCTAGTCAATGCGCATGAATTGCGCGGGGCTTGCGAAGCGATTACCTGGCGTTTGTTTTCTGCTCGTTGCGATGTCGACGATGCAGCGATCACCGGGCGAGGTGGATGCAGGCACTTTGGGGCGATCAATCGGCAACGGGATTGTTGCTGGGGCAATCAAAACGATAAGGTGAACGCATGGGTGCGGGATGGTACTACATCACTAGTGGTTGGCTGCGTAAGACGCGACGGGTCGGGCCGATTTCAGAGGCGGATCTACTGCATCTGATTGACGAGGGAAAGATTGTTCCGGAAACGCTGTTGCTAAGTAGTAAGACCAAGGGGAAATGGGTTCCGATGAATGCGATTGCTCCGGCAATGGATCGTTGGAATCAAACGCATGCCAAGGCATCCTCGGAATAGCGTCCATTCACTTCGCCAGACGCATTCGAACAGGGAGCTTTGGGTTTCGCGTGCTGCCCGTCTAAGCGGTTGGGATGATTTCGTGTCTTAGCGGTTTCGTGTCTAATCGTAGGATTGCCGAACGGATGGGCGTGCGGGGCATCGTCCTGAACGTGACGCCAGCGTGGTTCGGCACGGGCGTTTCTTCCCTTGGGCGTTTCCTCCCCTACGTGTATGGCATTCGATGGCAGCGATGACCTCAACCAAGACGTTGGCCGACTACGCAGCCATTGCCGTCGCGCCGTTGTTGATTTTTCTGATGATCAACAGCTTGGCCAACTACTTGATGTTGGTCTTGTATCACGGAGGTTATCCCGAGCGTGTATCGTGGACTCTGTTCATGTACACGATGGGAGTCGTCAGCGTGGCGCGGATCGCGATTCAGCGTGATCGCAGCTACGCGATGGGCTACCTCTGTATTTTGGGGGCGGTCACCTTTTTGGCGATGATGCGTTTTGTCGGGTCGCCGGTTTTCAGCATCTTCATGTTGCTGTTGATCGCATTCCTGGCGGATCGAATCGTTCACGATTGCACATTGATCGATGATTCGGTTGATGCCAGCGGACAAGGGCTGATGGATTCGGGTGGTCATTTTGTGCGTCGGCAAATCGAGGCAAATCGTGCGGCGGTGGACTCCGAGCCCGCGGCGACCGAGGCTGTCTCTAACACCAACACGCAAACGCCTCAAGCCAAGCGGTCAACTCATCAGCCTGGACGCACGGTCATGTACCTCGCCTTGGCCGCGTTGCCGCTGTTTGGGTTGGGGCAATTCTTTCTTCGCTCCGATCCGGGAACGTCGTCACGTGCGCTATGGTTGTTGGCGATTTATTTGTTCTCGAGCTTTTCGCTGTTGGTCACGACCAGCTTTCTCGGGCTGCGTCGCTACCTACGCCAACGCGGCGTCGATATGCCCAACGATGTTTCGACGGGATGGATCACAGGCGGTTTGGCAATCATCGGTTTGATTCTCTTCGTCGCATACCTTGCTCCGGTGCCAGGACAAATGCTCGCATCGTTTGAGTTGCCGGAAATCGCCAATCCGCCCGATGATCTTTCGGCAAGCAAGTACGGGCATGGCGACGAAGCTGCAGCGAAAAAGAAGGAAGGAGCCGCGGTCACGGAAAGTGATCCAAACGCGAGCGAAAAGGAAGTCCAGCAAACCGCCAGCCAAAAGGGGGCGCCGCCGGGGTCAGCCGCCGAGGGTGACAACAAGAAAGGCGACGCGGGGAACCAGGACGGTGGTAAGAAGCCGGCGGCCGGAGGCTCGGATCCTGGTGAGCAGAGTGGCAAACAAAAAGGCTCGGGCGAGAATAATTCGGGCGAAAAGAGCTCAGGCGAGAAAGATTCGGGTGAAAAGAGCTCCGGCGAAAAGGGTGGCAACAGCCAGCAGCGGGAACAATCAAAGCCACAAGGCGAGAGCGGGAAACAAGATCAAACGCAACCTTCGCGTGACCCGGCAAGCAACCAGGATGGCAAGCAGAGCGAGTCCGAGAAGCAGCCCCAAAGCGACTCGAGGGAAAAGACGGGAGATGACGAGCCCGATAAGTCTGCGCAGTCCGAGTCAGAGGAACAAGAGTCCGCCGAATCCGAAACCAAGTCGTCTGAAACGGAGCAGTCAAAATCGGAACCGTCAGAGCCGGAACAGTCTCAACCAGATCCGGCCGAGACGCCTCCACCCGAACCGCCATCGAGCTCCACTTCCTCGCTGATGAAACTGATCTCGCTGCTGGGATCGTTGCTGAAGTTTCTGATTGCGTTGGCGCTGGCGATCGTCGTGGGCGTTTATGTTTATCGCAATCGCGATGCGATCTTGCAGTGGTTCAATGGGCTTTGGTTTTGGCAACCAAGTTCTGCCGACCAGACGGAGCATGAATTGTCGCAGCAGGTAGTCACCGCGCCCGCCAAACCGTTTTCGTCGTTTCGCAATCCGATCGGGGTCGAAAAGGATCCTCGCCAAATCGTGATCGTGACGTTCCAGGCGTTTGAGGCTTGGGCACGCGAGCAGGGGACGCGTCGCCGCCCCGACGAAACACCCAGCGAGTTTTTAAAGCGGATTGCCCCGACGCTGCCTCAGGTTTCCACGTCGGCAGTCCGCATTGTCGATGCGTATAACCGAATCGTTTACGGTGGTGAAAAGCCGACTCAGGGCGACATTTCTGCGGCGGACCAGATTTGGAAACAGATGAATTCCCGAGCCCCCGCTCCAGCCGCGGTCCGCTGATCGTTGGAATCTCGATTAGCCGCTGGACGGTTTGACGCTTGGGCGGTGGTTTGACGCTTGGGCGGCGGTGTGACGTCCGGCGCCGAATGGGGTGCCGAGCCCGTGGTCAACCCAAAAAAAGGTTTTCGTTACAATAGGATCACGTCGCATCTCTCTCTTGTTGGAACGTGTTTCGTTGTCATCTGCCACTTTGTCGAAATTGCAAAAGATCACCCAGTGGTCGACGGGGCATCGGGCTCGACGCTGGATGCGGATGTGGATCTTGCTATTGATCATTGCCGCAGCATTGGTCGTGTTTCTGAATTATCGGATTCGCGGTGCGATGCAAGAGATGACGCGTCGCTCGCTGCAGTCCATCTTGTCTGCCAAGCTAAGCGTTTTTGACCAGTGGTGTGGTCAACAAATGGCGTCGGTGACGGATGCGATGCAATCCGCAAAACGCAAATCGCTCGCCATTGAAATCTTAAATTCCCATGCGTCCCGTCATCCGGTCTCGCCCGAGCGGTTACAGACCGATCCCAATCTTGTTCCGTTCGCCAGCGATGTTGCCGACGCCGTCCCTCACGATCAAGTGGTCGGCTGGGTGCTGATCGATATCGATGGGCGAGTGCTGGGCAGCGATTTGACCTCACTGCTTGGCCAAGATTTGAGGCTTCCGACTGACGCACTGGAAAAAATGATTTCGCGTCAGAGCACGTTGACGCGCCCTTTTCGGTCGCCGACGCCGGTAAGTCGATCTGGACCGCTGTCTGAGTCAGAGCCGGCGGTGATTGCCGCGATCACTCCGGTGGTTCAAGGGGCTCGCACGCTCGGCGGTTTTCTGTACTTGATGGATCCAGCGGCGGATTTCAGTGAGTTGTTCTCGACACCGGTGGATAGTCCGGTTGCCGAATCGTACGTCATCGACCGTCGCGGTGTGATGTTAACGCGTATGCCAAGCCAGCATGAATCATCATCGCCCGCCGCGGTTGACTCGGCTTCGTTCGCATCGTCGATATTGAATCAGGTCGTCCAGGTCCCTGTGGAACAGGAAAGCATCGAATCCGCATCGATTCACTCAGCGGCAAACCGATCCAGTTCGCGTCCGCTAACCGTGCTCGCGGATCAATTGACTCGCGGGGGGCAAGGAGAGGACGTTGTGGGGTACCGCGATTACCGCGGCGACGAGGTGGTCGGAGCGTGGCGTTGGCTTCCCGAATATGGCATGGGAGTCGCCGTGGAAATGAAACTCCGCGATGTCTATGGACCCTTGCTGACGCTCTCGCGGATCCATTGGACGTTGGCGATGTCATTGATCTTGGGGGCGGTATTGCTAGGCACGCTGCATCAATTTGGCCCCACGCTTTCGCGTTCGCTTGCCCAAACCGATTCCGTCCGCCAACTTGGCCAATACAAACTGGGACAGTTGATTGGCGAAGGGGCGATGGGATCGGTCTATCTCGGATCGCACCAATTGCTCAAACGCGAAGTCGCGATCAAGGTGCTCGAAAAAGAAGAGCTGACCTCGACGACCGCATCGCGTTTCGCTCGCGAAGTCCAATTGACCTCGCAGCTTCGTCACCCCAACACCATTGCCATTTTTGATTACGGACAAACCGACGACGGAACGTTTTATTACGTGATGGAATACGTCCATGGGATCACGTTGCAAGCGTTGATTGACCAATATGGCCGCCAGCCTGCTGGACGTGTGATTTCGCTGTTGATTCAAATGTGTGGATCGCTCGCCGAAGCCCACACGCGTGCGATTGTTCATCGCGATATCAAACCCGCCAACATCATTTTGACCGAGGTTTCAGGGGTCGGCGATCTGATCAAAGTGCTGGATTTTGGGTTGGTCAAGGAAATCACCCGAGACACGGTCGAATTGACCCAAGTTGACTCGATCACCGGCACACCGATGTACATGTCGCCCGAAGCGGTGCGAGACGCGTCGGCCGCCGATGCACAAAGTGATCTGTACTCGGTCGGCGCGGTCGGTTATGCGTTACTAGCCGGCGTGCCTCTGTTCGAAGGCGGGGCGTCGGTTGATATTTGTTTAAAGCAGTTGAACGAAGTCCCGCTGCGGCCCGCCGAGCGAATTGGCGTCCCGTTGGCCGACGATTTGCAAAATGTTTTGATGTCCTGTTTGCAAAAAGACGCTCATCAGCGCCCTATGTCGATGGACGAACTCGCTGATACACTCCGTGCTTGTGAAGATTATGGAGGCTGGACCCAAGTGGATTCGGTGCATTGGTGGAACCATCGATTCGACGGGGGTGATGATGCGGAAATTTCACACGCCACCGCAGCGTTTGGTTCCACGGCAACTTCGGACGCCGGTCGGACTTCGGACGCCACTGCAGTTTCAGGGCCAGCGACAACAGCACCCCCACGCGATTTCTCGGGATAAGCGATCGGCGACACGACATGTTTGGTAAATTCCGAAATCTCGAGGACGACTCGATCGATTGGCCTGGTTTGTTGTCGTTGTTAGAAGACGACGACCGCCGTGCGATGGTGCAGCGGATCTATCCCGATGAATCACGCGAAAGTTTTTTGGCCGCGGTCCGTCGCTTGGATCTGTCACTCGCCAGCGACATCCTGGCCTCGGGCCGTCAAGTGCATTCGGCGTCTCAGCTTGTCAATTGGCCGGTCGTGGCCATCGCCGGGATGCTCAACAGCGGCAAGACCAGTTTGGTGGCCACCTATTTGAGCGAGGCGGGACGGGCTCGCACGCTGCGGGGACCGAGCAATGTCGAAGGCACGCATCGATTTGTCTTGTGGTTGCCTCAGCAGTGGCAATCCGATTCGGAATTGTTCAGCCTGTTGATGGGGCGGATCGGGGATGCGATCGGCAAGCCGCCCGAGATGCTGGCCGAAGATCCCGCGGTCGCTCACCAGCAATACAATAATCGAGGAGGCGACGTCAGCACCCTCGCGATTCCGCTCGTGGCCACCGACCCCGGGTTAGACGAAGCGGGGATCGGGTTGTTGGATTGTCCAGACATCGTTTCGGACGAAGCGTTTGGGCTAGGTTCGCCGGATATTCGTCGTGACTTGCTTGGCCGCGCCGCGACGATCTGTTCGGCGTTTTTGGTGGTCTCGTCCGCTGAATCTTCGCGTGATGCCACGCTTGGGGATCTGTTGCGAATCGCAGCCGACTTGATGCCAGGCGTCCCACGGATGTTGGCGGTCAACAAGGTGCGTCCTCGCCAGACTCCGGATCAAGTGTTTGAAACGTTCACGCCGTTGGCGAAAACACACGGCATTGAAACGGTTTATGCGGCGTACGATTTTGACGTGCCCGCGAGTCGGCCGTACATTCCGACCCCCAGCGGGACGACGTCTGCCGCGATCAGCGATGACGACGAAATGTTTCCGGTTTTCTTTTCCGTTTCTGAAAACCCCGATCACAATCCGCCTGCCTCGATTCCCGACGATCGCTTGTTGGCCGCGCTACCGCAGCGGCTGGACCGGGCAAAATTATTCGAGAAATTTCGCGTTGCCTTGCAATCCACGCTGCGATCGATGATTTGGGATCGCGGGATCAGTTTGGTGGACCAGGACGCTGATCGATCACGAAAAGCGACACAGCGGGCTCAGGATTGTTTGTTGCAAGCGGCACTCGAATTTTTTGCTCATCGACAATTGGGCGGGGAAGTCGTCGAACTGCGGTTGCATCAATCCAAACGAATCATCCATCAACTTTCCGAATCGTTTGCCGTCACGGCGCCTTGGTACGCCCGTTGGGGCGTTCGCATGAACGCCAAGCTGCGGCGTTTCGTCGATGGGGCGGGCGAGATGGTGCGACGCTTTACTCCCACCGCGATGGCCGAGAAGACCGCCAGCGAAATCAAAGACAAATTTCGTCGTGGCGAATACGGCAGCCTGATGACGCCCGAACGATTAAATGCCGCCATCGATCGGCATGGCGGTTCCGCGGCCCTGCCGCACTGGTTCGACGACGAGGTGGATCCCAGCATGTCGAGATTAACCGAAGCATCCGAAGCGGCGATTCTGCGATTCGAGCGTGATGACTTTACACAGCTCGATCCACGACGACTCGACGAAGCCGTGCGTCAAATGTGGAGCGATGTGCCGGTGCGTAAAAAATTGGTTGCCGGACTGACTCCGTTGGCGACGTTGTTGGCGGCGTTTGGAGGTGTGTTGATGATTCCGGTCGATTTTGGCACCACGGTGATCGCTGCCGCTTCGATCCCCGAGCTGTTTGCGGCCTTTGGAATGGCGGCGATGGCAGCGCTGTGGGCCGGCGGGGCCAATACTCGAGACGTCGGACAACAAGCGGCGAAACAGCAGCTGGTCGATTTTCACGCGATCCTGTGTGACACGTTTGGGGTCGATCGGATGAGCAAGGTGACTCCCATTGAAGTTGGCCGTGTGAAAGAGACCCTGCCGACGTCGCACGTCATTCGGCGTGAACCGATCGGTCCCACATTGCCGCTGCATCAAATCCGAGATGCGTTCCGCAAAGAGCTGCAAAAACAGCTGCCTCGCGGCGGCTGAGCGACCGCATTTGCGTTCCGCAGCTACGCTGGCCAGAGCCTGGATCGTCGCTTGGCGTCTGTCCGGATTGGCGTCCTCAGCGCCGAAGCAACACTCTGCTAAGATACAATGGACGTGCGAGTACAGCATCTCGCCCAACCTTCACTCAGCCTTTCTGGGAAATGCAAAACGTGGATCCCCGTTCGTATAAAGAGCCCTCCAGCAACGTACCGTTCCTTCAAAGCGACAGTGGTGCGAACTGCAATGCGGCCAGCATTAGCCCCGAACCGCCGCTTTTTCACGATCGAAATGCGCCTTCTCGCGATCACGTCGATCTGCCGCGGATCGAGCAAGCGGTTCGTGTCATCTTGGATGCCGTTGGCGAAGATCCCGATCGGGAAGGACTGCTGGAAACCCCCGCTCGAGTGGCTCGCATGTACGCCGAGATGTTTGCGGGGCTGAAATCCGATCCCGGTCGCCATTTGGCCAAGGTGTTTACCGAAGAATATGACGAAATTGTGCTCGTTCGTGACATCAGTTTCTGCAGCATGTGCGAACATCACTTGTTGCCCTTTACCGGCCGCGCCCACATCGCCTACCTGCCCAGCGGCAAAGTGGTGGGGTTGAGCAAGCTTGCGCGTGTGGTCGAAGAGGTGGCTCGGCGACCGCAGGTTCAGGAGCGAATGACCCAAACGATTGCCGATCTAGTCGAACAACGATTGTCCGCAACCGGAGTCGCCGTGGTTTGCGAGGCCACGCATAGTTGCATGACGATGCGGGGGGTGCGTAAGCCAGGTAGCCTGTGTTTGACCAGTGCGATGCGAGGCGCGTTTCGTGACGACCCCAAATCGCGGGCCGAGGTTCTTGGGCTGATCAATCGCGAAGTTTAGCGAGCGAGCAAAGTTGCTTCACGAGTTCTCTGCGCCGCTGGGTTCACTGCTCCGCTGGGTTTACTGCTCCGCTGGCCCGGTCCGTATCGTTTCTTCTCTAGGTCTGCGAACTTGACGAACATCGGTCATCTCACTCGAAACACGCCGCATGGATAGCGAACGTCAACGAATTCAAGACGACTTGCGTGGTGTCGTGCGAGGCGAGGTCTTGTGCGATGACATTTCGTGTCAATTGTATGCCAGCGACGCAAGCATTTATCAGATGACCCCGCTTGGGGTGGTGCGGCCTCGCACCGCCGCCGACGTGATTGCCACCGTGCAATACGCGACCGAACACGATTTGTCGATTCATCCACGCGGCAGCGGCAGTGGCGTGTCGGGCGAATCGCTTGGCAATGGCTTGCTGTTGGATTTTTCCTGCTTCATGCGGCGGGTCACGATTGACCGCGATGGGGCGACAGTGACCGTCCAGTGCGGCGCGATTTTGGCTGAGGTCAATTCGGCGTTGGCGGCTTATGGACGCACCTATGGCCCCGATCCTGCAACTCGCAGTATCACCACGATGGGCAGTGTGTTGTCGACCAATGCATCAGGCAGCCACTATCTGCGGAGCGGATCGGCCCGCGATACAATCGAGTCGATGCGAGTGGTGATGGCCGATGGAAATCTGCTAACGCTGGCCAAGCATCATCCCGATGAACCGACGCCCCAAGGTCGATTGGCGCGAGGGATCGTCGAGATTGAGCATCAATTCCACTCGCTGATTGCGGCTCGCCGAGATTCGCCGAATTCACGCAGCGGATATCGTTTTGACGGTGTGATCCTAAGCGATGGTCGCGTCGATTTGGCGAAATTCATGGTGGGCACGCAAGGAACGCTGGGGATCATCGTCGATGCGGTCGTTCGCACTGAACCGGTTCCAACGCACCGTGGCGTTGCCTTGCTGTTCTTTCGCCGTTTGGATTCAGCCGCCCGTTGTGCCCGTCGCGCATTGATGCATGGATTGGTCGCCTGTGATTTGATGGATCGTCGGCTTTTGCAAATTGCTCGCGAAACCGATACGCGTTTTGCCGACCTGTTGCCGCGTGAAGCCGAGGCGATGTTGTTGGTGGAAATCCAAGGCGAATCGTTGGGGGATCTTTACGACCGATTGGCGATCATTCGGCAAGAATGTGCCAAGGGGCCGGATGCCGCGTTTGCTGCGGTCGACACGGTCCGGCCCGCCGAACGTGATTTGTATTGGGCGCTTTCGCGGCGGGTGATTCCGCGGTTGTATCGCTTCAAAGGCAGCGATGCACCCCAGCCATTTACCGAGGATATTGCCGTTCCGCCCGATCGTTTGCCTGCCGCGTTGATCGACATTCAAGACACGCTGCAGCGTAACCACACCACTGCGACCGTGTTCGCGCATGCCGGCCATGGGCAACTGCATATCCGCCCCTTTTTGAATCTGGCCAAACCGCAGGACCGCGAGAAACTAAACGATCTGTCCAACCAAATCGCCGAAGTGGTTTGGAAGCATGGCGGCGAGGTCAGTGTCGAACACGCCGCTGGGCTCAGCCGTTCGCATTTGCTGCCACGCCAATACGGCCAATTGTGGCAAGCGATGGGCCAGATCAAGCGATTGTTTGATTCAGTGCACCGGCTCAACCCCGGCAAACTGTTTGGCGCCGTATTGCAAAAGCCCAACGAGAACCTTCGCCCGCTCGACAAAACGATCGAGGTCAGCCGTGGAAACCGGACACTGATTGCAGCTGAGAAACCCGTTGTCGAAGACACGGGAATCGCATCGAAGCCGTTGGCTCAATTAGAAGTGCTGCAGATCTGGCCTCCGGGGGCATCGGTGGCGCAAGTGACACGCGACTGTAACGGCTGCGGGCGTTGCCGCACGCATTCACGCGCCGAACGCCAGTGCCCGATGTTTCGTGCCAGCCATCGTGAAGAAGCGTCACCGCGGGCGAAAGCGAATTTGCTACGTGGCGTACTGAGCGGGCAATTGAAGGTCGACAATTTGGCCGAAGATCGTGCCAAGGAAGTCGCCGACCTGTGTTTCAATTGCCACCAATGCCGTGTTGAATGCCCCGCGTCGGTCAATATTCCCAAAATTGTCGGCGAGCTCAAAGCACAATACGTGGCCACTAACGGATTGCCGCTTTCGGATTTGTTGCTTGGGCGAATCGATACGATCGCGGCGCTCGCATCGCAGGTCCCATGGCTTGCCAACCTACTGATTCGAGGCCGTTTCTCGCGCTGGCTGGCCGATCGTTTGTTTGGATTGTCCGCCGCTCGAGAGTTGCCGCTGATCGCAAGCGAAACCTTCACGCGATACGCCGCCAAACGTCGTTGGACGAAATTGAATCCGCATGGCGGTTTGAAAGTGGCCTACTTCGTCGACCATTACGCCAATTATCACGACCCCGATATCGGTCGCGCCCTCGCCGAGATTTTGCAGCACAATGGAATCGGGTTGTACGTTCCCACCGGCCAAGTCGCCAGCGGCATGGCTCGAATTTCAGCCGGCGACATCAAGGGAGCCCGGCGGGTTGCCCGTCGCAATCTGCGAGTGCTGGCCGAAGCGGTCCGGCAAGGCTATACGGTCATTGCCACCGAGCCCGCCGCGGTGTTGTGTTTGAAGCACGAGTATCCGAATTTGATGGACGATCAAGACGCGCACTTGGTCGCCGAAAACTCATTCGAAGCATGCCAGTTCCTGTGGAATTTACATCAAGAATCTCGGCTGTCGCTTGACCTAAATCCATTGCCCACGGAAATCGCCTACCACCAACCCTGTCATCTGCGTGTGCTCGATCCTGATGCCGCCGGTCCAAAGCTGATCAATTTGATCCCCAAGTTTGATGTCCAGCAGATCGAGGCTGGTTGTACCGGCATGGCAGGCACCTGGGGGCTGCAGCGCAAAAATTATCGGAATAGTTTGCGAGTCGGATGGCCTCTGATCTCGGCGATGCGTTCGGCGGGCAATCGCACCGCAGCGACTGAGTGTAGCGCCTGCAAGATGCAAATCGAACACGGCGCAGGCCGCAAGACGTTGCATCCGATCAAGTTGTTCGCGTACGCCTACGGCCGTATGCCCAAGCTCGAAAAAGAGCTCGGCATAAAAAAGGTGTCCGACACCTCGAAGTCGAAATAGGCAATCCGAAGCTTGCCCAGCTTGTCTAAGAGGTGTTTGTACCTTTTCGGCATGCCGCGTCTTTGTTTACGAAAAAACGGTGGCATGCTGGGCATGCCACCGTTTTTAGCTGATTTGGCAAAGATGCGAAGGCTTACTTGCTGCCAACCAAGTCGGCTTTACGCTTCGCTTCGATGATGTCGGCTTGGATGTTCGATGGGGTTTGACGATAGGTCGCCAATTCCATCGAGAACGTTCCTTGGCCTTGCGTCATACTTCGCAGGTCCGTGGCGTAACCAAAGGTTTCCGCCAACGGGACTTCTGCCTTGATGATGCTGTTGCCTTCGATGATGTCGTTGCTTTGCATGATTCCGCGTCGGCGAATGACGTCGCCCACGACGGTACCTTGGAAGTCTTCGGGGACTTCGATTTCAACGTTCATGATCGGTTCAAGCAGCTTCGGATCGGCTTTCTTGAAGTACTCGCGGAAGCAACCTTGGGCGGCTGTGTAGAACGCTTTTTCCGACGAGTCAACTTCGTGGAAGCTACCGTCATCCAAATCGATACGGGTTCCCACCACAGGATACTCGGCAACGGGGCCCTTCTTCAAAATGTCGCGGAAGCCCTTTTCGATCGCCGGGATGTACTGCTTCGGAATCCGTCCACCGACAACGTGATCTTCGAATTCGAAGCTGTCTTCGCTGTTGGATTCGATCGGGCTGAGCTTGCCCTTGATGTGAGCGAATTGACCACTACCACCACTTTGTTTCTTGTGTTTGTAGTCGAATTCAACCATCTTGGTTGGACTTTCACGGTAGCTAACCTTCGGAGCACCGACTTCGATTTCGACGCCATACTCGCGGCGAATTCGTTCGATGTAAACTTCCAGGTGAAGCTCGCCCATCCCGCTGATCAGGATCTCGTTGGTTTCTTCATCGGTTTCGACTCGGAACGTCGGGTCTTCCTTACGGAATCGTTGCAGTGCCTTGGCCAACTTGTCTCCGTCGCTTCGTGTTGCCGGAGCAACCGCGATTTTGATGACCGGATCGGCAACGAACATCGATTCAAGCGTACAGAAGTCACGTGATGCAGCGTACGTATCACCACTGGCGGAATCGATTCCCATCACGGCGATAATATCGCCCGCAGTGGCTTCGTCGATTTCCTCACGTTTGTTACTGTGCATTCGCACGATGCGGCTGAATCGCTCGGTCTTGCCGGTACGTTGGTTGACGTAGCCTTCGCCCTTCTTGATCGTGCCTTGGTAGACACGCATGAAGGTCAATTGGCCGAACGGATCGTCAACGATCTTGAACGCCATGCCGACGAACGGACGCTCTGGGTCGGGCAGCAATTCGATGCGACGCTCTTCGTCTTTAGGGTCACGTCCACGAATTTCGCGATCCAGCGGGCTAGGCAGGTAGCGAATCACGGCATCCAACAGCGGTTGGACCCCTTTGTTCTTGAACGCTGTTCCCATGTAGACGGGGGTGGCCCCACCGAGCACGGCATCGCGAGTGACTTTGTAAATCAGTTCCTTAGGAACTTCTTCTTCGCTGAGCAGCAATTCCATCATCTCGTCGCTGTACATCGACAACGCTTCGAGCATCTGCACGCGTGCTTCTTCGCACTCGTCCTTGATGTCTTCGGGAATTGGAGCCGAGACGACTTTTTCGCCTTCGTTGCCTTCGTGCAGATAGGCCACCATTTCGATCAAGTCGACCGCACCTTGGTAGTTCTCTTCAGCACCGATGGGGTACTGCATGAAGAACGCTTCGGCACCCAATTTCTCGCGAAGTTGCTTTAGCACGCGGAACGGGTTTGCTCCGGTTCGGTCCATCTTGTTGATGAAGGCCAAACGAGGAATCTGGTAGCGTTTCATCTGGCGATCGACCGTGATCGATTGGCTTTGCACACCACCAACGCTGCAGAGCACGAGTACCGCACCATCGAGAACACGAAGCGATCGCTCGACCTCGACGGTAAAGTCAACGTGGCCTGGGGTATCGATCAAGTTGATGGGGTGGCCTTTCCACTCGACGCTCGTCGCGGCACTGGTGATCGTGATTCCACGCTCTTTTTCCAGTTCCATATGGTCCATCGTCGCGCCGTCACCACCACCGCGAACTTCTTCGATTTTGTGGATTCGCCCGGTGTAAAACAGAATTCGCTCGCTGAGGGTCGTTTTTCCCGAGTCGATGTGGGCGCTAATTCCGATATTTCTGAGTTTATCCAGCTTCATTTATCTTCACCTAAACATTGCACGCACGCGTTATTTGTATTTCCCAAGGACATGAGTTTACAGATCATGTCTATTGTTCAGTCAGGACTTGGGAATGTGAGCACACGGCATTTTGTACATTACCACCCGTCAACGCAGGATGACGCCTCGGATCGATTGGGAAATATGGCAAAGGTTTGGCAGATGCGAAAGGGCAAATATGCTCAATTCCCCTTGCATACATCTTTTCTTCACTGCATACTTCCCTGCTTCCCTCTAAGGCGAGTCGACGGACCCGTGTAGAGCCGTCGGCCTTCATCCGTCGCTAACGGTACCCAATTTGGGGACGTCCGTGACGATCAAGCCCATTCGCCCTTAACAAGTTTACAGAGCAAATCCGAATGCCACCACGTCCAATGAGCACGCGAAGTCGTGCCCGCAAACGTTCACGCGTCCGAACCCGGACCAAAAAGAAAGATCCAATTTTCGTCGATGGTCAACGACCACGGCCGATGTACGTCGATTACAAGGACATCGAGCTGCTGAAGAAGATGGTCAACCGTCAAGGCCGTATCGCGGGTCGTCGCAAGAGCGGCTGTACCGCCGCCAGCCAACACGCGGTAACCGCCGCGATCAAACGAGCTCGTTTCATGGCCCTTTTGCCATTCGTTGGCGAGTAAGACGCAGTTCTGACTGCAAAATGTCGGTTTTCTTGGCTCCCCATTGGGTGAGCCGTCGACTCAAAGCAAAAGTCACCCGACGCGTACGTTTTGAAGTTGCGAGTTTTTCACAACCCGAAGCGTCAGCGAGGGAATCTCGGTATTTTCTCGGTCCCTCGCTCACGCGTCGGGTTGCGATTTGCCGGGGAAAACGACAACATCGCAACTTCAGAACGCACTGGCGAGGGAACTAAGCGGAAATCCACGTTCTGGCGAACGTAGCAACCACAGTACGCTCGCCACTCGGAAGGAATCGCGACGTTTCTTAAGGTCGCTCTGCCCTCTTTCCCGTGCGTCTCTTTTGGTCACGAAGTAACGTGTTTACCACCCAACGCCAAGTCGAGTTTCGCGATACGGATGCGGCCGGAATTGTCCATTTTTCGGCCTTTTTCCCGATGATGGAAGCCGCAGAGCATGCCATGCTCCGCTCGTTGGGCATCTCCGTCATGGCTCGCCCCGATGATTCCGGGCACCCGTCAGGATTGCAATCCGCGGAATCGCCGCCGCATGTCACGTGGCCTCGCGTTTCGGCTCACTGTGATTACCGCGCCGCCGCCCGTTTCGAGGATATCCTTAACATTGCCGTCACGGTTCTTCGGCTCGGCAATAGCAGCGTCGAGTATGGAATTCGGTTTTCACGATCCGCATCCGCGGACCATCCCGAGCAGTCCGATCCATCGAGTCCAACGCTGATCGCCGAAGGCAGGTTGACCGCCGTTTGCTGCACCCTCTCCCCCGGCGGGAAGCTAAAAAAGACGCCGATTCCCGAGGACTTGCGGAAGTTGCTCGCAAAGCATCTCGATTCGCAAACCTTTTCTGCGGACCAAGCGTAGTACCCCGAATCCTGGCTCAAGCTACGTCCGCAGCGGCATCCGCCATGCGAGCAGGTTGCAGTGAGCCGGCGATCGATTTGAGTTTCAATGTGCTACTTTTCTGGTCGTTTTTCACCCTACGGTCGGCTCGACATGATTTCCTGTCCTGATTTCGCGGTATCCGATTTCCCCATGCCTAGCTTCGCATCTGTTCCCGGTCTTGCCTCGTCCAATAGCTTTGCATGTTCAGATCTCACCGCGATGCTGGGGCATCCCGCTCTGATTGTCGGATGGGCCAAGTGGCTGCCTGCTTGGATTACCCCCCTGTGGGTGCTGTCGATTGGGTTGCTGTTGGGCGCGATTGCCGTGGTGGTGGTCTACGGCATTTTGTCGGTTTTGTCGCTCGTTCCGCTGCTGGGACAGCTGGCGGATAAGCCTCGGCGAGGCATCACGGCGTCGCTGATTGTCGGCGGCATTATCGCAGCCGGGTTGTGTGCGACCTACATCCCGATCGCAGGCGAATACTCCAACACGCTATTTTTACCGCTGATTTGTATCGGATTGGTGCTTGGGTTCGGCGTGATTTACGGTATGTGGCATCGCACCCGAAACGAATGGGCCGCGATGGTCGGCGAAGGGGTGATTCCGTATCTGTTGTCGACCATGGCTGTTTTTGCGGTCATCGGTTTGGCCGGGACCCCATTTGTCGAAAATCCACGTTCGATCCTCGATTCGATTGCGGCAGTCAATTTGGTGGGTGACGGGACCGAACGCGTCGTGGTGACGGTTCCCGCGTCGCCAGATCTGCCTGTGGGTGAATCTCCGTTTGTGCCAGCGAATATCGACTACCAACTTCGCAGCGTCACGGGTTTGACGATTGAGAGTGACCGGACCGTATTGCTGGGCGATTCGGCTGATCCTGCTGGCTTTGGCCGCACGCCCCAGCGAGTGAACGAAGGTGAAAAGTTAGTCTATAGCTATGAAAATCGCGATCAGCCACCGATTCCGTCGGATCCGACTCGGTTGCATATCCAGAACCGCGAAATCGACGACGCGACCGTGGTGTTTACCTTCAACAATCAGCCAATGGTGCCTCAAGCGAGCTCGATTGTGGTGATCGCCTTCACGTTCTTTCTAACGTTGACCTGTTTGATCGTGTTCCGCCAAGCGGCGCCGCGTGTTTGGGCATTGGCGTTGTCGACGGCCAAGAACGAAATGGCCCAGCCGCTATATCTGCTGCTGTTGGCGATTGGTTTGTTTGGCGTGCTGCTGTTTGGGATCTATCCGTTTAACACCCTCGGGGATGATATCCGTTTGCTCAAAGACAGCGGCGTGACGTTGATCATGGTGTTGGGGATGGTCCAAGCGGTGTGGAGTGCAGGAACCTCGGTCAGCGAAGAAATCGAGGGGCGTACCGCGTTGACGGTGCTCAGCAAACCGGTCAGCCGGCGATCCTTTATCCTTGGCAAGTATGCCGGGATCATGTTGTCGGTGTTGGTGTTGTTCGTGATTCTGTCGGCGGTTTTGACGGTCGTGATCAGCTACAAACCGATCTACGACGCTCGAGAAACGGCCAGCGGTGATACCGTTTGGCAGACCGGTCATGACGAAATCATGACGACGCTTCCCGTGCTGGGGTTGTACTTGATGGAAACGATGGCGATCGGTGCGATCGCGGTGGCTTTGGCGACACGACTGCCGTTGCTCGCGAACTTTATCACCTGTTTCGTGATCTACGTGATCGGAAACTTGACCTCGCCGTTGGTGGCGTCAGCCCGTGACAACAACGAATTGGTGGGATTTGTCGGGAAATTAATTGCGGTGGTGATCCCGAACCTGAACATTTTTAACGTCCAGGCGGCGGTAGATACAGGAAATCAGATCCCGGCGATCTACTTGGCCGGTGCTTTTAATTATCTTGTATGTTTCTCGATCGCAATTTGGATGCTTGCGATGTTACTTTTTGAGGACCGCGACTTGGCTTAGCATTTGTGGGAAAGCCCGCTTTCCCACCTACGCCTTGGCTTAGTGGCGGCAGTGAAATGCTCGCCGCCAAGCAGATCCTTATCCTAAGCCAACGAGGTTCGACTGATGAGTAGACTTGCGGCACCACGAAGTGAACCTGAAGCCAGTGGTGCATGGACGACATACATCTGGGCATCGCTCGCGGGGCTATTGGTCCCTGTGATCGTGGGGCTAGTAGGGCTGATTGCCGTATTGCTGGATTCCAAAGGTTTCGTCGGCAACGAAGTCCGGCTTGGCACTCATCTCAGCATTTATCTGCCCGAGCCTTTTACGAACCAGCGTCCGCTCGTCCAATTGGCGCAGTTGGTCGGCATCACCTTTGTGGTCGCATGTCTGTTTTCGCTGGCCGTTTGGTTACACCGCCGTGATGCCGATTCGAAGGCTCGCAATGTCACCAAGTCGCTGCACCGCAAAGTCCTGCAGCAAAGTCTACGTCGCGCCGAAATCGAAGGCGCTGCGGCTCAATACGTGCGGGCCGAACAGCTGATCGGCACCCATTTGCCAGCGATCCAAAAAGGGCTCTCGATGTGGTATCGAGCGGTCCCGCGAAGCGTGTTGATGTTGGTGGGGTGTGTCGTCGTCGCGCTGATGGTGAATGTGTGGTTGGCGCTGCTTGCCGTGGTAAGTGGAATCATGCTGTGGCAGCTGTACCAACGGCTGCGTTATCGCAAAGGCGACGAGATAGCGAACTGGGAAGTCCCCAGGTCGCGTCGCCGGATGGCAGAGATTGTCGGGCAAGCACCACTGTTGGCCCGATTGCAGACGCATGGATTGGCCGATCGATCGTTCGAATCCGAACTCGACTCGTTGTATCGACGGTTGACGGCCGAAGAATCACGATCAGGCCAATTGTGGCCGCTGTTGTTTCTAGCGACCTCGGTGGCGGTGGCCGTGTTGCTGCTCGGGCTCGGAGCGAATTTGCTGATTGGCGACAGCGGTTTGAGTGTGCCCTCAGCACTCGTGTTGGGGCTGGCGTTGGGCGGCGCGATCATCAGCGCCGATCGCTTGGCCAAGCTGTCGTTTCAGCTAAAGGAGAGCGAACCGTCGAGCGACGCGATCTATTTGTACCTGCAGCGAAGCAATGATGTCGCACCAAGCGAGCAGCGAGTCGGGTTGGCGGGGCTGCGTGACTCGGTTCGTATCGACGATGTGACTCTGAAGGATTCGACCGGAAAAGCAATCCTGAGAAATCTGAGCCTGCAGCTTACGCCGAACAGTTTTGTTGCCCTGCTTGGCACCGAAACCGTGTCCACGCGAGCCTTGACGGAATTGATCATGGGTTTTGGTCGTCCCACCGAAGGCCAGGTCTCGATTGACGGAATTCCGCTACTGGACGTCCACCCGCAGGCGCTTGCACGCAATGTGATGTGGGTCGAACCGTCGGGGCCGCTTTGGGACGGTACCATTGCGGAGAATCTTCGTGGTGGCAACCAAGACATCAACAACCGTGATTTGGTCGAGGTGCTCGAGAGTCTGAATGTGTACGAGCAATTGCAGCGATTGCCCGAAGGACTTAATACCTACGTGACCGTTGGTGATTCGCTGTTGTCATCGGAGATCACCTTCGCAATCGGAATTGCCCGAGCGATTTTGCACAAGCCTGCGGTCGTGATTGCGATGGAGCCGCCTCCGCCCGCAGAACATCTGCCGGATGACCCAAGTTTGGCGGGGCTAAAGCGATTAGCCGATGCCGGTGCGTTGGTGGTCGTGCTGCCGCGACGGTTGCAAACACTGCGGTCGGCCGATCGTGTGGTGCTGCTAAACGGGCCGCGAATCGCAGGCGAAGGCAAGCATGCCGAATTGTTGTCCAACAGCGATCTGTACCGCCACCTTAATTACTTGTTATTCAATCCGTATCGGCATCAAAAATAGCCGAGTCGCGGAGCAACCCATTGATCAACCGCGGTCGATTCCGCCGTTACAAGTGATCCTCGAAATCCGTTATGCTACCTGCCTACTTTGGTTCATCGGACGTTTTTGGGTCGGCTCGTGTTTGATTTTTGGCTCACGCTCTCACTGAATTTGCGACTCGCGTTGCTGGCGATTTTGGGGTTGCTCAGCGGCGCGTTTGCGAACCATGTCATCTACACGTGGTGCTGGTTCGCGCGTCCCATTTCACCTTGGGCGTCTCCGTCGCCCCAAGCGCCGAAACGCCAAGCGATCGATCGCATTCCGCTGGTGGGGTGGTTTTCGCTTCGCCGCGAAGCCGAGCTTCATGGCCGTGGATTTTGGATCCGGCCGGTGCTGATCGAGATCGGATTGGCGATTGCGATCCCCGCGTTGTACATATTCGAGACACAAAGTGGTGGTCTGCTTGCGGAATCGCTGCGAGTACCGCAGGTGCTCAGCATGCCGTGGTTGATCACCAGTGGACACCGTGTGTTTCTTGGACATGCCGTGTTGTTGGTGCTGATGGTCGCGGCCACCTTCATTGACTTTGACGAGCAAACGATTCCCGACGAAATCACGATCCCCGGAACGCTGTTCGCGTTGTTATTGGGATCCATTTCCGATTGGGGGTTTATGCCGATTTCGCTGCCGATCGGCGGTCCTGCGGTCGAGCTGACTCGCGCCACGTTCGAGGCTCCGTGGTTTCCCGCGTTAGGAAAATGGTGGACCAGCACCGGGCTGTTAACGGGATTGGCGATATGGAGCGGTTGGTGCTTTGCGCTGGCGGATCGTCGTTTGATCTTACGAAAAGGATTCGCCAAAGCGATCGAGTTCTTCTTGGCAGGGCTGGTGCGTCATCGGACTTGGAAGCTGTTGCTTGCCATTTGGGTCGCGGGTTTGATCGCGATCTCGATTGTCTTCCAGCTTGGCGGTGCTCATTGGCATGGGCTGTTTTCCGCGTTGGTCGGGCTAGCCGTGGGGGGCGGCGTGATTTGGGCGATCCGTATCATCGCCTCGAGCGCGATGGGGATGGAAGCGATGGGGTTTGGCGATGTCACGTTGATGGCCATGATCGGAGCGTTTTTGGGATGGCAGGCTGCCGTCGCCGCCTTTTTCCTCTCTCCCTTTGCTGCGATTGTGATCGTGGTGTTCCAGTACATCATCACGCGTGAACCGCGTGTGCCATTTGGTCCCTATTTGTGTGCCGGGGCAGCATTGACGGTGATTGGATGGGACCGAGTGATGAACCAGTGGTTCCTGCCGAACCTGTTTTTCCTCGGCAATTTTATCCTCTGGCTCTGTTTGGCGATGCTCGGTCTAATGGGGGCCATGTTGTTTGTTTGGCGGCAGATCAAACAGCGTCTGTTTGCCTAAGATGAAACGACGAAGGGGCAAAAACTAAATCGCCTTATCACTTCCCCCGAAGTGGCGGCCGAACTGCGGCCGAAGGTTCGCAACCCTAACAGCGGATTGGGACAGTTCGATGATTGTGATTGCCCGACGTTATGGACAACTCGGTAACCGATTGTGGCTGTACGCCCACATGATTGCGGCAGCGGCGGAATACGGCGTAACGGTCGCCAACCCTAGTTTTGCCGAATACGCTGATCTGTTTCCCTCGACGCGATACGATTTATGGTGTCGTTACCCTATGGTTGCGAAGCCGGACTCGGGTTCATCCGTGCCCTCACGCCAAACGCGTGATCGGTTGTCGCTTGGGGTTTATTTGGCGGCCAAGACGCTCTATACGTTACGGCTGAGAAATTATCCCGCTCATGTTCTGCGGCTCAAAGGCGAACAGAGCTGCGACTTGGGCAGCGATGCGTTTCGCGAACTTGCCACCGGGGGCCGGCCGGTGATGACGCTGGGGTGGCAATTCCGCAGCGAGCCGCTATTAATCAAACATGCCCCGGCCGTGCGTCGCCACTTCACGCTTGGTCCCGAGCATGGCGAGCCCGTGGGAGAGTGTTTGTACCAAGCCCGCCAAAGCAGTGACGTCGTGATCGGCATCCACATCCGCCAAGGCGACTATGCCACGTTTTTGGGTGGACGTTATTACTACGAAGTCGGCGACTACGTCGCCACGATGCGAGAAGTGCAGGCTCAGCTTGCTCCTCGACGCGTCCGATTTTTGGTTTGCACCAATGTCTCCTATGAACCATCGGATTTTGCTGGATTGGACGTGCAATTGGGACCCGGAGTTCCACTGCAAGACATGTACGCGATGGCCCAAACCGATATGATCATTGGGCCGCCGAGCACGTTCACCATGTGGGCGTCCTTTTATGGTGGTGCGCCGCTGGCAATGATGAAGCGGTGTGACGACAAGATCGAAGTCGAATCGGTTGCACCCGAGTTGTTCAAGTCCAATCCGACCAGCACGAAGTATCAGATCGTGCACGGGAAGTTGTCCGAGTTAAGTGCGAGTGAGATCGCCGATGTCTTCGGTGTCCGTCCGCCGAACGAACGAATCCCAAACGAAGCCAAGTCCTTCAAGTCGAATTTGTAGGCGGAGACGTCGCCCGGATCAAATCGCTTGTAGCAAGTTCACTGGGGGCCCTTTCGGTGTTCGGAGTAGTCGGTGCAGGCTCAGTGTTCCCGCCCCTCCCCGGCCGCTATCGCGTCATCACTTCGCGGCAGACGTCCGAGACGGCATCGGATGATGCCAAATGAAACGTTGGAATTCGGCTGGCGATCAAGGGGCCCGCGGCTGCCGAATAGTCATTGATGTCCAGTGCATTAATGATCACGGCAACCGCTCGGCCGCGACGTGCCAATCCAATCAATGCCGCCAGCGATTCGGGCGGACATTGTTGCAGGATGACCAACACGGTTGTCTCGGACGATATCTTCGATTCCGCTTCGACCAACAACTCGGCCAGTGTTAGCCCATTGGTTCGCTCGAGTCGCGCCAGCGTACGGACCAACTCACGCAGCGCCACCGGGCCCCTGGTCGCCGGTTGTGCCACCGGCATCAAACGATCACTCTCGTTTCGCATCGACGCGGCGGCGGTAGCTTGGTCGCGGACGCGATAGTCGCCCACCCAGCCTTCGGTGCGGATTCGGTCGGCCGCATCGCGGCCATTGGTGACCAGCCCAAACGGTTCACCGGCATCATGCAATGCGTGGGCGATCGAAGCGGCGGCGGTCACCGCCAAATCGCTTCGCACCGGTTCATGCTTCGATGGGTTGGTCGCGACGTGCAGATCCAAAACCAACGTCGCTCCGGCAATCGACGAAGGCTCATAGATTTTGCTGTGCAGCGTTCCGGTTCTCGCTGTGGCGGCCCAGTGAACGCTGCGAAGTGGATCGCCGGTCTGCCATCGACGGATCCCTCGCAACCGCGTGGGATCGTCCATTACATTGTCTCGCATTCGGATCTCGCCAATCGGACGCCGTGAACCGATGTCATACGTCGACAAGGGAACCACGTCCGGCAGCACGGTGACGTATTGCGGTTCAGTGCCGACGCGATAACGTCGATACAGCCCCATCAGATCACCGGTTTCCAGCACGGTTGGCCCGATTTGAAAATAACCGCGGCGGCGACAGGTGACTTGGTAATGCAGCGTTTTCGATTGGCCTGCCCACAGCATCATCACTTGCACTCGGTCGCCTTCGACTTGCAGTGCGGACGTCGATACCGCCCCCGTCTGGATCGCAGGCCGGGGAAGCAAGTCCTCGACCAAGATCCACAAAATCGGCAACTGGCTTTGGTTGGTCAGTGTGATTTCAACATCGATCACCGAGCCGAGTTTGTGTTCGACGTTACCACTGTGCCGCACCGCGATGGTCGAATCGGTCCAAGTGTTCGCGAGGAACCAATTCACGCCGACGAGAATCGCGGCAGCCACCGCTGCCAATACCCAGAGCGAAGCGCCAAAAAGCATTCCAAACAACAACACCGCGCAGATGCCCGCCACGATCCCAAAGCTGAACTTGGGAGCGTCGGAGTGCGATTGGGCAGCCGTGGTGGAGGACATTCGTTGTTCAAGCGAGTTTGAATTCACCTCCCCTCTGGGGAGGTCAGAGTCGGCGGTAGCCGGCTCACCGGTGGGGTTTGGAGTGTTAGGAATGGACGTTACATATTCAATTTCACCAGCCCTCCCCGACCGCATCGTGCGGCCGACCCTCCCGTGGGGAGGGTGAGCTTGGATTCACCTCCCCTTTGGGGAGGTCAGAGTCGGCGGTAGCCGGCTCTGGGTGGGGTTCGTTGTGTTAGGAATGGACGCTACAGATTCAGTGTCACCAGCCCTCCCCGGCCGCATCGTGCGGCCGACCCTCCCGCGGGGAGGGTGAACTTGAATTCACCTCCCCTTTGGGGAGGTCAGAGTCGGCGGTAGCCGGCTCTGGGTGGGGTTCGTTGTGTTAGGAATGGACGTTACAAATTCAGTGTCACCAGCCCTCCCCGGCCGCATCGTGCGGCCGACCCTCCCGCGGGGAGGGTGAGCTTGAATTCACCTCCCCTTTGGGGAGGTCAGAGTCGGCGGTAGCCGGCTCGCCGGTGGGGATCGGAGTGTTAGGAAATGGACGTTACAAGTATCAGTGTCACCAGCCCTCCCCGGCCGCTCTGGCTAGCGGCCGTCGCCGGTGTAAATGATCGTGGCTCCTTGCGGCGCCTGCGGCCACGGTGTTGTGCCCGGCGCCCACTCGGTTGGTTGAGTTTTGCGAACTTCGTTCACGGCTTGGATCAACCAATCCGGAGCCGATTTGTTTTCTTGCATTCCATAAACATATGGCAGCGGCGGATCCATCAACATCGTTTTCTCACCCAAGGGGGGTCGCTCCGCTGCAGCCTGCTTTAAACGCGCCGACAATCGAGCGACGACATCAGGATGCTGTTCCGCGACATCGGTCGTTTCACTCGGATCGCTCGCGATGTTGAACAGCATGTCCCCCATCAATTTGAAATCGCCCGAGCGAATGGTCGGCAAACGGACGCTACCGCTGACTTCGAAAATGATTTCCTCTCGTGGACTCGTTTTGCCATGAATCATCGTCTCGGTCATATCGATTCCGTCGATCGGAAACGGGCCTGTCGGATCGGCGCCGGCGAGATTGGCAAACGTGGGCAACAAGTCAACGATATGGATCATCTCGTCGTTGGTCGAACCCGGATGAATGTATCCCGGCCATCGCACAACGCAGGGCACTCGCACGCCTCCTTCAAAAGTCGTGTTCTTGGTTCCCCGATAAGGCCGATTCATTTCTTCGGTCAAACCGCCATTGTCGTTGGCAAAGATCACCAGCGTGGTCTGTTTCAATCCATGCTGGTCCACGGCGTCCACGATCCGGCCAACCGCATCATCCAGACACTTTAGCGCTGCTTCGCGTGGCGTGTATTTGTCGGTGTAACGCGGCACTTGTTCGATCGGACCATGCACGGCGTTAAACGGCACGTAGAGAAAGAATGGCGGTTGGGTGGTACGTTCACTCGATTGGCCCGCCTGTTCCGAGACCAACCGTACCGCTTCGTTGGCAATCAAGTCGGTCGTGTACCCTTGTTCCTGGATCGGTTGTTGGTTGCGATGCCAATCGTAAACCGCATAGCGAGCCGGAGCATTATGAGGGATGGTGTAGTTGTTGTAGTCGATGCCCCAGGCATAGTGACCGTATTGATGATCAAAACCTTGTCCCATCGGCAGGTGTTCGGGCAGCCACTCGCCGCAATGCCACTTGCCTGTGATCGCGGTAAAGTAGCCCGCGTCGGACAACACCTCGGCCACGGTCCGCTCTTTGGTATCGAGTGCATGGATTCGCCGCGTCTCTTCGCCGCGTTCGTTTTTCGCAAGCGTCAATCCGAGTTTCGCCAGGTAGCTTGGTTTGCCAAAGTCTTCGCTTCGCCAATCCATCCAATTTCGAAACGCATATCGTCCCGTCATCAACGCGCCTCGGCTCGGTGCACAAACCGAATGCGTGTAGAACTGAGTCAGCTTTACACCTTGGTTGGCCAAACGGTCCATGTTAGGAGTCAGCTCGGCATTGCCGCCATTAAAGCCAGGCTCGGCCCATCCCATGTCGTCGGACAGCATGAATACGATGTTGGGTCGTGCGCCGGTTTGCGCAGCCAGTTGCGGTGTTGCCATCGCAAGCGTCCATGCCGCGAACGTGATCGCGACGACAAAGTGCGTGCCACGGCGTGATGCAGCACCGCGGCGTGTCGGCAGCCCGCCAGCCAAACCTGTTGACGGACACCACGTGTGAGCGAGTGATTGAATCATGTTGGTTCCGTGGGGTGAAAAGGGAGCGAGCGTTGATGAGAGAGCGGAATCGTTGGCAGCTTGACTTGTGATTCAACGATTTATGCGGATTGCCTATTCTCTTTGCCGAGGTTTCGCAGGTCAATTGCCCGCGGTCATGTCGAGTTCCCCTTCGCTTAGAAAGGCAATCAGGTCCGCCAATTCGTCAAGCGTCATGCTGTCTTCGAGTCCAACAGGCATGATCGATTTTTCGCTTGGTTGCAGCTGCTCGATCTCATCTCGCGGCACTTCAAAAATATTGCCGTCCGCTCCCTGCAAACGCAACTGATTCTTAGCACCGGGGCGATCCATTTTCAGCCCCGTCAAGACATGTCCGTCGCTGGTCAGCACGGTCCAAGGGACGTACAGCGGCCCCACTTCTTTACTCGGATTTAAAATCGATTCGAGTATCCGAGGTCGAGTCATCTGCCCCGCCAAATGAGTCAAGTCGGGACCCGTGTTGGTCCCACGTCCAGAGTGGACGTGGCAATTCGAGCATCCACGGCGAAAAAAAACGCGGCGTCCGGCATCCACGTCTTGGCTGCGGCCGACCAATTGCATCCACCCGTCGATATTCTCTCGACTCGGACGTGCCGCGTTGTCACGGCGGACGTTCGTATTGCGAATCCGCTTTGTTTCGACCTGCAACACCGCGGGCTGTTTCGGCAACGATAATCGATTGATGAGGCCCGCGTAACTCGCTGCTTTAGGAGACAATCCTGCGATCGCATCGGCGCGAGTCTGTTCGTCGATCGATTCATTCGATGCAATTTTGGCCAGTTCGTCAAACGAACCATCGGTCCCGCGAGCGACCAACAATCGAACGACTTCACGCGAGAGCACGCGATCGGTATTGCCATCGATATCGTTGCCAAGTTCTTGGTCGCTCGGCGAGTCTGCATCGGGCGGCAGTCGCTGTAACGCAAGTCCACGAAGACGGGCCGAGCGAGTGACGTCGTTTGCGAATTCAACCAACCGTTTCTCGATCGCGGGATCACGCCCCCGTCCCGATGCCGCTCCAGTCTCTAAATAAGCGATTGCCGCCATCGCGGCTGAGAACACGGGGGGCGATAGACGGTCCTGTTTTAGTAGTGACGTAATCGCGGGCAGTTGGTCTTTGCACATCCGCTCCGCCGCCCATCGTAGCGCCGTCAACACCACGGCATCCGAATCGTCTTTCAATCCCGCAGCGATCATCGTGTTGCGTTTGACAGCGGGCACGCTTGCCGGATCACACAGCTCTTTCCATCGCCAAGCCAACATCCGCCCTACGCGATGCTGAGGATCGGTCAACATTTTTTGATCAAGTGCAGACAGTTGATCCTGTTGGACCAAACCCGTGATCGCCGCTTGGCGGACGAACGGATCATCGTTTCGCAGTGCGTTCAAACGCGTTTCAATTGCCATCGATGTCGATTCCGACAACGGCAACGCATTGGTTTCGGCCGCAGTGATTTCCGGCAGCGACTGCGTTTGGAGCACGGCGTCGTTCACAGGGCTCAGTCGCCATAGTCGTCCCTTGCCGTGCACGGGGTAACTGCGATCGACCCAGTCGGTAATGTAAATCGAACCGTCCTTGGCAATGGCCATCGCCACCGGGCGAAAGTTTTCGTCGCCTTGCACTACGACTTCGGTTTTGCTTGTCCACGACGCTCCGCGTGGATCGAGCGAATAGCGTTCGATGCGATTGTCACCCCAACTGGTGACCCACAAATGCGAACCGTGCTGGATCACCGCACAGGCCGCTTCGCCGGTTCCTGCCGTCATCGGCAATGTGCCTGGGAACTCGCCGTTCCATGATTGCAGCGGATGTATCCCCGCACGTCCAAAGCGAAACTGAAAACCGTAATCACCCCCATGCACGATATGCATCAATCGATTGGGCGGCATCGAGTCGGGATCGTTCCCAGCGGCCCACAGCCGATTGGCTGAGTCGAAACACAATCCAAATGGATTCCAAAATCCGGTCGCGACACGTTCGACACGGCTGCCGTCGGTCCGGCAGCGAAACACGTTGCCACCCTCCCCGCCGCCAACTTGTTTGGATCCGTCGCTGCCAATGAGTTGGTAGGGTTCGCCAAAATTTTCGCCTTGTCCCACATACAACCATCCATCGGGGCCGAGCGTCAGCCCACCAAGCCCATTGTGCGGATAGTTTGCTGACGTTTCATGCGTTAGCAGCACCACACGTTGGTCGGCGATGCCATCATTGACCGAGTCTCGTAGTTTCATGAGTTCGCTTCGCGTACAAACGGCAAACCAGCCATCGCCTAAATTTGCGATGTTCATCGTTGCCTCGCCTCCTTCGTAAAAAAGACGCTGTCGATCGAGCACGCCGTCACCGTCACTATCGTCAAAGCGATAGATGCGATCGGTTTTCGGACCCAGGTAATCATCAGGCGGAAAATGAGTATGGCATTCGATCACCAGCAGTCGCCCCTGATCGTCAAAACAGCATCCAGTGGGGGTCACCAAATCAGGCTCGGAGGCGATCTGCGTCAATCGCCATTGGGGATCCAGCACGCGAGGCGTTTCGTCGGCGTTCGCTACAAACCCGCAGATCCCAAGCAGCAGACTCATCGTGGTTGCGGTGACGTGGATGAGCGGCAGGCTCCATCCCGCTAGTACAAATCGAAGCTTGTTATTACACATGGACATGGATGGCTTTGGAAATGAGGTGGGCTTGAGTCGAGGGAGCCGCTGGCGAAGTCACGGATTATAACCGCCACCGCACTGCCCTGCTTCGCAACGCAGACACGCCGAACCGTTTGCGTCTCGTAAAAAATGAGGGGCAACGCGCGGGGACGAGTGCCGCTCCATGTGCCGCTTCCGCACATGGAGACGAGAAAAGTGCGCGTTGGTGCGCGACGGCGGCGATCGCCAGTTAATCGGGAACGAAGGGGTGTGCTAGACAACACGAGGTTCTAAGCACAGAGATTCGCTTTGGTACGCGTCTTGCTTTTGCGAGAAACCGACGCCGTTCGATGTCCATCGTCACGCAAGGAACCAAACCAATGACCATCAGTGTTAACTCTGCAGCCGAATCTCATGCCGATCATCGTCATTGGAAAAGTGATGTCGAGTGCTGGGGCGAAGACATCGAGAATTGGCGAATGGAACATTGCACCGCGATTGTTCAATTGCAAGAGGCCGTCAAACGGATCAACGAGCACGGCAAGGCGCTTGACGAGCATGCTCATGCGATCGCATCTCTGCAGACTTCGCTCGAGGCGCATGAGAAAAATTTGGCCGCCAGTCTGCAAAATGGTTCCAACGAAGCGGTCGATGAAACGATGAAGGACCAGCACGCCAGGCAGGCCGAGTTGCATCTGCGTCAACAGAATGCTCATGAGCGAATGAAAAAACATCATCACCAAGCGATGGCCAAAGTCGCAATGCTGAAAAGTGCTCTCGAACAGGCTTGTTAGCAATCGACAAGGCCGATTCGCAACTCTCGGCTTTCCACGGTCAACCGAGCCGCAGAGCAACGCACCGAAGCGGAATGTACGGCATTGCGGCGGTTGTGTGTTTTGGGATTTTACTGTCGCGTTTGCGTTCACCCGCTTCGGCAAAACTCAATCGTCTTCGCCGATGCGGTGCGAACGACGGATCGAACGGGTGATGCCGTACCCCATGACCACCGCGACTGCGCATCCGATCAATCCCGGAACGGAGATGCCAAAGAGCAGCGGCGGTACCAGGCTACTGCACAACGAGGCGGAACCCATGAACAGTGCGGCGGTTAAAATCCCCAGCACCAATCGGTTGACGATAGGTTCGAGCCGTCGGTGTTGCAAGTGAACGTCAAACTTGCCACGTTTGAAGTTGTGCAAGATATCAGCCGCATCTTTAGGTAACACGCTGATGAAGTGTTCCCAATCGTCGACGTTGGATTTAATCCGAGCGTAGACTTTTTTCGGCGAGTAACGTCGTAGCATCGCTTTCTTGCCATAGGGCTCGATCAATTCAGCCAAACAAAAGGTGGGGCTTAGCTGATGAGCCGTGCCTTCGAGCATCACCAGCACTTTGAGCAGCATTGCGACTTTGGCGGGCAAATAGATTCGGTGTTCGCGAATGATCTCAACGATTTCGTGCAAAAAGCCACTTAAATCGAACTCACCAAGCGATTGATGCGCGTACTCGTCCAACAATTCTTGGATCGCCGACATCAACTGAGGTTCATCGAACCCAATCGGGACTTCGCCAACACTCGCAACCACTTCGGTGATCTTGGCTGCGTCTTGTCCCACGGCGGCGATTAACCCTAACTCAAGGTGTTCTCGCAGTTCATTGTCGATGCGTCCCACCATGCCACAATCGAGGATGCCTATTTCAACAGGCTCGGCGTTTCCGGCAGTTTGGTTCGCCAGTAACATCAGGTTTCCAGGATGCGGATCCGCGTGATAGAAACCGTCTCGGAAAATCATCTCCACAAACACACTTGCACCGCGGCGAGCCATCTCGTCCAAATCGATTCCCGATGCTTCGAGTCGTGTTTTTTCCGAAAGACTGATCCCCTCGAAACGCTCCATCGTCAGCACGCGTCGAGAGCTGAGGTTGGGGTACGCTTTTGCGATACGAATGGTGGGATCGTTGGCAAAGTTGCGTCGGAAGAGTTCCATGTTTCGCAGTTCACGATCAAAGTTCAACTCCTTCATCAAGGTTCGTTGGAACTCACGCATCGTATGCACCGGGCGATATTGACGCAGCCGCGCCGATTGTTGTTCGGCGATCTCCGCAAGCTTGGTCATGATTTCCAAGTCGTTGACGATGCGTCGTTCAATACCCGGATGTTGTACCTTGACGACGACCGATTGGCCGTCGTGCAGTGTCGCACCATGAACTTGGCCGATCGACGCGGACGCCATCGCCGTCGGTTCAAACTCGGCAAACAAGTGATTAATCGAGTCGCCTAGTTCGGATTCGATCATCGCCACAATGATGTTGGCTTCGTCGGCGGGAGTATTCGCACGGAGCTGAGCGAGTTCATCGGCCAGCCGTTCGCCAACCAAGTCAGGGCGTGTGCTGAGGACTTGCCCGAGCTTGATAAAGGTGGTTCCTAGCTCGGTCAAGGCGACGCGAATTCGCTGTTCGGTCGTCAGTTCGGTGTCGTCGCTGTGGCCTCGGAAACGGTGGAGCCAGGGAATCGGAATATTCGACAACCAATCTGCCAACCCGTGCTTGGCAAGCACCGCGACGACTTCGCGGAATCGGTCGGCATTGCGAACAAATTGGGGGACGTCGATTAAATCCATGTTCGCGTGTTCGGTAACGGTTTAAGAAAATAACGAAGCCAGCTGCGGTGCAAACGCAATCATAGCAACGCAACCAACGTGCCGCCGACCAACGTGCCGCCGATGGCGTATTGGTAGGGGGGATGCCGCTCCGCTGCGTTCCGGTCGACGCGGATGACCGCAATGGGATCGACGACATTGTGACAACATTCGCCTTGGGCTGGCACCCGGTTTGCTCGCTTGCCGAGACGATCGCAGGTCGACTGCCATCGCAAGCTCACTCGCAACCAAAAACTCTTCAAGGAAATTTCTCCGTGAATCTTGTCTGTTCACAATGTGGCGCGGTGAATCGGGTGCCCGAGTCCAAGGTCCGCGACAAACCGGTATGTGGCAAATGCAAAACCTCGCTACTGCCAGATTATCCCGTGGACCTGTCGGCCGAATGGTTCACAAAGTTCATCACTCGCACGGAGCTGCCGGTACTCGTTGATTTTTGGGCGCCTTGGTGTGGCCCGTGCCGGATGATGGCTCCTGCATTTGCCGCGGCCGCAGAACTGCTGGCGTCCGAGACGATTCTGGCGAAGCTGAATACCGAAGACGCGCCTCAGATTTCGTCACAGTTTGGGATCTCGGGGATTCCGACCATGATTCTGTTCCAATCGGGTGACGAATTGTCGCGGCAATCGGGCGCCGTCAACACACAGCAGATCGTAGCCTTTGCACGTGGCAGATGATCACAGCAGAGGTGCTGCTATTGCGAGGCGTCAGCCGTTTTCAGAATCGGCCGAGCGGATGAGATCGGAGCGGCGATCGAGGAGATCCCGCCAAACTTGGGCAACCGTCAGGTTTTAGGAAACCGTCGGGTGACGTTCTTTTAACAACGGCTGCATTTGCCGTGGCGCTTCGAACCAGCCTTGCTCGACGTACCACTGAGTCGTTTGGGCAAGACGTTGGTACAGCGGTTGATCCGGCACAAATCCGGTGTCGCGATTCAGTGCTTCGCTTGAACAGGTCCATGAACCTGCCGTCGCTTCGCGTGCTTTGTCCAAGTTCAGAATGTTGGGATGCCGCACGATTTGAGAGACAAGTTCATTGAACGCGGCGATGCACCACACCGCCGGTTTCGGACTGCGAATCACCCAGGCGCGGTATCGACCCAGCGTGCGGCCGATCATGCGTCCCAGTTCGGCATAGGTCGGATTCTCGCTGTCGGCAGCAAAGTAGATTCCGGTTGAATCGTCGGGATTGGTCGAGATCCGCTGGCCTTGGCTGGCGGCCAACATCAACGCTTTGCTGAGGTCCTCGACGTGGATCACCGAAACCCGGTCGTCATGAAAACCTGGTGCGAGGTGGAAGCCGAACTTCGCAACGGTTTTGAACATCTCTAACCCGTCACGGTCTCCGGGGCCCAAAACGATGGGAGGCCGCACAATGGTGGTGGGGACCTTCGTCGCAAACTGCATCGCCGCGCGTTCCCCGGCTAATTTACTACGTCCATAATTTGATACGGGGTTCGGAGTGTCGGATTCGGTGCGAGGTCTGGATTCCGACGACGGGCCCGCTGCGGCAAGCGACGAGACGACCACCAACACCGGGGGCTGGTCACGTTCCGCACAGCACTTTGACACATTCGCAACACCTTGTTCGTTGATCCGGGTGTAGTTGCGAGTATGTAAACATTTGGTAATCCCCGCGAGGTGATAGACCTCGTCAATGCCATCTAGCGCGGAGGCAATGGATGTAGGGTCGGTGACATCGCCGATCACAAAATGGGGCGAATAGGGGGCGAGTCGGCTACGGTCAGAGTGCTCGCGGACCAAGCAAGAAACTTCATACCCCCGTCGCGTCAAGTCGCGAACCAAGTGTGCACCAATGAACCCAGACGCTCCCGTCACCAAAGCATGAGTCATGATCTGCGCCCTCTTCAATCGATGTTTAACTCGTCAATTCCGATCCTGGGATTTCCAACACACGCCAAGGCCTCCAACCTCGGCTTTCTCTCTCGCGCGACAGCACCGTCTGCGATGCACGGTCATTGCAAAGCGTTCGCAATGCAAAGGATGTACCATCGAGTGTACTCCCCCAATAGGACTGGACCCAGCGTTTTTTGTGGATTTCTCAGAAAGCCAGCCCCACGGCGATAGGGTGGTGACAGCTGTTTCGTTCGTTTTCCGCAGAAAAACGTGGTGAAGACGTTCCGAGGGGGCGTTTGGCGGGGGCGGGCGAAAGCGATGTCCGCCGAAGCGAGTCCTCGGGCAATCTTGCGTCGTCCCAATCCGAGTCGCGACCCGCGAGCCGATCCCAAAGGAAGGCGAAAGGTTGGCAAATTTGTTTCCGTCCCCCGGTAAGCATTCGCCGATTGCTAACGTCCACGCTGCAGAGAATCGTTTCGCGACGGCTGTTTAAACAGACCGAGTGGACCCAGGATCAGTGCGACCGGGATCCCGAAACAAGCTCCATAGATCCCACCTTGCACCATCCACTGCACAGACCCGGCAGGCAGCACTTCGGCACTGGCGATCGCAAAGAAACATGCCACCATCGCTGCGATGCCGCTGGCGATGATCGACGGCGGCGACGTGACTCGGGCGTGCATTCCCCACGCCACCATGGCGGCAACCCCGGTGCCGATCCCAATTCCCGACACGCCTCGCGCTATCGGCCACGACAAATAGCCAACCAACAATACGACAAACAGCCCGATGGTGGTGGCCGCGACGGTCGCCAGCTCTACTTGAATGATTCGTTGTTTCATGATGGGTTCCTGCCTACCCAGAGCCCTGATGGTAGGATGAGCTGCGCGGATTCCTAAACCAATTTCGGTACGGTCCCTTTCCCACACAGGATGACATCCATTGAAGCAATTCCAACTTAGCATGATCCTGATGACCTTCTTGTCTGTCGCGACGGTTGAAACCCGCGTGTATAGCCAAACCAATGCGGCCCCACCGCTTGCGCTCGCTCATGCCCACAACGATTATGCGCACTCGCGTCCGTTGCTGGATGCACTGGATCACGGATTTACCAGCGTCGAAGCAGACATCTATCTGGTCGGCAGTGAATTGTGGGTCGCTCATTCCCAGGACGAACTGAAGCCTGAACGAACGCTACAGTCACTGTATCTCAATCCGCTACAACAACGCGTGCGTCAGAACCACGGATCGGTCCACGCCACCGACGATCCGTTTTATCTGCTGATCGATATCAAGAGTGCAGCCGAGCCCACCTACGCAGCGCTCGCAAAAACGCTGGCTCGATATCCCGAGATGATTTCGGTGGTACGAGACGGCGAACTGCATCGCAATGCCGTCACCGTGATCGTTTCCGGCAATCGCCCCTTTGAAATGATGACCGCGGAAACCGTGCGATACGCGGGCATTGACGGTCGACTGAGCGATCTGGGGTCGCGTTTGCCCAGCCATTTAATGCCGCTGATCAGCGACAATTGGCGCAAACACTTTCGCTGGAATGGCAAAGGAACGATCAGCACCGAGGACCAGCAGAAGTTGGATCAGACGATCGCATCTGCACATGCTCGGGGCAGACGCGTTCGTTTTTGGGCGACCCCGGATACCCCGGCGATGTGGCGTGTCCTGCATGGAAACGGTGTCGACATGATCAACACCGACGATCTAGCAGGACTGGAAACGTTTCTTCGCCAAATCGACCGCGACCGCTAGTCGATTCAATTGCTCTGCAGACTTACTGCTGCCCGTAAACAGGTGCTTTCCAATCTTTGGGCAATCGGCCTTGCGGTTTCACCCCGTAGGCGTCGCTAGGGATCGGATGATCTTCGGCGGTCAGCAGCGGCAGATCGTCGGGTAGATGTTTGATCTTAAAATCTTTGTACTGGATCTTCATCGCGGGCCCGACGTGCACTTGGACGGCCAACACACCTTCGAGCGAACGTCCCTTCTCGTCCAAATCGATCAGGTCGGCGGTCGGATGCCCGTCGATCCAATGTTGATGATGATTGCCGCGAACCAAGACGCGGTAATCGTGCCAAGCTTCGGTGTCAAAATCCTTGATCGCTTCACTGCCCGCAAGTTTTCCAACCACCCACGGTTGTCCCTTGCTGTCGATGATCACTTTCTCGCCGGTGTGGGAAAGGATTCGGCGTCCCTTTTCTTCGTAAAGCATCCCGTTGTAATTGGGATTGTCGGCGACGACATCGCATTGGTAACCGGTCACGACGTCCAATCCGAGATCGGGACGCGATGTGCCGCGATACTGAAGCCCACTGTTGCCGCCGGCGGTGACTTTGACTTTGACTCGCAAATCAAAATTGCGGATCGTCGAGTTCTTCCAGGTGATGAAGCGGTTCATCTTGAGCGAGCCATCGGTCACGCCGGTCAACGCACCGTCTTGCACCGACCAATACTGCGAGTCGCCCGACCACTGACGCAGTGTCTTGCCGTCAAACACTCGGACGAAGCCGTCTTTGTCCGCTCGCGTACCAACCGCCGCCGAAGCCTCGGGATGAGGCGCCGTCGAGGGCGTGAAACCTTTTAGCGGATCAAGCGGACCGCCTAGTTCAGCGACGCGATCGGTGGTCCGTTGACGCATCGCTTTGAGCGTTTCGGCATGTTCGGGATCCGAGGCTAAATTGACCAATTCGTTAGGGTCGTTTTTCAGATCGTGCAGGAATTCGTGGTTGTCATGATCAAAATAGCGAACGTATTTGTAGCGTTCGTTGCGGATGCCTTCGAAGGCTGGAATCCGATTGCGAACGGCGAAGTGTTCATGAAACGATTCGGTCCGCCAATCGGCTGGTTTTTGCGAGTCCACAATCGGTTTCAGAGAATGACCTTGATAACGCTTGGGAACTTCGACGTTCCCCCAATCCAAGAATGTCGCGGGGAGGTCCAAGTTTAACGCGATCGCGTCGCTGACTTTGCCTTGCTGAGTTTTTGGAACTCGCGGGTCTGCAATGATCATCGGCACGCGAAGCGCTTCCTCGTAATGCGACCACTTGCCTGCAAACCCACGGTTGCCCATGTAGTAGCCATTGTCGGCCGAGTAAACGATGATCGTGTTGTCAGCCAATCCGGCTTCTTCCAATGCGTCGATAAAACGCCCGATTGCGCCATCGATACCGCTAACCATGCGGTAGTAAGCTCGCATATTGGTTTGATATTTTTCGTCGGTATTCCATCGCCAAAAATAACGTTCGCGATTGATCGTGGTTTTCAGAAAGTCGGGTTGTCCGTCGAAGATCGCGGGATCGCCGAGTCGTGGTGGGGCGATTTGGACGTCTTCGTACATCCCGTCGACCGCACGAGGCCATGGGAAGTGACCGATCCCAGGGCGACGATCACCGTCTTCGGCATGGCAAGCGTTGAACCACATGTTCAGCGCGAACGGTTTGTCCTTAGGCTGATTCTTGACAAACTCGATGCCGCGATCAACGATCAATTCGGTTTCGTGACGCAAACTGCCATCGGCTTGTTTTTTGTAGTACGGGTTTCGCCCAATCGCTTCGAACTCGTCAAAGTGATCTTGGTTTCGATAGCCCGCAGGCATCTTGGCGTGCCATTTACCGAAGTAGCCGGTGCGGTATCCGTTTTCTCGCAATAGGTCGCTGTACAAGGACTCCACTGCATCGGCCCGCGCCGTGTCTGGATTCGCGGAGGTACCGAAACTGCGTCCTGTTAATCCCGACAGGATGGTGGTGCGGCTGACCCAGCAAATGGCTTGGCTGACAAACGCATTTTCGAATCGTGTGCCTCGCGCGGCCAACGCATCAATGTTGGGCGTTTGAATCACATCGTTGCCGTAGCAGCCAATCGTGCTGGTGGTTTGATCATCGGCAAAGAAGAACACGATATTGGGACGCTCGTCGGCACGTGATCGTCCCGGCATTAGCAGCAGCGCGGTAACGACGATAAGCGATAGCACAGAGAAATGTTTTTTCATCATGGCGGTTGGGAAACGAGGGAAAGGTTTTTTTAGATAGGGGGGATGTATGACTTGACTATTCAAAGTCACTTGTCATCTCGGCTCGTAACTTCAGCAACCGCTGCGTGATGTCGGGTCGAGATTCTGCAACATTATTTTCCTCGCCAATGTCTTGGCTTAGATCCGCAAGAAACAGTTTATCCTTTAATCGGCCACCGTCTTTGCGCTGGGTTTCGTTTGCCGACGTGTCACGAGGGTTACCGATCAATTTCCAGTTCGCCTCGCGGACCGCCCACTGAGCGTTTTTGCCGCCACCACCGAACTGCCAATAAAACGTTTCGCGTGGCGGCTTTGCATCATGACTCAAAACATCCGCGATCGAAACACCATCGAGCGTGTTTTCAGGCGGTTTTACGTCGCACAGCTGGCACAGCGTTGGCAACCAATCACAAGCGGTCATGAATTGGTCACGTGTTTGGCCGGCGGGGAATTTTGACGGAAAGCGAACGATCGATGGAACTCGAATGCCCCCTTCGAATAGCGAAAACTTGGCTCCCCGATAGGGCCCGGCGTTGCCGCCACCACCAAAGGCGCGAATCTCGGTGCTGTGGCCATGGTCGGCTTGGTAGATGACGATCGTGTTTTCGCTCAGCCCGTTGCGATCGAGGTGCTCGATCACTTCACCAATGTACTGATCCATCGTCGACAAAAACGCACCGTACTCACGGCGGGGGGATGGCAGGTCCTTGTAACGCTCGAGCCAATCAGGTGTTCCTTGATAGGGGTAGTGCGGCGCGTTGAACGCCCAATACAGGAGCCAGGGTTGATCGGACGGTTTGTCGATAAACGTTTTACAGCGATCCACCATCAACTGAGGAAAATACTCGCCCGGTCGATAGACTTCGTGTCCGTTGTCAAACAGGTCATGACGGTTCGGCCCGGCCCAGAAAAAGAAGTGCGAGTAGTTATCGATACAGCCACCAAGATGGCCAAGCCAGTCCTCAAAACCTTGCCCCTTCGGATTCTTTTCTGCCGTCTGACCGAGATGCCACTTGCCGACTTGTCCGGTGCGATATCCCGCGTCACGAAAGACTTCGCCGATCGTGACTTCTTCGGACCGCAGATCGCCGTTGCCAGGTTGTCCCGCGCGTGCGGGGTAACGTCCCGTCAACAATCCCACACGACTCGCCGAACACACTGGTGCAGCCGAATACATCTGAGTCAGCAGCAGTCCTTGGTTGGCCAAGCGATCTAAATTCGGGGTCTGCAAATCGGTGACGCCCAAACACCCCAGATCGATCGAGCCTTGGTCGTCGCCGTAAATGATCAATACGTTGGGGCGTTCGGCCAGCGATGGTTTCGCAAACACCGCCAACAAGATGGTCAACGCTACGACGGCAGCAATCCAAGAAAATCGAATCATGGTCAGGCTTGGGTAAGAGATGGCGAGGTAGTGTCGGGGCACCGAACGGTCCGTGTCGTCCAAGAACGTCCAGCTTAATAAGATCACAACCCGACGCGTATGTTTTGATGCTGCGTGTTTATCTTTAGGGGCAAAGCCCCGGGCGTTTACCTAGCCCAGCCCAACGGGCTGGGACCAAGAAAACCAATGAATGGAAGGGCCAACGGCCCGGCCGTTTGCTCGGCCTTTGGTCCGGGGAACGTCTTCAAAGCGGGTTGTGATCGTGATTGCTCAGCGGCCCCAAGTGATCACTCGGTGTGATAGCCTCGCCACATCCATACCAACGTGTCAGCCAGCGTGTGCTCGAACACTTTGCGGTCACAGTGCCGTGTCGCTCGGCTAAACACGTAGCGGTAATCATATCCCTTTGCTTCTAGTGCTGCGGCAGTCCGCTCATTGGCCATCACCCAATTGTGATGCGTTCTCTCGGGATCGTTCGCGCGGTTGTCGTTCTCGGAGACATGCGTAAAGATTCGCAGCGGCTTCTTTTCGCTGTTGGCGATCAATTTCATGCTCGAATGGTATTCCCAAGCCCCCAGCGGGTAATCGGCTTCTTCGGGAGCGTCGTCGTCTTGTTGGTCCACAAAGGTGCCCGAGTAAGTGATCAAGCGGCGAAACAAGTCGGGGCAAAACCAGCCCATCGTCAGCGCCGCGGCGCCTCCGGAACTGCATCCCATCGCGGCTCGGCCCCATGGGTTTTCGGTGAAGCCAATGTTGGGATAGGCCGCTTTGATTATCGGGTTGTTGAGCACCGCGGGCAGCACTTCGTCGTTGATGAACCGAGCATAGCGGTCGGACATCGTGTCATACTCAAGTCCTCGTTCGCTTCCCTTGCCATCGTTGCCTCCGTTTTGGACCGCGATCGCGATAAAGGCGGGCAACCTGCGGTTGGGATCTTTTGAGATCGTCAAATTATCGAGTGCGTTGCGGACCAAATCCAATCGGCTCGGACCATCCATCGTGACCAAGATCGGAGCCTTGTTCCCGTCGACGTAGGCGGCGGGAACATAGACAAAAATCTTTCGTTCCTTGCGAACTTCCTTTTTCGGGTTCAGCGTGGTGTCCGTGCCCGGAAAAATCTTGCTGTCGGCAAGTGGCATCGTGAATTCAAAATACTTGCCCTTCGGATTTCCTCGGTCGGTTAAATCGGGATCGATCGAGTAATTGGGGCCGACAATGTGCTTGCCATTGCCCTCGGTCCCAGGATTTTCGGAATAGGTGTCCGCCGCCGACGCGAGACTGCAGCTAACCGGGATGGCAAGGAGGGCGACGAAGCAAGTGGACGTCAAACGAACCATTGATTTCATGAACATCAAGAACTTTGCGGAGAGATATTGGGGGGGGAGGCACGGGATGCTGGATGATTTGTCGACAAACGCCCCAGAGGGGACGCTATTCTACTTAGAATTGCCGCCTGACGAGTTCGAGTTCGCAAAGAAATCGCAGAGCGATCGAAAGATTCCAATGGCAAAGAAATGAAAAGGCTCCTGCCCGGCGAGATATTGGGAATTCGAGAATCAACATCAACAATCATTGGAAAAAGAAATGTTGGCCGACGACATACGCAATCTCTACATCAACGGTCTGACAAAGCCGAACGCAGATATCCTACGCAAGCAAACCATTGAAAAAGGGAATCCCGGCTCGATTTTGATCGATATCCAAATGTTGATCGAGGCGATTGGCGAGGGATTGCCGACCACCAGCAAGTATTTTCTCTTGCCGCAAGGTCGGCTCGATGAATTCAACCAACGGCTCACCACGCCGCTGGTTCACAATATCAAGCGACCGCAACTGAGATCGTTTCCCGCTCTGATGGGATTGTTCTTATTGCTGCGTTCCAGCGGGTTGGTGGTAGGCGAAGACAAGCCGAAACGCAGGATGTTCGTCGATCCTGAAATGCGAGCGCAGTGGGAATCTCTAGAGCCCACGGATCAATACATGTCATTGCTCGGCACTTGTATGACGACCGCCTCTTTCGAGATCGTTGGAGAACGTGGCATGCATTCGCATGGTTTGAAACAGAGATTTGAAGACGCGTATTTATATCTCGATAGGCGTAAATCATCTATTCTTGACGATCTAGGGCTTGAGTATCACGTCGCATACAACTTGATGCATCAATTCGGTTGGTTGCGACTTAAGTATGCATCCGAAGCCAAAGCCGGAAAGTCGGCTGAACTTCAGTGGGTCGAGCGACTTCCGTTCGGAGATGCAATGTTCTGTGCCTGCTGCGGGCTCAAGAATCGTGTCTCCGACTCGGACGAGGAATTTCAGGCTACGTTGAAGCCCTACTTTCCAGAATGGAAAAAATCATTGACAGAGCCCGAGTCTGAGTTTCAAGAATTTCAGTTCACGCTCAAAGTCTCGTGGGGTGATGTCTGGCGTCGGATCGTCGCTCCAGACGAGACAACGCTCGAGGAACTTGCGGCGCTGATCATCGAAGCTTTCGATTTTGAATTCGATCACCTCTACCAGTTTGAATATCGCAACAAACGCGGCCAGAATGAGACCGTCATTTGTCCGCAATTAAGGGATGGAGTTTACTTCGCCGACGAAATGATGCTGGGGCATCTGCCCATCGGAAAGGGCGAATCGATGCTCTTTCATTTTGACTTTGGTGATGATTGGAAATTCAATGTCTTGATCGAAGACTTAAGCGATCTGCCCGATGAGTACGAGGAACCGAAGATCACTGATCGATTCGGTGAGGCACCCAAGCAATACCCGTTCGAAGATGAATGGGATGATGAGGATGACGACGAGGATGATTACGGGGACGAGGATGAATCAACGCAAGGATGACCCAGGGCGGTTTCAAGTTTAGCGTGGTAGTGGTAGGCCGGTTGCGATGGCTTTGCGGCTACCTCTCCCAGCTTCGCCGGGCGAGGTGACTTGCTACAGCATGGTAGGCTTTTGAAATCGACCAATATTAACCGTTACACCCCGTTGGGTTCGAGTGTGGCTACGCGATCACGTCGTCGATGATGCGGCCGTGGACGTCGGTCAATCGGAAATCGCGACCGGCATAGCGGTAGGTCAATTTCTTGTGATCAAATCCCATCAGCTTCAGCATCGTGGCGTGCAAGTCGTGCACATGCACGCGGTTTTCAACCGCTTTGAACCCAATCTCGTCGGTCATCCCAATCGTCTGGCCGCCTTTGACACCGCCGCCAGCCATCCACATGGTGAAGCCATGATGGTTGTGGTCTCGACCATTCATCTTGCCCTGGTTCGAGCCTTCTTTGGGCATCTCCACCACCGGCGTCCGGCCAAACTCGCCACCCCAAATCACCAAGGTTTCCTCGAGCAAACCGAGCCGTTTCAGATCGGCCAATAGCGCCCCGATTGGCTGGTCGACTTGGCCGGCGAGCCGTTTGTGGCCGGCGTTCAAGTCGTCATGGTTGTCCCAAGGTTGTCCGGCTCCGGTGTAAAGCTGAACATACCGTACGCCTCGCTCGACCAACCGCCGGGCGATCAAGGTTTGACGTGCGAAATCGCCGGGGCCATAGGCTTTTCGTACCGCCGCCGTCTCTCGCGAAACATCAAATGCATCGGTTGCTTCGTACTGCATCCGGTACGCCAGTTCGAACGACTGGATTCGTGATTCCAATCGTGGGTCTTCAGGACGCTGGGCTGCATGACGTTGGTTGATCGACGCCAGCAGGTCCAATTGTTGACGCTGGTCGTACTCTGAGACTCCAGGCGAGCGAATGTTGTCAATCAGTTTTTCGACGCGCTCGTGACTCGAATCGATATAGGTGCCCTGGTATTTACCCGGCAGGAAGCTGTTTTGCCAATTCTGGGACTCTTTGATCGGATAGCCCCCCGGGCACATGACGATGAACGACGGCAAATTCTCATTCTCGCTGCCAAGTCCATACGTGACCCATGACCCGACACTGGGGCGGACCAGTCGCGATTCGCCCGTATTCATCAACATCAGCGAAGGTTCGTGATTGGGCACATCGGCATGCATGGAATTGATCACGCAGATGTCGTCGATGTGCTCGGCTGTTTTGGCAAACAACTCGCTGACGTGAATTCCACTTTCGCCGTAGGGTTTGAACTTGAACGGAGACCCCATCACGTTGCCGGTGGGACGTTCTGTTTTTAAGGTGCCGGTGGGCGCTGTTTTGCCATCGAACTTGGCCAGTGCCGGTTTGTAATCGAACGTGTCGACATGGCTCGGTCCCCCGTTCATGAACAGATGGATGACGTATTTCGCTTTGGCGGGAAATTGCAGCGGTAACGATTCAGCGGCCATCGCGTCTCGGCTGAGCATGTCGCCCAATGCGACCGCACCGAAACCGGTACCACATCGGCGCAGCATTTCACGACGCGAAAGAGAACACGAAAATGGATTCATCGAATCGCACTCATCGAAGGAAGGGAGGGAAGGCGGGAGCGAGCGAGGGGGGATCTTGAGGACGCTGCTATTCTAACGGATCTTGCCAGCGTGTCGCGGGCAATTTCTAGGTGTCCGTCTGTAGGTGACCGTCGCGGGGGCGTTCGATCCGAAACAAGGAAAACGCGATTGGCGCACGCCTCACCGCAAAACAAACCTCGTTTACAGTCCATGTTGTTGCATGGGACTCGCGAGCGGTGCGTCCAAAACGTCCTTGCAGTCCGCGTTCCGCCGCTTCCAGGACTACTTCTTGCAGGACTACTTCAGCTCTTCGAAGCCTTCGAAGGCGTCGTCGCCGCCCGCCATCGGTTCACCGCCAAATCCATCGTCTGCGGGCATTTCGGCTGCGACCTCGTCACCAGCAAAACCTTCGTTTTCGCCGAACGCTTGCTCTTCCGCTTCCTCGGGCATGGCCTCGGGGTCGGCGGCAGCCTTGGGTTCTCGCGGTTTACGGTTGCCCATTAGCGATACAATCGGTACCGCCAGGATGACCGCGACGAGAAAGACGACCCAGAGAATGAAATAGATCATCGATAGATGGCAAAACTCACGAGGAACGAAGGAAAACGTGGGTCTGTTAGGATAGTTGCCGCATGGCGACCACGCAACGAAAACATCCGCAGATGCCCGCCATCTGCTATTCGTAATCCCATTTCATGATCCACGGATCCTGCATCTCTTTCTGCATCGCTTTCAGCTTGGCCTTGTAACGCTCCAGGATATCTTTGTGCCCTTCGCTGTCGGCTAGATTGCTCGTTTCATTCGGATCGGCCGCAATGTCGTATAGCTCGAATTGGGGGCGGTGAACATAGCCGTCGACAGTCTTGTTGCCGTACGGCGCGTCAGGGCCTTTCTTCCACTGAGCCTGCCAGCTGCTGGCGGCCCACAAATCCGAAGCGAACGGGTACGGCAGTGGATAGGCGATATTCCAGATCAATTTGTACTTGTCGTCGCGAACGACTCGCATAGGGTAATACATCTGGATTTCATGGAACGTGTGCGAGGCAAAAATGGTTTCGTGATGTGGTTCGGACGGATTTGCCAAACAGTGCATCCATGATTTGCCGTGGTAGGAGTCGAATTTCTTGCCTCCGTCACGGTTGTCTTTCATCGCCTCGTCACGCTCGGCCCAATACTTTTTGACGTTGATTGGATTTTTGGGGCCGTTTGTTTTCGGATCCAACCCGCCGGCAAAATCGAGGATCGAAGGAGTGATGTCGATGTGGCTGATCAGGGCCTCGGATTCGACCCCGCGCTCGCTTTGGTAGGGATCGCGAACGACAAAGGGAACTCGCAGCCCTCCTTCGTAGACGGTCGTCTTGCCTCCGGCGAACGCCATTCCGTGATCGGCGGTAAACACGATCATCGTCTTGTCGTAGAGATCGTTGGCCTTCAGGATCTCAACCAAGCGAGCGACGCCTTGATCAATCCGCGAACACGATTGGTAGTACTGAGCCAGCTCTTCGCGTGTCTCGGGCGTGTCGGGCAAAAACGCCGGCACGACCACGTCCGCAGGATCGTAGAACACCTCGTCGACGCCGGGATAAGCTTTGCCGTTGGGCTTGTTGCCAAAGAGATCGGGCTTCAGTTCGAGCTTGCTGGTCTTGTCCACGCCGCCACCGCGATGGGGGTCCGAGGTGGCAAAGTACAAAAAGAAAGGCCGATCATCGCTCGAATCGATGATGAAGTCGCGACTCGCATCGGCCATCTCAACGGCGTTGCGTGAATTGCCTTTTAGATAGGTTTCGAAGTGATAAACCGCCTCGGGCGCTACGTGGTACTTGCCGATCTGTCCCGTGCGGTAGCCTGCGTTCTTCATCACTTGCGGCATCGCCAAACCGACCACGTCGTGAAACGACGCAAATTTGTGGTAGTGGTGTTGGTGACCAAATTGTCCGTTACGATGGTTGTGCAGTCCACTCATCACCACACTGCGGCTGGCGCTACACGACGCGGTGGTCGCGAATGCATTGCGAAACAACATGCCATCTGCGGCGATCGCATCAATGGCAGGCGTCTTGGCAACCGGATCGCCATAGCACCCCAGCGTAGGGCTTTCGTCATCGGTGATGATAAAAATCACATTGCGTTCGGCTGCGACAAGGCTGCCGAGCGAACATAATGAAAGGATCGGGGCAAGTGTCAGGAGTGCGAAACGCATGAGCTGCGTTCCGAAGTGGGCAGGATTTCGCATAGGATGGGAAGGCATGAGGTTGGAAGGGGGGAACAGCATCGAAATCAATCGTGGCAGCAGCGATGGTGAAAGCTTCAAACAGTGGAACCCTCGCGTTGTAGCGGAAGTCGTCAAGACTTTCGTTGCAATTGCTAATGATCCAAAACTCTTGACGGCTTGTTGATTTAAACCAAATGCAAATCGCGACAGTGAGCCATGAGCCACAACGCACCGGGTGGTGCGAAGGACCCGGCCGCTGACGCGTCGCGGCTCAGGAAATCAATAAGCCGTTGACGAGTCCCGCTACCTTGAAACTCACCTTCGACAGAGCGTTAGTTTAATAGATTCACAATCAGATGGCGAATACGTTGCATCAATTTCAAGTTTTTCATTCGCGAGCCCTCTGGTTCGGTCGCAATCTTAGCGGCCCGGCTCAATCCGGCCGGTTGGCATGGGTAAGCCGTGCGAACGCGATGCTTTGCCCGATCCTGAAGATCGCTTTTCTTTTTGCCTTGATCGCAACGCCGTCATCTGGGGCCGATCGCACCACATTTGCCGTCGCATTGCCGGCTGACGCTACGGCCGTGGATGCGGCAACGTGGAATGGAGCCACCTTCGCAAACCAAGCCATGCTGGACACGCCTGCAGCGGCGGGCACGGCATCATCGGCAACCGATACGGCTTGGCGGGCTTACACCGAACTATGGCAATCTCATGCCGACGATCCTGGTGATCGAGCGGTTCGCCGTTTCCTCGGGCTGTCCCTTCGAGGAGTGATTGAAATCGGATCGGCCCGTGGTCGCTCGGCTCCGTCGTGGTTGCAGTGGCGGCGAGGCAGTTACCAGCAGTTCGAATCGCCTCACTTTACCATCTACAGCCGCGCTTCGGACGATGATTCAAAGCGAGTCGCCGTCGACCTGGAACAGTGTTATTGGGTTTGGACGCAGATGTTTTTCCCGTTGTGGGAAGGCAAGCAACAGGTCGCGTTGGCGTTTGCCGAGTGGACCCCTGGAACGTCGATCGCCGATCATTTGGCCAAAAAAACGTCGCGGCTTTCCACACGTACGAAAATGAAAGTCGTGCTCTTTCGGGATTGGAACGAGTACGCTGCGACGCTTTCTAAAGCGATTCCGGGGATCGAGCGTTCCACTGGTTTTTACAGTGACGAAAATCGCACGACGTTCCTGTTTGCCGGGCACGAGGAAACCGAAGCAACACGTCGCCACGAACTGACGCATCAATTGTTTCGTGAAGCCACGCGATCGACTCGCGCGCGGACCAGCCGTTCGGGAAGCGACAAAATGCCTGGCGAAGATGCCGGGTTCTGGTTAATCGAAGGCATCGCCGGCTACTTTGAATCACTGCAGTTGCACCCGAGTCATGCGACGCTCGGCGGGTGGGATGCTTCGCGGCTGCAATACGCTCGTTACCGCACGTTGGTCGGAGGCGATTTTATGCCGCTTTCGGAACTCGGGCCCGAAGGCCGGCTGCAAGCTCAACAACGCCCCGATCTGGCTCGCTACTACGCGCACGCGATCGCCCACACCCATCAATTGCTTGATGGTGGCAACGTTGAAAACCGCAAATGGATCTATCACCGTTTGGCCGAGTTGTATGGAATCGAATCCCCTTACCCCAACGTTGCCGCCCCCGACACGGGCGTGCAGCCGCTGCGTTCGTTTCTGAGCGTCAATGACGATGATCTGAAACGCAATCCGCCTGATCCCACGACGAAGCGGTTGTGTTTGTCGTCCTGTGAAGTGACGGCCGATGGGATTGAACGATTTCCAAAACTGCCGCAGCTCGATTGGCTGGATCTTTCGCGAAATCGCCAAATCGATTCGGGCGTCGTGAACTCGGTTCTGGCCGGTGCCACGTCGCTGACGCAGTTAAGTCTCGAAGCGACGGCGGTCGATAACCGCATCGCCGGTTCTTTGAAAAATGCCCAGAAACTCGAGGAACTTGATCTCAGTTTTGCGGCGATCGACGACACGCTGATCCAGGCGATTGGCGGTTTGAACGAGCTGCGAACACTGTGGCTGACCAAGACCGAGGTATCCGACGTGGCGATGGACGTGATCGAGTCGCTGCCGAAATTGGAAGTCCTGGACGTCCAACAAACCAAGGTTACCGATGCTCGGCTCGAGCAGTTCAAACGAGCCCGACCCAACGTCAAGCTCAATCCGCTGGAGCTGCGCGTGCAATGACTCACCCCAAGGAATCAGCCCTGCCTCAGTGTTTCCGGCTTCGCCAACATTTCGCCTCGCTGGCGGTGGACGATGTCCGTCAATCGGTCGATGCCGCGATTGGCAATTCGACGTTGGCAAGCCGGATTCGTCCGGGGCAAACGGTCGCGATTGCCGTCGGCAGCCGCGGGATCGCGGACTTGCCGACCCTCGTTTCGGCCGTGGTTGATTTTATCAAACGATGCGGCGGCGTTCCCGTGATCGTGCCGGCAATGGGCAGCCATGGCGGCGCGACCGCCGAAGGACAAGCCGCATTGTTGCGATCCTTGGGAATGGAGGAAGCGGCGATGGGGTGCGAGATCCGTGCTTCGATGGACACGATCGTGATCGGCACCTCTTCGGAGGGACTGGACGTTCACTTTGACAAAATCGCCAGCCAGATGGATCACGTCGTGGTGCTGAACCGGATCAAGCCACACACACGTCTGGTCGGCCGCTACGAAAGCGGGCTGGCCAAGATGTTGATGATCGGGTTGGGAAAACACCAAGGCGCAATCGTTTATCACCAAGCGATGGCGGATGCTGATTACTGTTTAGACGCGATGGCGGCAGAGATTGTGCCGATGATCCAGGCCGCCGCGCCGATCTCGCTCGGGCTCGCGATCATCGAAGATGCGTTTGACCAAGTCTCGCATGTCGAAGCGGTCGAACCAGCCGAATTCCTGTTGGCCGAACCACGATTGTTGACGATGGCACGCCAGCGGATGCCGCGTTTGCCGTTTGACCATATCGATCTTTTGATTGTCGATCGAATGGGCAAAGAGATCAGCGGCACCGGAATGGATACCAACGTGGTGGGCCGTAAATGGAACGACAAGATCGCCGCGGCGGACGAGTTTCCGAAAGTCAAACAGATCTACGTGCGTGATCTCACCGACCAATCCGCTGGCAATGCCGCCGGGATCGGAGTGGCCGAATTTTGTCATCGCCGCGTGGTGGAAAAGATCGATTACGAAAAGACTCGCGTCAATTGTTTGACCAGCATGCACGCGACGGCCGGTGCCGTGCCGATCCATTTTGACTGCGATCGCGAAGCGTTAGTCGCAGCGATGGGACAAGTTGGCAAGCGGACACGCCAGCAGCTGCGTTGGGTCTGGATCCAAGACACGCTCCATCTGAGCGAGCTGGTCTGCAGCGAAGCCTACTGGGACGAAGTGGCTCGCGGCGAGGACCGCAGCGGCGCGGCGCTCGAAACCCTTGGCGAACTTGGGCCATTGAGGTTCGATGACGAGGGAAACCTTCGGTCGATATCGGAATTTCTAATCGAGTAAACTGCCCCGCTTCTAATGGAAAACGTTCCCCCCCCCTTTAGCGTGGCTATGCTAACCTGGAACGGCCGCACGCTCCTCTTGTGGACGAGATGGCAAATTCGCTAGGCTAAACGGCCTTGTCTACCCCAAATCACGGCGGCGTTTGCAAGCGATCCTGCGATTTTTCCCCGTTCGATTCATTTTACAGCGTCCTCCTGAACTTTCGGTCCCCATTGTCTGACGTCGTTTCACAGCCGACCCCGTGGTCTGAACGGATTTCCGAGCGATATCAGTGCGTTTTGGCACCTGATTTGGCTGATTGGCTGGACCGTGAGATCTGGAAACGCAAAGGCACGGGCGAATTCCGCGTGCCGATCGCCGCCGATGGGTTGCTCTCGGATGCTCCGGATGAAATTTGGCCCGGGCTGATGCCCTGTGACCTGTTGCCGATACTGGGGGATTCCGACGGTAATTGGGTCTGTGTTCGCGCCGATGCAAACAATCAGCTGGCTGAGATGGTCCAGTGGTTTCATGGCGGAGGCGATTGGATGCCTTGGGGCAAACGATTGGCGGACGCGATTGTTTTCGAGGCCGTGGTCGAGCGACTGCCAGGCCCCCGACGACGATTGGCGATTCCTGCGGAAAATCCCAAGCAAGATTTTGATCCGCTCAATGACCCCTTCGTGCACTGGGCGTTCGAACATCAACACAAGGCGATCCGCGAGCTGTTGGCCGAGCAGATCGGAGCTCAAGAGTCCGCCGATATTCTGCTTCGTGAAGACGTCGCCTGCGAAGCCGTGCGATGCGAATTGGTCCAAGATGCAATGCATCAACCTTGGGCCAGTCGACTCAACAGCAAACTGGCCAACCAACTCGGGTTGTCATGGAACGATTGCGTCTCGTGGATGTTCGATGGATCGCGGATGCCCGAGGACGCATGGAGTTTGCTCAAAGAAAAACTAAAGCTAGGTGACCATGATCGCGGTCAGCAAGATTGGCAGGCGGTCGAATCGCATTGCCGCGCCGTGATCGATCATACCTCTGATTCGGCTCGCCAGATCGCTTGGGCATGGGATTTACTCGGCTACGCGATCGAACGCCGAGGGGATGTGGCCGCAGCGATTGCAACGTATGAACAAGGCGCGATGGCATCGAGTTTTACCGATCAAGCCGTTCGCATGAACAGCCATTGGATGCAGCAAGACGCGGCCAAATTTTCGGTTGCCCGACTGCAAAAACTTGATCCGAATCGAGTCGCCGATTCAAAATATTTCTCTAGCTTGCTAGCCACAGACACTCAGTCGTGTCGCCACCAAGTTGTCGAGTACTGGATGGATCAAGCCAACCAGGCAACGTGCGAAGTCCAGCGACACGACCGTTTGATGAAAGCCGGTTGGGATGTCGGTGTCGACTCGTTCGCACGTTACTCGGTGCTGTTGGATCGCGTGGCCGAAGCCGCCGAAGGTTCCGGGCAACATGCACGAGCGACGTTAGCTAAAACGCATCGCCGCTGTTTGCGTAATCGCTACGGCGTCTAGCCAAATCTTGAGTCAACATCCAGCGGGTCGATTTCAACAAGAATCGTTCTCGATGACAGACTCGAAGTCCGGTTCCACAGAGCACCCCCACCAGGCGGATACGGGGCGTCGATTTTGATGACTCCATCGGCATAATCGTTACCGTTTGACGCTCGACCTGCACATTCCTAATCAAACAACACGAACAACTAGAAGTATCAGCACGATCCGGTCGATTGTTCATGAAGCCGGCATGGGTCAACCAAGTGGACGACCCGATGCTAGAAATGTTGAGTGGGTAACAATCGTCTCGGCTTATGTGGGTTTGCTGGGACGAGAGTGCATCTTCTCTCGCGGGTTTAAGTGATAAGCGGCTGTGAAACACTTTCGAGTGTCTCACAGCCGTTTTTTTTTTTGGCGTGATGGGAATTTGGTTCAGTGGGCCAATCTCGCCCAGTCCAATCCTTCGGACTCGGGGCGCCGCCAACGCACCATGAACGCGTTGTCTCGCCGGGCGACCGCCGGTCTGGGAAGAAAGTGCGTCCCAAATTGGATTAGAAGGTGGGAAACCCGAACTTTGCGGCCTATGATAAGTATGATTACCGAAGATGGGCTTGCCGTGATCCCCCACTCGATTCCTCCCACCCTGGCATGCTCGCTTCAGTGTTAGTGGATTCAAATCCCCTCTGTTCTGCCCCTCTCGCCGTATCTAGAGCAAACCGTCATTTCGATGCCGACATTTCAATACCTTAATTGCTGCGATCGCCTTCCCAATCCGTTGCTCGCGATTTCGCTGACCTTGCTGACCAGTTTTCTGATCACAAGTGATCGTGTTTTGCTAGCACAAGGCGGTCCTGCGAGCGTGGTGGTCACGGCGGTCGTGGAAAAGGACATTTCGTCGGAACAGTCATTTGTCGCCAACGTCAAACCGTGGCGTCAAAGTACGATTGGCAGTGCCGTCGATGGCCGTGTTTTAGAGTTCTTGGTCGACGCGGGGCAAGCGGTCACCGAGGGCCAACCGCTTGCACAATTGAGAACGAAGACGATTGAGATCGAAATCGCAGGTGCCGAAGCCGAATTGGCTCTACAGCAAGCAGAGCTCGAAGAGTTAAAGAACGGTTCGCGTCCGGATGAGATCAAACTAGCCGAAGCGTTACGAGACGAGGCCAAAGCCAAACTCGAATACGCTCAAGCCAAACTAGCCCGCGCCAAGCGGTTGTACACCGATACGGCGGGGATCTCGGTCGATGAATTCGAGAGCGACCAAGCGGCAGCCTTGGTAGCCGCCGCGACATTGGCGCAAGCCGAAAGCTCGTATCGGTTGGTGGTCGAGGGGCCTCGCAAGGAACGGATTGCGCAAGCAGCAGCACGAGTGGACAGGCAAACCCAGACGCTCGAAGGGCTGCGGGATCGCCATGCCAAGTACACGTTGAAGTCACCCTTTGACGGCTTTGTCGCGAGCGAGTTGACGGAAACCGGCGCTTGGGTACGCCAAGGCGATCCGGTCGCCACCATAATCGAAATTGATCCAATTGAAATCGAAGTCTACGTGCCTGAGAGCGGCATTCGCTTCGTGCGTCCCGGCGATGAGGTGGTCGTTTTGGTCGAAGCGGTTCCAGGCCAAACGTTTGCCGGGGTGATCGATCAAATCGTGCCATCAGCCGACCCTCAAGCTCGCACGTTTCCAGTGCGGGTGCGAGTGGAGAACGCGGCCGTCGAAGGGCGTCACCCTCTGCTGCCTGGCATGTTGGCGCGAGTCAAATTGCCGTCGAGTGAAAAACAGACGCGTTTGATGGTTCCCAAAGATGCCATCCAGCTAGGCGGGGCGGCTCCGACGCTGTACCGCGTCGTCGATGGCAAGGCGATGGTCGTGCCGGTGGTGATGGGGCCGTCGCAAGGCAGCTGGGTTGCGGTCACGCCCGCAGTATCGGATCAACTCAGTCCGAATGACTTGGTCGTCACTCGCGGCAACGAACGACTTCGCCCGGGGCAAGACGTCAAGATTACGGAGCAACAAAAGACAACCCCTTAACGATTGATCTTCGCGGTTCGTTTTGGGCGAGCGGAAGCCAACCGTCGGAATTCGACGTCGCTGCCGTCGCTAGATGGCGGCGATCCACGCTCTGGCGAGCGTCGCTACCACCCTGATCGGCCGTTCATCCGCCGCGATTCTTAGCGTTTCATCACCATTCATTTCATCGCTACTGCAAACTGATCCGAACACATGCATCCCATCGAATCCTGTGTCCGCAATCCTGTGAAAGTCGCCGTCGGTGCGCTGCTGCTGATTCTGTTTGGCGTGATCGCATTGATCGGGATGCCGATGCAGTTGACTCCCGAAGTGCAAACGCCAACGTTGACGATTGAAACGCGTTGGCCGGGAGCCAGTCCACAAGAAATCGAACGCGAAATCATTCAAGAGCAGGAAGAACAGCTCAAGAGCGTCGAAGGGGTCACCAAGATGACCAGCGAATCGATGGACTCGATGGGCCGCATCACGCTAGAGTTCTTTGTCGGCACGAACATGGAAGAGGCGTTGTTGAAGGTCAACAGCCGGTTGCAACAGGTTCCGGAGTATCCCGAGGAAGCGGACCAACCGGTGATCTCGACGAGCAATTCGTCAGACCGTCCGATCGCGTGGTTCATTCTGAGTGCATTGCAACCGACACGCCAAGAGATTCAAGCCTTTGCCGACCAGCATCCCGAGCTTCGTGAACCGCTTGCCACCGTGCTTCGCACCGACAACCCGGGGCTGCGATTGATGCGGCTGCGCAATCTTGCCAAGGATCACCCGGGCATCGCTCCGCTATTGCCGCCCGATTTGAATGTGCCCGAAATGCGGCGGTTCGCCGAGGACTATATCGAAGCACGACTCGAACGCGTCAACGGTGTCTCCAATGCCAACGTGCTGGGCGGATTGACCGACGAGATGCAAGTCATCATCGATCCTCAGAAATTGGCCGCCCGCAGCCTGACGATTGACGACGTCCGCCGCGTGCTTCGCAACCAAAACCAAGACACCTCGGGCGGCGATTACTGGGAAGGCAAACGACGCTATGTCGTTCGCACGCTGAATCAATTTCGCAGTGCCGATCAAGTCAAATCGCAAGTGCTGGCGATTCGCGATGGGGCGCCTGTGTTTGTCAGCGATGTGGCCGAAGTCAAACTGGGGTTCAAAAAGCCTGACGGTTTGGTACGCCGTTTCGGCGAATCATCGATTGCAATCAATGCGCTGCGGGAAACCGGTGCGAATGTGTTGGACGTGATGGATGGATTGAAACACAGCGTCGATGATCTGAATAACGACTTGCTGCGTGACCGCAAACTGCAACTGTTGCAGGTCTATGATGAAACCGAATACATCGATGCGTCGGTCGGGTTGGTCAACCAAAACATCGTGGTCGGCGGAACGTTGACGATGTTGGTGTTGATGTTGTTTCTGCATTTGAATGTGCGAACGTTGATCTTTGTGCCGTTGATTGTCGCTAGCACCGTCGCATCGATGTTATTGAGTCCTTGGTACGGCTTGATCACGTTGGCGCTGATCGTCATTGCGGGGTTCTGGTTCGCCCGAGGTGCTTTGGTCGTCGGGATGGCGATCCCGATTAGTGTGATCGGCACCTTCTTGCTTTTGAATTTGTGGGGGCGGTCGTTGAACGTGATCAGTTTGGCAGGGATGGCGTTTGCGGTTGGCATGTTGGTCGACAACGCGGTGGTGGTGCTGGAAAATATCTATCGTCATTACCAAGACGGACGGTCACCGTATGACGCGGCGTATCGCGGAACCAAAGAGGTATGGGGAGCGGTGTTGGCGTCGACGTTGACCACGTTGGCCGTGTTTCTGCCGGTCTTGTTCGTCGAAGAAGAAGCGGGGCAACTGTTTCGCGACATCGCGCTGGCGATCAGTGCGGCAGTCGGCTTGTCGTTGATCGTCAGCATCACGTTGATCCCGACGGTCACAGCTCGACTGCTGACCGAAAGGCCTGAACGCTCGAAAGCCACTTCACAGCCCAAGCCAACGCCGCACTCGCTGCAACGTGTGTCCGATCGGATCGTACAACCGATTCTGTGGCTCAGTTCGTTGTTTGTATCGATGGTGGTCGGCACGAACCGGATGATTCAACAGAGTTTGCTGCGGCGATTGGCGTTGGTCACGGTGCTGTTGGCTGCCACCGCGGCGTTGAGTTACGCGTTGTGGCCAAAGGTCGAGTATCTGCCAACAGGCAATCGCAATTTGGTGTTTGGCATCATTTTACCGCCGCCAGGATACAACCTGGATGAACTGTCGAGTCTTGGTGAAACGGTCGAAGAGCATTTGAAACCCTACTGGGACATCGACCCGGATGACCCGGCGACCAAGAATCTCGAATACCCGGCGATCTTTGACTTTTTCTATGTTGCTCGCGGACGGCAAGTCTTCTTGGGCGTGCGTTCGGTCGATCCGCAGCGCAGCGGTGAACTGATTCCGTTGATCCAAAGTGTGCGTTCCAAATTGCCTGGCGCGTTTGTGATCGCCAAACAATCGAGTTTATTTGAACAAGGATTGACCGCAGGCCGCACGATCGATGTCGAAATCACTGGCCCCGAACTCGAGAAATTGGTCGGGATCGGGGGCCAAGTCCTCGGTCAAGTGATGGGAGCGATGGGCGAACCGGTGATCCCCAACGCGCAAGCTCGACCGGTGCCTAGTTTGGACCTTAGCAATCCCGAAACCCACGTGATCCCCTATCTGTTTCAAACCGAGCAAATGGGGGTCGATGCGTCTAGCCTGGGTTATGCCGTGAACGCGTTAGTCGATGGTGCGTTTGCCAGTGATTATTACATCGGTGGCGACAAGATCGATCTGACAATTGTGGGCAGCCCTGATCAGGCGGGGTCGATTCAGGATCTCGAGTCATTGCCGATCGCGACACCAAGTGGTCATTTGGTTCCACTGAATTCATTGGCTCGGATTGAATCGTCAAGCGGACCGGAACAGATCAATCATCGCGAGCGACAGCGGGCGATCACGATCGAAGTGTCTCCGCCGCCCGAGATGGCACTGGAGGATGCGTTGCAGCGGATTGAAACGCAAATCGTCGATCCGATCCGAGCATCGGGGCAACTCGATGGCGGTTACCAAATCACATTGTCGGGGACCGCCGACAAATTGCGTGATACCTGGTTGGCGCTGCGCTGGAACGTGCTGCTGGCCTTGCTGATCACGTACCTGTTGATGGCCGCGTTATTTGAAAGTTGGGTTTACCCATTTGTGATCATCATGAGTGTTCCGCTGGGCGCGGTCGGCGGGATTTTGGGCCTGCGGCTGTTGAGTGTTTACTTGACTTGGCGGGGGCTGCCGCCGCAAGCACTCGATGTGTTGACGATGTTGGGGTTTGTGATCCTGATCGGGACAGTGGTCAACAATGCGATTTTGATCGTGCATCAGTCGCTTAATTTGATGCGAGAAGACGGTTTCAAGTCGCGCGACGCGATTTTGGAAAGCGTTCGCACTCGGGTGCGTCCGATTTTGATGACCACCGCAACGACGGTGCTCGGGTTGTGTCCGTTGGTATTGTTCCCTGGTTCCGGCAGTGAGCTTTATCGAGGTTTGGGCAGCGTGTTGTTGGGCGGGCTGCTCGTGTCGACGATCTTTACGTTGGTGTTCGTGCCGACGTTGTTCCGAATCTTCATGGACATCAAAGAATCGTTTGGCCGCGGAGAGAAACCGAGTCATCCAGATGAGTCGTTGAGTGTCGACGACGATTCGCAAGAAACGCCGGCTGAGGCTCCGGCGCACACCGCCGCCCACGTGATGAGTTAAGGGGCGTGGCTTTCATAGCGGTTTGTGTGTCGTTCGAAATGAAATCACCCTCCCGTGTGCGGGAGGGTCGGACGCGGTAGCGGCCAGGGAGGGTTGGTTGCATTGTGTTTGCACAATCCACCACTAACACATCGAGGCCCCACCCAGAGCTTGCTGCCGCTCGCTTTGACCTCCCCAAAACAAGTTTCGGGGAGGTGAAAATGAAATTACCCTCCCGTGTGCGGGAGGGTCGGACGCGGGAGCGGCCGGGGAGGGTTGGTTGCATTGTGTTTGCACGATCCACTGCTAACACATCGAGGCCCCACCCAGAGCTTGCTGCCGCTCGCTCTGACCTCCCCAAAATCGAGTTTCGGGGAGGTAAAAAAGAAATCACCCTCCCGTGTTCGGGAGGGGCGGACTCGGTAGCGGCCGGGGAGGGTTGGTTGCATTGTGTTTGCACGCTCCACCACTAACACATCGAGGCCCCCCCCAGAGCTTGCTGCCGCTCGCTCTGACCTCCCCAAAACGAGTTTCGGGGAGGTGAAAATGAATTCACCCTCCCGTGTGCGGGAGGGTCGGACGCGGTAGCGGCCGGGGAGGGCTGGTTGCATTGTGTTTGCACGATCTATCACTAACACATCGAGGCCCCACCCAGAGCTTGCTGCCGCTCGCTCTGACCTCCCCAAAACGAGTTTCGGGGAGGTGAAAATGAAATCACCCTCCCGTGTGCGGGAGGGTCGGACGCGGTAGCGGCCGGGGAGGGCTGGTTGCGTTGTGTTTGCACGCTCCACCACTAACACATCGAGGCCCCACCCAGAGCTTGCTGCCGCTCGCTCTGACCTCCCCAAAACAAGTTTCGGGGAGGTGAAAAAAAATCACCCTCCCGCACACGGGAGGGTAAATTCCGCTTGGCCTAACAAACCAACTCCCTCAACAGCCTCGTTCCTTCATCCGCCACTGCTCGCCATCGACTTGTTCGATCAGTCCGGCTTGCGACAAGATTTTCAGCGACCGCTCGACTTGAAAGTCGACTTCGACGTTCACCGCTTCACGAATCATTCGCTCGCAGTGACGCCGCAGTTTGCGAGAGCTCAGCGGAGTGTCGCTCGACAGGATCCCGTACAACGCCAGCGTCACCTCGGCTTCACTCTGTTGCCGGGCTTGTTGGATCAAACGGTAACCCACGCCTGCGTTGGTATCGAGTTTTTGGTAGTACAGGTTCTTTGCCAGGTTCAATAGGTAGCGATTGCGGGTCTGGAAATAACTCACCACACTGCGAACGATGTAGCCGATCGAAGCAAAGATCAACCCGGCCAACATCATCGAAGAGTACAGCGTGATCGCGGCAAACAAGAAGATGAAATGGGCTAGTTTTCGAAGTGACATCAGAAGCCCTCCCAGACTTGGCACGATGATCTTGACCCGGTCCACTTTGCTGATTCGAACTTGCGTTCCTGGCAACAGCATGTCGACATCCAGCTTGGGAATGTTTTTGAACATCCTCAGGTGCAAACACCGTGACGACAATTGTTCTTCCGATACATCGTCGTTGTGCAGTTTGAACAGCACCACCATCCGTTGATACACGGGAACTTCGACTGGTTCACGTTGATACAGCGTGCGGAGCCGGCGGCGAAAGCGGGTGCCGACGATGTCGCCTCGCGAATAGACCACCAGCTGGTCGAACAGCGTGAAGTCGACATGCAGCGGGACTCCCCACTGGCTCGCCACACCCACGCAGGCTTCGATGTCAGATTGATCCAGACGACGGTAGCCCGCTTCGACCAACATCCGCTCGCAGAGCTGCAGTGTCGGAGCAATGTGGGGATGCGTTGTGCCGTCTTCGGTCGCTTCATCCTGGGGGGCAGCGGTGTCTGAATCCTCCTGCAGCGGGTCGCGATGATCCGAATCGGGGTCGAGTGCGGAGTACCATTTTGAAAATTCGGTGTGGTACGCCGCGGTATTGCGATTGAGTATGCTTTCGACTTGCCCGAAGGCTTCGGTAAACGCGTGTTGCTGTGATTCGCTCAGTTCGTTTCGGCGGATCAAGTATTCTCGCAACCGTGTGGGTTCGACGGGCAAGTACAACTCGACCGACCAGTGATCGGGATTGTCCGAGATCAGTCCCGATGCACTCAGTTCGCTGATGTCGCCAAACGAACTGCCCAAAGGGCGTGTCGTCGCGCCGTCACGATTGACAGACCACTCGACGAGAAAACGATCAATGAACGATTTTGACACCACGGGCTCCCAGTCGTCCGACGAGCAAGCCGACGCCGCGCGAAAACCGGTTCGCGGGGTGGCACTCGATATGGACGGGCTGTTGATTGATACCGAACGATTGTACTGGCAAGTGGGCGATACGTTACTGCAGCGGCGGGGATATCGCTACAGCCGGGAATTGCAGGCTCGGATGATGGGCCGCATCGGGGTGTCGGCGATCGCACAGATGATCGAAATGCACAATTTGTCGGATTCCGCTGAATCGCTGCTTGCCGAGTCAGACGAACTGTATGGAGCGTTGTTGGCCGAGCAGCTTCAGCCGATGCCGGGGCTGAGCCAGTGGATGGACTCGCTACGACGATCCGGTTTGCCGTTCGGATTGGCAACCAGCAGTCAACGCAAATTTGTCGATGTCATTTTGCCGACGTTTGATTGGTCGGATCAGCTTGCGTTTGTGTTGACCGGCAACGACGTCGTCAATGGCAAGCCTCACCCCGAGATGTATTTGACGGCAGCCGAGAAGATGCAAGTCCCCGCATCGGAAATGCTGGTGCTCGAAGATAGTGGCAATGGATGTGCCGCGGCATTAGCCGCTGGAGCCCAGACGGTCGCCGTCCCCAGCGAACACACCAAAGATCAATCGTTCGACGGCGTGATGTTGATCGCCGATTCGTTGTTGGATCCACGATTGCACGAGTTGATCGCATGACCGGGTAGCGAACGTCGCTCGCGTGTTTGGGTAGCGAAAGTCGCCAAGACTTTCGGCAGAACGGCTTTACCTCCCCGAAACTTGTTTTGGGAAGGTCAGAGCGAGCGGCAGCAAGCTCTGGGTGGGGCGTCGGTGTGTTAGCGATGGATCGTGCAAACACCGTGCAACCAACCCTCCCCGGCCGCTATCGCGTCCGACCCTCCCGCACACGGGAGGGTGAATTCATTTTCACCTCCCCGAAACTTGTTTTGGGGAGGTCAGAGCGAGCGACAGCAAGCTCTGGGTGGGGCGTCGGTGTGTTCGCGATGGATCGTGCAAGCACCGTGCAACCAACCCTCCCCGGCCGCTATCGCGTCCGACCCTCCCGCACACGGGAGGGTGAATTCATATTCACCTCCCCGAAACTTGTTTTGGGGAGGTCAGAGCGAGCGACAGTAAGTTCTGGGTGGGGCGTCGGTGTGTTAGATGGATCGTGCAAGCACCGTGCAACCAACCCTCCCCGGCCGCTACCGCGTCCGACCCTCCCGCACACGGGAGGGTGAATTCATATTCACCTCCCCGAAACTTGTTTTGGGGAGGTCAGAGCGAGCGGCAGCAAGCTCTGGGTGGGGCGTCGGTGTGTTAGTGGTGGATCGTGCACGCAGCGTGCAACCAACCCTCCCCGGCCGCTACCGCGTCCGACCCTCCCGCACACGGGAGGGTGAATTCATATTCACCTCCCCGAAACCTGTTTTGGGGAGGTCAGAGCGAGCGGCAGCAAGCTCTGGGTGGGGCTTCGGTGTGTTAGCGATGGATCGTACAAGCACCGTGCAACCAGCCCTCCCCGGCCGCTATCGCGTCCGACCCTCCCGCACACGGGAGGGTGAATGCGTTGCCAGCCCGCGCGCAAGGCGACGTTGTCTTACTCGCCGCTGAGCGGCGCAGATCCGTAGGGGCGGGTGCTAATAACGCCTTCTTCGGGACTGCTGGCGGTGCCATAAAGTCGCTTGGGGATCCGGCCGGACAAATAGGCGTCGCGGCCGGCGAGCGAAGCATACTTCATCGCTCGTGCCATCCGAATCGGATCACGGGCATGCGCGATTGCGGTGTTCAACAGCACGCCGTCGGCCCCCAACTCGAACGCTTCGCTGACATCGCTTGCCGTGCCCACGCCTGCATCGATGATGACGGGATAATCGGGATCGTCTTCCTTCAAATACTCCAAGATGATCCGCAAGTTGTTGGGATTTAGCAGCCCTTGGCCGCTGCCGATCGGGCTGCCCGCTGGCATCACGCTGGCCGCTCCGACGGCCTTCAGCCGCTGAGCCGTGACCGGACAATCGCTGGTGTAGCAGAGGACTTTGAATCCTTCTTTGCTCAATTCCTCGCACGCGGCCAATGTTTCCGATGGATCCGGCAACAGCGTTTTGCTGTCACCAAGCACTTCCAATTTGACCCAATCGGCGCCGGCATTGTTGAGCGAACGAAGGATTTCGCGGCCGAGTTTCGCGGCGCGGATCGCGTCTTTAGCCGTGTAGCAGCCCGCTGTGTTGGGCAATAAAATGTATCGATCCAGGTCAAGGAAATCGAGGATGTTTTGCCCCATCCGGTCGTACAGCCGCTCGCGACGCACCGCGACCGTCACGCAATCGCTGCCCGAAGCCATCAGCGAGTCCCGCATTTGCGGCATCGAGTCGTAGCGGCCGGTGCCCACGATCAGACGGCTCTTCAGTTGATGGCCGCCAACAACCAATCCGGGATCGTCGTCAATCACTTGGGGGGCGGATTCCGTGGTAGACAATGCGAAAGCTCAACAGAATGCGGGTAAAATGGAGTGACACTTTGAAGGTAACTGCAAGGATACCAAATCGCCCCGCCTGCTGGCGAGCGGCCGCAATCGTCAACACGCGACGAAGCGTTTGGCATCGACTATGATACATCCATGAAGTCCCACCCCTCCCCCCACCTTGTCCACCGCGTCCTGCTTGCTTTGGTTTGCAGCGTCGTAGGTACTGCCGCCCGAGTGAACGCCGACGATGAAATCTCGTTCAATCGAGAGGTGCGTCCCGTGCTGGCGTCGCAGTGTTTTGCTTGTCACGGCCCCGATGAGGAACATCGCGAAGCCGATTTGCGGCTCGATGTTGACGAAGCCGCGATCGAACACGGCGTGATCGAACCAGGCGATCCGGACGCCAGCGAATTGGTGCGGCGGCTGTTCTCTTCCGACGAAGACGAGGTCATGCCACCGCCGCATGCAGGAACGCTCAAACCCGAACAGAAACAATTGCTTCGCGATTGGGTGCAAAGCGGCGCGAAGTACGATAAACATTGGGCCTTCACCCCGCCGACGCGGCCCGCCGTGCCGACCGTGACACAATCTGGCTGGGCACGCGGCGCGATCGACGCCTTCGTGCTGGACCGTTTGGCTCGCGAAGGAATCTCGCCCTCGCCCGAAGCCGACCGGATGACGTTGGTGCGTCGGTTATACATCGATTTGATCGGACTGCCGCCGACGCCGGAGCAAGCGGATGCATTTGTTTCCTCGACCGACCCGCATGCTTACGAAGCTCTGGTTGACGAACTGCTGCAATCGCCTCGCTATGGTGAGCACTGGGCTTTGCCGTGGCTGGATCTCGCTCGTTACGCCGACACCAACGGGTACGAGAAAGATCGCGAGCGTTCGATTTGGCCTTACCGCGATTGGGTAATCCGGGCGCTCAACGAAGACATGCCCTACGACGAGTTTTCGATCAAACAGTTGGCTGGCGATTTGTTGCCTCGCAAAAGTCCCGATGATTTGATCGCGACCGGATTTCATCGCAATACGATGCTCAATGAAGAAGGCGGGATCGATCCGCTTGAGTATCGTTACCTTGCGATGGTCGATCGCGTGGCAACGACCGGTGTTGTGTGGCTCGGTTTGACCACCGGTTGTGCGCAGTGCCACACACACAAATTCGATCCGATCACGCACACCGATTACTTTCGGTTGATGGCACTGTTGAACAATGCCGACGAACCCGACTATGCGATCCCTGATCCTACGGTGGAACAACAGCGACGCGAAACACTCGATCAAATCGAGCGACTTGAATCTCAGTTGGCGGACGTCTTTCCGATCGGCGATGATGCATCGGCAACTTTCGAAAGTGAATTCGCCAAGTGGATTCGCAGTCAAGAAGCGGTCGCGACGCCATGGCAAGTCATCACGCCGACGGAGATGAAATCGAATTTGCCGCGGCTCGAGTTGCTCGATGACGGCAGCGTCTTTGCCAGCGGCGACACCACCAAGCGTGACGAGTACGAGTTGACGTTCACGATTCAGCAAAGCGATTTGCCCATCACCGCGATCCGGCTCGAAGCATTACCGGATGATCGGCTGCCGGAGCATGGTCCTGGTTTGGCGTTCTACGAAGGCCGCAAGGGCGACTTCTTTGTGAGCGAATTGAATGCGACGCTCGGCGATGCCCCGCTGAATTTTGGTGAGGTCACGCACAATTACCGCACCACCAACGACGGCAATTCCAAAGTCCGTCCTGATAACGTTTTTGATGGTGATGGATCGACGGGCTGGCAACCTGGCAATCACAAAGGTGAACGGTTGCATTTGGTGATGAACCTGCAGCAGCCAATTGAAACGCCCGGCGAACTTCGTATCAAGTTGCTGTTTGAACGCCATTATGTGGCGAGTCTGGGGCGTTTTCGCTTTGCGGTTACCAGCAAGCCCGATGCAGTTGCGAGCCAGCTGTCCGAGTCCGCTGAGACGATCCTTGCCTCAGCGGAGGACGACAAAGAACGAAGCGAGGTGCTGCGACGCGAGTTTTTGCGTACCACTCCGCTATTGGCCGAGGCACGTAAACCGATCGATTCGTTGCGAGCGAAGTTGCCGGAGCCGACGACCACGTTGGTGATGCAAGAACGCCCAGCGGATCATCCACGCCCGACCTATCGTCATCATCGCGGTGAGTACCTCAGTCCGAAGGAACAAGTCAGTCCGGGGATGCTGAGCGTGTTCGTTGAGGACGAGCAGCGTTCGCCGAAGAATCGACTCGAGATGGCCCGCTGGCTCGTCAGTGACGCCAATCCCTTGATCGCCCGGGTGACCGTCAACCGGGCGTGGCGGTCACTGTTTGGTGCGGGGTTGGTGCGGTCCAGCGACGATTTTGGCGTCCAGTCCGAACCGCCGACGCATCCCGAATTGCTCGATTGGTTAAGCGTCGAGTTGATCGAAAACGGTTGGTCGATCAAGCAGTTGCACAAATGGATCGTGATGAGCGAGACCTATCGTCAAGATTCCAAAGGGACAGCCGAACTAGTCCAAATGGATCCTGATAATCGACTGCTTGCCCGCGGTGCACGTTTCCGCGTCAATGGCGAAACGGTTCGCGACATCATGCTCCGGGGATCAGGATTGCTGTCAGAGAAAATGTACGGTCCCGGTGTGTTTCCGCCGCAGCCTCCGAGTGTGACGGAGTTGGCGTATGGCAATTTTAAATGGAACACCGCCAAGGACGCTGATCGGTATCGCCGCTCGATTTATACGTTCAAAAAGCGGACCGCGGCATTTGCCGCCTACACCGTGTTTGATGCCCCGACCGGCGAAGAGTGTATCCCACAGCGAAACCGCAGCAACACGCCGCTGCAAGCGCTGACGGTTTTGAATGACGAGATGTATTTTGAGATGGCCCGAGCGTTGGCGGAACAGACGTTGGCGAAGCAGACCAGTGAAGATGCAAACGATTCCCCAACAGAGATCGCAACGTCGATGTTTCGCCGAATTTTGACACGACCGCCCACGATCGAGGAAACGCAGATGTTGACGGCGTACTTCGATGCTCAGAAGCAACGGCTGGTTTCCGGTCAGCTCATCGCGGCAGAGATCGGGGGCGACAAGAATGCGTCTGCCGACTTCGCGGCTTGGTCGATGGTCGCTCGGGTGATCATGAACCTCGACGAAGCCGTCACTCGCCCCTAACCAAACGCTCGGTCAATCGATCTTTATTCGAGCCAATACGCCGTTTGGCATTCCATGGTAAAAGCAATGAATTCTCACTCACGACCCGATCCAACCCGCCGCCATTTTTTCCAAGATTGTGGTGTCGGACTTGGCAAAATGGCACTCGCATCACTGATCGCTGGCGGAGCGAAGCATGCTTTGGCCGGGCAAGATGACGTGTCGCAACCGAGTTCGGTGCGTCCGACTCACTTTCCTGCCAAAGCCAAACGGGTGATCTTTTTATTCATGGCCGGGGCACCCAGCCAACTCGACTTGTTTGACAACAAACCCAAACTGGCTGAACTCGCCGGACAGCCGATCCCACCGTCGGTGATCGGTAACCAACGTTACGCGTTCATCCAACCTGATGCGGCGGTACTGGGGCCACAGTTCCCGTTTGCCAAGTATGGCGAAAGCGGCGCCGAGCTATCGGATCGCTTGCCCTATTTGTCCAAAGTCGTCGATGACATCTCGTTCGTAAAATCATGCACCACCGATCTGTTCAATCACGCCCCGGCCCAATTGTTGTTCAATACCGGCAATCAGTTGCCGGGGCGACCGAGCATGGGAGCTTGGTTGAGCTATGGGCTTGGCAGCGAAGCGAACGATCTGCCCTCGTTTGTCGTGCTAAAAAGTGGCGGCAACTTGAGTGGCGGAGCGGCGATGTGGGGCAGCGGATTCTTGCCTGGTTCGCATCAAGGCGTTCCTTTTCGCGAGTCGGGCGATCCGATTTTAAATGTCACCAACCCAGCCGGTTTCGACACGCAGGCTCAGCGAGACTCGCTCGATCTGATTCGCAAGATGAATCAGAAACGCCAATCGGTGGTGTTTGATCCTGAAATCGAAACCCGGATTCGTTCGTACGAGATGGCGTATCGAATGCAGACGCGGGCTCCTGAGTTGATGGATTTCCAAAGCGAGTCGGCTGAGACGCTTGCGATGTACGGTGCCGAGCCTGGCAATGCGTCCAAATCGTTTGCTAACAACTGCTTACTTGCTCGCCGTTTGGCAGAGCGAGGCGTGCGTTTTATCCAGGTTTACCACTCGGGATGGGACCACCACAGCAACGTCGCCGGCGGGCTAAAGTCGCAATGTGCCGCGACCGATCAAGGCTGTGCCGCGTTGATCCAGGATTTGAAGCAGCGTGGATTGCTGGACGAAACGTTGGTCGTCTGGGGCGGCGAGTTTGGCCGAACACCGATGGTCGAATCGAGTGCCGCGTTGGGACGCAGCATGGGGCGCGACCATCATCCGCAAGCGTTCACGATGTGGTTTTCAGGCGGCGGGATCAAACCAGGAATCACGCTCGGCGCAACGGATGAACTCGGATTTAACATCACCGAGCGACCGGTCCATGTGCATGACATCCAAGCCACGATCCTGCACTGCCTTGGACTGGATCATCAACGGCTGAGCGTCAATTTTCGCGGACTGAACGTCAAACTTACGGGCGTCGAAGAGCACCACCCGGTCAAAGAATTGTTGGCGTAGGGGATCTTGCTAAAAATCCCGTGTGCAGGATGTTTAGCAAAAAGATTCTTCTTGCTATCGTGCGTGGATGAAATGGACGGATCAATATCGATTGGCGACCTGCCGAATTCAGCGAAAGCCATCGGTGTTGTTTTCACGCAAACACGACTGGAACAACGCGATTGGCCAATCGTTACGGGATTACGTTCCGTTCTGCTACAACCTGTCCGACGTCAATGTCCGGCGTTTTGATTTGCTTTTTCCGCTGACGGTGCGTGACGAAAAGTACTTTAACCTGCACCACCGCTCACTTCATGGCCAAAAGGCGATCGTGCCGAGTACCGAGGTGATCGAATTGTGCGATGACAAACAAGCATTGATTCATCGGTTGACTCAGTATGGTTTTGGCGAGCACATGCCAGCGACGGGCTGTCGATTTGAGTATCCGTATGTCGTGAAGAAACGTGTTTCTGGATTTGGCGATGGAACCTTCATCATCCAAAACTCCGACGATGAACGCGAATTAGAAACGCTGTTGAATGCAGAATCGCATTTCACGCTCGAGCATATCAGTGGACAAGAAGAATTTGCTACCCATCTGGTCATTGCGAAGGGGCAAGTTGTCTTTAGCCGCACCTGCAAATATTTCTTTCCGCCGGGGGTGTATGTCAAAGGACGACATGGCAAACCGGTAAAGCGTCAGACGTCAGACCATTCCCCTTACACCGGCCTTTTCGAAGAGATGTTGAGAGCGATTGGCTACGAGGGCGTTTGCTGTATCGATTACAAACCGCACGGCAGCGGAATCAAGTTGCTGGAGATCAATCCGCGTTTTGGCGCGACGATGGCATTGTTCATCAACGAGGCGCTGCCCGCCTACGAGGCAGCGGTTGCAGCCTACTGATGTTTGCTAAGAGGAAGAGGGGGGCAGATCCATGCAGGCCGGACCGCAGCAAAGCAGAGCACCGGCTTAGTGGTTCGGCGGATGATAGTCGTCCAATTGCGAATGGCCACCTTGCCGGGGAGGGGCCCTACCCGCAAATGCTTCACTGCGTTGGCTTTCATCGCGGGCAAAGCCCTTCAGGTAAACAAATTGAGTCCGGCAGGGTAAGATGCGAATCTCATGCTCGCCACGACATTCCTTGGTTCAAAACGAAGACCGGTTGATTGATGCGTTTCGCCCCCTACCTTGCCCCGTTTTCGGATCACCCGGTCTTGCTGCGCCGGGTGCGGCATGTCCTTGAGCGATTGCCGGCCGAAGTGCAACAAGATTTTTTGGACGACCATCGCTTCCAGGTCACGGTTGACAACTATCAACCGGGGGTGGGGTGGTCGTTCTTGATGCCCGCGCCAGGGGATGCTGGAAAAACCAGTCGCTGCGTGGTGCTGCGATTGAAACTAGCCGATGCACCCGAAACGTTTGCATGGTACGTGATCGCGCACGAATTCGCTCATGCCTATCTTCGCAACGGGGGGTGGGGCGAGATCACTGACATCGAAGAAGCGGCCGATGCGATGGCCGCATCGTGGGGCTTCGAGCGACCGAAGCCCGGGAGCTGAATTTTTTGAAGTTGTGCTATTTGCTGTCGCGGAGCGACATATTTCGATAGCCTCGGACTTTAGTCCGATGACTTTCGCCAGTATCAATCGAGTCCCAACGGGACGTTTTGTGACTTAATCGTTCGCCACAGAACGTCGCTCCGCGACGGGGTGCCAATTTCAGAACCGCTAACCTTGGACCAAAGTCCAAGGCTATTCCACAAAGAGCCTCCGGCACAAAAATAGCAACCTAGAAACTGACGCGTCGGGTTGTGATTTGCCGGGAAAAACGGCAATCACGCAACTTCTAGATGGCTGATAGGACTTCGGCTACTTGACCGTGATCGTCGCTAACAAATCGCCCGCTTCGACTTGCGTGCCTGCAGGCGTTTGGATGCTGGCGATCGTTCCGCTGACCGGCGCGTTGATCGTGGTTTCCATCTTCATCGCTTCGAGCACCATCAATTTCTGGCCCTCTTTGACCTTGTCGCCTTCGGCTGCAGCGACGGTAATCACCATACCCGGCATGCTGGCGGCGACTTGGCCAGGATCGTTGGGGTCCGCCTTGACCGCCGCTTTGACTTTCGGTTCGAGCGATTTGTCGAGGATCGACACTTCGCGTGGTTGACCGTTCAGTTCAAAGAAAACAGTCCGCGTCCCATCAGGATGAGGCACTCCGACGGCGAGGAATTTGACGATCAAGCGTTTACCCGGTTCGATATCGACCGCGATTTCTTCGCCCGGTTCTTGTCCGTAGAAAAAGTTAGGCGTCGGAATGTGATCGACGTCGCCATACGTGTTGCGGTGTTTAGCAAAGTCCTCGAACACCTTTGGGTACAGCAGATGCGTGACGGCGGCGCGGTCGTTTTCAGGATCGCCGGTCAACTTGGCGGCCGCCGCCCGAGCGGCAGCGACGTCGGCGTCAGGCATCGAATCACCGGGACGATTGAGAACCGGTTTCTGGTCACCCAAGATGATCTTGATGACTTCGTCGGGGAATCCGCCTGGCGGTTGTCCCATCCGTCCGCCGATCAAATCAATCACGCTGGCAGGATAGGCAAGCGATTTGTCAGCCGTCAAAACGTCTTCGGCTGACATCTCGTTAGCAACCAAGAACAGCGCCATGTCGCCGACCGCTTTGCTGGTCGGGGTGACTTTGACGATGTCACCAAACAAGCGATTCACGCCGGCGTAGGCTTTACATACTTCGGCCCAGCGATCGGATAGCCCCAACGCACGAGCTTGTTGATACAAGTTGGTGTATTGTCCGCCCGGCATTTCGTGTTCGTAGAGGTCGCCGGTAGCGGGCAACACGCTGCTTTCAAAGGGCAAGTAAAATTCGCGTGCGGCTTGCCAATATGTTGCCAACTGCGTCAACGCCTCGGTCGATAGAGAAGACTCGCGATCGGTATCGCGAAGCGCTTCGACCAACGTGTTCAAGTTGACTTGGCTGGTTCCGCCGGAAAGCGGTGCGAGTGCGGCGTCGGCAATCTGCAAGCCTTCGCCAGCGGCAGCCAGGATGGTTGCCGCTTGGATGCCTGCGGTGTCGTGCGTGTGGAAATGGATCGGGATACCAATTTCTTCTCGCAACGCACGGATCAACTGGACCGCCGCCGCCGGTTTGCAAAGTCCGGCCATATCCTTGATCGCCAACAAATGGGCACCGCGTTTTTCCAGCTGTTTAGCCAGTTCGACGTAGTACTTGATGTCGTACTTGGTGCGACGTGGGTTTTGCAGGTCGCCGGTGTAACAGATCGATGCTTCGCAGATCCCGCCTTCGGCCAACACCGCGTCCATCGCCACGTTCATGTTTTCGAGCCAATTGAGTGCATCGAAAACACGGAAAACGTCCATCCCTGCTTGCACGGCTTCGCGTACAAACAAACGCACGACGTTGTCGGGATAGTTTGTGTAGCCCACCGCGTTGCTGGCTCGCAGCAACATTTGAGTCAGGATATTGGGGACCTGTTCACGCAAGTCGGCGAGGCGTTGCCACGGAGATTCTTTTAAGAATCGCATCGTAGTATCAAACGTGGCTCCGCCCCACATTTCCAGTGAAAACAATTGGGGCGTTAGCTGGGCGTACGCTGGTGCGATTTGCAACATGTCAAACGTTCGCACTCGCGTGGCCAACAACGATTGATGCGCGTCTCGCATCGTGGTGTCAGTAAACAGCAATCCTTTTTGATTCTGAACCCATTTGACAAGTCCCTCGGCACCTTCGCGGCGAAAGATGTCCTTGGTTCCTTCGGGTAACTGTTTGCCGGGCAGTTCCGCGAGTTTTTTCAGTTGCGGTACCGGAGCCGGTTCGCGGCGTGTTGCCACAGGGCGTCCGACGACAAGCGGGTTGCCGTTGACGATCGTTTCCCCCAGAAACGCCAACAACTTGCTCGCTCGGTCGCGGCGGCGTGGCAATTCAAACAGCGACGGCGTTTGGTCGATCAAACGGGTCGTGGCCTCGCCGGCCAAGAACGCCGGATAGTTGATCATCTTGATCAAAAACGGGATGTTCGTCTTCACGCCACGAATGCGGAATTCGTGCAAACAGCGGTTCATGCGTGATGCAGCCGAGGCCAGCGAGGGAGCCCGTGCGGTGACTTTCACCAACATCGAATCGTAAAACGGGTTGACCACCGCGCCGCTGAAAGCGCTGCCGGCGTCCAAGCGAATCCCCAGCCCGGCGGCGCTGCGGTAATGGCTGATCCGGCCGTAATCGGGACGGAATTGGTTGCTCGGGTCTTCGGTCGTCACGCGACACTGCATCGCAAACCCGCTGGTGTGAATCGCGTCTTGCGACGACAATCCCACCTCTTCGCTATCGAGCGGATAGCCCTGGGCGACCAAGATTTGGCTGCGAACGATGTCGATCCCTGTGACTTCTTCGGTCACCGTGTGTTCAACTTGGATGCGAGGATTGACCTCGATAAAGAAGAATTGCTTTGCGTCAACATCGTAAAGGAATTCGACGGTGCCGGCATTTTCATAGCCGCTGGAGTCCCCGCCGACGGCGCGGCCGATTTTGATTGCCGCTTCGCACATCGCTTGGCGGATGTCGCTACTCAAGTTCGGAGCCGGTGCGATTTCGACGACCTTTTGGTGTCGCCGCTGAACGCTGCAGTCACGTTCCCACAGGTGAACTAAGTTGTTGTGTCGGTCGCCGAGCAATTGGACTTCGATGTGACGCGCTCGCTGAACGAACCGCTCGACAAACACTTCATCGCTGCCGAACGCGGTTTTCGCTTCACGCTGAGCCGCTTCGAGTGCCGCCGGCAATTCGTCTGCCGAATTGACGACCCGCATTCCGCGTCCGCCGCCTCCTTTGGATGCTTTCAAGATCACGGGGTAGCCCATCGAGTCGGCGATTTCGAGTGCTTCATCGACGCTAGAGAGCGCTTCGTTCTTGCCTCCCAAGACCGGCACCTGGGCCGCCTCGGCGATCTTGCGTGCGGCGGTTTTGTCCCCGAGCTGCTCCAGCGAATTGACGCTGGGGCCGACAAACAAGATGCCGGCGTTTTCCAGTGCCCGGGCGAACTCGGGGTTTTCCGACAGGAATCCATAACCCGGGTGGACCGCATCGACGTCATGCTTCTTACACAAGTCGACGATCGCTTCGATGTTCAAGTACGAGCGGATCGGTTCGCCGGGTTCGCCGATCTGATACGCCTCATCCGCCTTGAAGCGGTGCAGTGCGTAACGATCTTCGTGGGAATAAATCGCTACCGTGCGAATTCCAAGTTCCGTTGCACTGCGGAAGACTCGGGTCGCGATTTCGCTGCGATTGGCGACAAGGAGTTTACGTACCGGTCGAATCGTCATGATCGTGTCGTCGAAAGAAGAGGAAGGGGGGGCGGGTTTCGACTCAATTATCCGCAGCAGCCAATTTTTCACCCGCTTTTCCAAGCGGTGCGTTTGGAGCGTCAAGTTGAGTAGACTGCAATTTAGCGAAACCGGGACTTGGGGTCATGAGGGGTGCGGGGGGCCATGTCCCGCATTTGACTACAAGCGACTAGAATTTGAGGGAGCACAAATTGGAAAAATCGGCTAAGGTGAAGGTTCGATTCCGACTTTGAAATTGTTGATCCCCAAGACAGTATGGTCCGAAATAGCATGGCAAGCGTTGATTCGACCCCTTCCAAGACCGATGAACCCAATTCGTCGGTGACCTCTGCCCCGTCGCAATCCGAAGGGATTTTGGCTGCGGATGCTTCAACCGGCCAAGAGAGCGTGGACAAGGCGGCACCGCCCAAAAAACGGGGCGTTCCCGAAGGATTGTGGGTGAAATGCCCCGGTTGCGGTGCGTCGGTCTACAAGAAAGAGGTGGCCCAGCGGCTAAACGTTTGTCCCAAGTGTGAATACCACTTCTACGTCTCCGCAACCGAACGTATCGCACAGGTGTTGGACGAAGGAACCTTCGAGCCGATGAACGAGCATTTGCGGTCTTCGGACCCGCTCGAGTTTTCGGATCGACGCAAGTATTCCGATCGGCTGGTTTCGGAACAGAAACGGACCGGGCTCAGCGATGCCGTGCTGACCGGTACCGGAATGGTTCGCGCTCGCCGGGTCGCATTTGCGGTCACCGACAGTGCGTTCATCATGGGAAGCATGGGGTCGGTGGTCGGTGAGCGGTTGACTCGTTTGATCGAATTTGCGACCGAACATGACCTGCCGCTGATCATCATTAGCGCCAGTGGTGGGGGGGCCCGAATGCACGAAGGGATCCTTTCGCTGATGCAGATGGCCAAAGTGTCCGCCGCGTTGGCACGCTATGACGAAGCGGGCGGGTTGTTTGTCAGTGTTCTCACGAACCCCACTATGGGCGGGGTTGCCGCCAGTTTTGCCTCGTTAGGAGATTTGGTCTTTGCCGAGCCCAAAGCGTTGATCGGATTTGCCGGGCCGCGAACAATTAAGGCGACCATCGGGATCGAATTGCCCGAAGGGTTCCAGACCAGCGAATTTCTGTTGGAGCACGGTTACATCGATCGAATCGTGCCACGAAAATCGCTAAAAACGGAGATTGCTCGCGCAATTGACTATTGTGGAAAGTAGGTTTTCAGAAGAAACGTAGTCCATTGAAGACGGCGATTTCGAAACCGACGGCGCTATTTCCCTTTTCTCCTGTTTCCAAATGCTCACGTGACCTATGGGGCTATTTGATTCGCTCAAGGCTAAATTCAATTCCGGTTCCAATGGCGGAGCAAAGGCCAATCTAAAAGCCAACGCGCGAATAAACGTCGAGCTACGTTTTGACCGGATGCGAACCAGTGCCACCGGCACGATGAGTAATTTCTTCGTCGCCAACGATCGTGAGCACAAACGCACCGTTGGCGTCAAATTGCTTGACATTGAGAAAATGGAGCAGTTTGAAGCCCGTTTCAAAGGGCTGAAAAAGCCAAGTGAAGGAGAGATCGCGTTGGGAATGAAACACCCCAACGTGGTTGAAACCTACGAAGCCGGGGTGACCAGCAAGGGGCAACCCATTTTGGTAATGGAGTATGTCGAAGGCCCCAGTTTGCAGCATGTGATCGTCAATCGCCAAGAAGCGAACTTGAAGGGCAATCGGATGGGATTGATTCGCCAGATGGCCGAAGCGATTCGCTACGTCCATTCACGCGGCTTCATCCATCGCGACATTTGCCCTCGCAATTTCATTTGTTTTCCCGATTTCAGCGGCCTCAAGCTCATCGATTTTGGCTTGACCGTGCCTGCAACGCGTCACTTCATGGCGCCGGGGAATCGCACGGGGACACCGCTCTACATGTCGCCTGAAATCGTCCGTCGTCGAGCGACCGATTTTCGTGTCGACATTTTTTCGTTCGGAATCACCTGTTACTGCCTGTGCTGTTTCGAGCATCCATGGCAGGGAGATGTAGTGAACGGAAAGGCAGCTCTGCACCACGATACCTCGCCGCCGAAGGATCTGTTGGAGCGGTGCCCTGAGATCGAGCCACGGTTATCGCGGGCGATCATGGGCGCGTTGCAGCCGAACGTCGAGAAGCGAACGGCAAGCATGGATCAGTTCCTACAAGCGATTAAATCGCTCGAAGGACTCGACTACTAGGCCGGTTGGGGGAGGGAATTGATACCGTAAAAAACGGTACAAACCGCCCCGACTGTTAATCCAGGTTCGGTTTACCTGTTTTAACAACGTTTTCGTTGACACTCTATTTATTGGCTAACTATACTTCACTGGTCGAGTCAAGCGTGCCTTTCGCGACTCGTCCATCAGAGCGTGCCAGCGTTGATGAATTGACATTGGATCAATTCACCCGCCTATCGTGTCGCTGGATCTCTTTTTCGTCGGGGATCTCTTGTCGGTCGGAACGTATACGGAATTTTCGCAATGACCCTACTTGGGAAGTCGTTCTCAGTCATCATTCTCATCCTCAGCTTGACCTTCATGGTTTTGGCTTTGGCGGTTAACGCATCGCACCGCAATTGGCGGGACGTGGTGACAGGCCCGGGTGGACTGAAAGAACAAATTCAAGATTATGAATCAACCAACGAGCAGCTTCGTGATACGCAGCAACGCGTCGAAGCTGCCTTGGCTCGTGAACAAGCCGCGCGGCGAACCGCATTGGCAGCGTTGACGACTCAGTTGGACCAATTGAAAGACCAACTGCAAAAACGGGAAGAGAGCTATCAGCAAAAAGAAGCTCAAAACACCGTCTTTGCTCAAACCGATCGCAGCCGTGCTTTGCAGCTCGAAGAGTTGACGGCCGAAGCAAATCGATTGCGGCAACAGATTCGCAAGGAACAAGAAGACCGCGACACGCTGTTTACGCAAACGTTGAAATTGACCGACCAAATGAACCGGTTGCGTGGGATTGTTCAGATCCAAAGCGAGCGGAACGATCAATTGATGGCCCAAGTAACCCGTTACAAAGAGGTCGTCGATGCCAAGGGGATCGATATCAACGAACCCCTCGATGGATCGCCTCCGGATCGCAACGGCACCGTTTTGGTGATCAACCGTCCTAAGAAACTGGTCGAAGTTTCGATTGGATACGATGATGGGCTGCGATCAGGTCATCATCTCGAAATCAGTCGACAGGGCCGCTACCTTGGCAAGGTCCGTGTGTTGAAAATTGAACCTGACCGAGCGGTCGCGGAAATCCTGCCCGACTTCAGCCAAGGCACTATCCAGGAGGGCGACCGTGTCGACACTACCCTCGACTGAGAAACCACGTAAACAGCCACCCAGTGTTTACACCGTCATTTTGATTCTCGCGATGTTGTTCATGCTCGTTGCGGTCATCGCAATGTACGTCGAACTGGGCCGCTGGGCACCCGATTATTATCGCACCAACAGCGCTCAACCTGGCGCGATGGTAGTGCCGGTTGATCGCACAACCGCACTGGCTTAAAGCATCGATCGGCGAGTTGGTTTGAAAAAGCCATTGGCGTTTGCGTCCCCGCAACTCTGCCCGGTGCTGCAATCGCGACCAACATCTTCACGAGACTTACAGCCTCCGTCCCCCCTGTTCTCGCACGCTATCCATGACGATGGCTGGGAAGAATGGGTGGGACTGCGACAGCGGCGATGATTCTGCGCCGTGGAGACTTGTGGCGCGATGATTTTGTTGCAAACATAGTTGCTTAGCCATTGCATTTTGCGTGGCTTCACGCTTACGTCCCCAGCTCGATTGGAACGTTCGCGTGAATGGACTGAAACCTTGATTGTTTGCCATACAATATCTCTCTCATGAAAGTCTCTGCTCCGAAAGTCGAGCGTATCTCGACGGTTGATTCTCACACTTGCGGTGAACCCACACGGACGATCGTTTCGGGTGGTCCCGATCTTGGCAAAGGGACGTTGATTCAGCGTCAGCAGCGTTTTGCCAAAGAATTCGATCACTATCGCACGGCGGTAATCAATGAACCACGAGGAAGTGATGTGTTGGTGGGCGCCCTGCTGTGTAAGCCCACCAATCCCGAGTTCGCCGGCGCAGTGATCTTTTTTAATAACACCGGGTACCTAGGGATGTGTGGTCACGGTGCGATCGGCGTCGCGGCAACGCTTGCCTATCTCGGCCGCATCGGGCCCGGGTATCATCAGCTCGAAACATCGGTGGGCGTGATCGGTTTCGAATTGGATGAAGACATGCACCGCGTCACGGTCGAAAATGTTCCGAGCTATCGCTATCGCAAAGCGGTGGCCGTCGAGGTGCCAGGGTTTGGCCAAGTCGTTGGAGATATCGCCTGGGGCGGCAATTGGTTCTTTTTGGTTCGCAGCGAGTCGGCTCAGATTCGTCCGCAACATCTCGATGAACTGTTGGCATTTACCAAAGCGATCCGCAAAGCTTTGGATGACCAAGGCATCACCGGCCATGGCGGCAAGGTGATTGACCATATCGAGTTGTATTGGGATTCAGAGACCAACGACGGTCGCAACTTTGTGCTTTGTCCCGGCGGCCAATGGGACCGATCACCATGTGGTACCGGCACGAGTGTTAAGTTGGCCTGTTTGGCTGCCGATGGTGAACTGGCTGCCGGAGAACGATGGCACCAAGAAAGTATCATCGGGACCTATTTCGAGGCCAACTATCGCTTGGCTACCGATGAAGAAATCAAGCAGCTCGGCAACATTGGGCTCGACCCCAAGCAAACTGTGGACGATTCCGTGGCAGCCAGTGCAGGGATCATCGTACCGAGTGTCACGGGCGAAGCTTCGGTGACCGCCGAAAGCCAATTGTTGCTCGACCCGGACGATGCATTTCGGTACGGGATCCCGGTGTAAACGTGCTTCGTAAACCGCCGAGTCCATCCGCTGCCCATCTGACCGTTCGGTACTTATGACCGCCAAACACGTGCCTGATCCGTCCAGTTCGTCGCAGCACCAACTGCCAGAGCACAATGCTGGCCAAGACGAGCCGGGCCAGCCCAACGCAGGCCAGCCCATCTCAGGCCAACACGTTCAGGGCCAGCGAATTGCCGCGTCCGCAGGTGAGTCTCAGCATGTCGCCATCGTCGGCGGCGGAGTCGTCGGTATCGCATGTGCCCACTACTTGAATCTGCGTGGCTATCGTGTGACGGTGATTGACCGCGGCCGTGTTGGCGGTGGCTGCTCGCACGGCAATTGTGGTTACGTCAGCCCCAGTCATGCGTTGCCACTGGCTGAACCGGGGGCGATTTTCTCAACCATCAAAGCGATGTTAAAACCGAATCCACCACTGCGGATTCGGCCGGGGCTGAACCTCCATCTGTGGAAATGGTTGTGGAACTTCTCACGTCGCTGTAACGAGACGGATTGGATTGAATCGGGGCATGCGATTCATCCGCTGTTGACCGAGTCGATGCAGCTGTACGGTGATTTGATTCGCGATTACCAATTGGATTGTGAATGGACCAAGCAAGGATTGTTGTTCGTCTATAAGAATCAGCATGCGTTTCAAGCGTACGCACCGATCGATGAGATGCTGCGTCGTGATTTTAATGAACCGGCGCGGCGAATGTCGGCGAGTGAGCTATTGGATTTTGAGCCCGGTTTGCAAGAGGATGTCGCGGGGGCTTGGTATTTCGAACATGATGCCCATTTGCGGCCGGCACGCTTGGTCGCATCTTGGCGTGATTCGCTGCAGAGCCGCGGGGTAGCGTTTGTCGAAAATCAATCGCTCGAATCGATCGAAGAATCGGGCGGTAATGCGACACGTGTGTCGCTGTCGTCACAGCAAGTCACGGCGGATCATGTGGTGATTGCCACTGGCGCCTGGACACCGCTGTTAGAGAAGATCCTTCGTTTTCGTGCACCGATTCAGCCAGGCAAGGGCTATTCGATCACGATGCCGCGGCCTGAGGGCTGTCCTCGCACGCCAATGATTTTGCCCGAGCGAAAGGTGGCGGTGACACCGTGGGGTTCTGAGCTGCGTTTGGGATCGATGATGGAGTTCATCGGTTATGATTCGGCGATCTCCAAGAAACGTCTCGGGTTGCTGACCCAGGCCGCGGCGGACTACCTGAAGTGCAAACTGCCTGAATCGTTCTCTGAAACCTGGTACGGATGGCGTCCGATGACGTACGACAGCACTCCGATCATTGGACGCTGCCCAGGATTCTCAAACGTCTTCTTGGCGTGCGGACACAACATGCTAGGGCTGAGCATGGCGCCCGCCACCGGCCGTATGATTGCCGAGTTGGTCTCGGGCGAACCGACCAGCATCCAAACGCGGCCCTATCAAGCGGAGCGTTTTATCGCTTAGAGCGACTATTTGTCGCGGGGCTCATCTTCTCGCCGCACAAACCAAAACCAAAGGAGCCCCATGCTGGTCAGGATGAGTACGAGGGAGGTGACGGAGATAATCAGCGAGATCATGTTAGGGTGCAGGTTGTAGGAAGGGGGGCGGCGTGACGCCAGTGACGGTTTACTGCACCCTTTTCGCGTTTTCTAGCGTTTTTAGAACAGCAAACCCTCTGCGCCGATGGCCTGGTTTTTGTCGAGCTCATTATCGCGGATCAGAGCATCCACTTGAATAGGGGCAAATATGGCCGGTGCACGCTCCCCTTCGCCCTCGCTTTCTCCGCTGCCGATCCGATTCAGTTCGTTGATGACATTCAGTGCATCAAGCGGAGTGATTCGATAGTCGCCGTTGACGTCGTAATAGCCGTCGTCGCTCGGTTGTTCAGTATCAGGGTCGAGCAGCGCGTTTCCGTTGCGAAACTGCAACGCGTTGATGACGACCAACGCATCAGCTGCGGTTACAATCCCGTTGCCGTCCACATCAAATCGATTTTCTGCGTTTTGAAACAACGGAGCTTCGTCATCAACTAACTCAATCGTCGCAGAATCCGCAACATAGCCGCTTGCCGCGAACGTGTAGCTGTATTGCTCGGATGATTCGGGATCATCGTCATCGACGGGGACCACGTTGATCAGCACACTTGTTTGATTCGCCGGGATGACCAATGCACCATCAAAGCCCAATTCATTTGTATTGCCACCACTGACTTGAATCGGCAACGCTTGCGATACGTCACTGTTGCTGCGGGTGATCCGCAGCTGCACGGTATTGGATGCGTCTTCGTGAACCGAATCGGCGGTGAAGCTGGCGCTAAGCGTCTCGTGATCTTTGACCAGCAAATCGATCACGCCTGGATCCACTCCAGCGGCCGACGCCGATAACTGGAGCGATTGGTCGCCGTCAAGCAAGGCGTCGTCCACTGCCGCGACAGGAACTTTGACCGAAGTTGCATTGGCGGGAATGACAGCAGTCGCAGGGACGGTGGCTTCGCTGGCGTCCGTTGAATTCAATGAAACCGTCAGCGGGCTGCTCGAGGCCGGGCCTGACCGGGTGATCGTCAATTCGGCAGCGCTTCCGCTGTTTTCCAAAATCGAGGATTGGTTTAGTGCAAGCGAAAGCTTTGGAGGCGATGAGACCGAAACGCTAAACGTTTTCTGGTCAACCCCGCCGTCGCCGTCTTCGACGCGGACAACAACGGTGAAGTTGCCCGCAGCGGCATAAGTGTGCGTGCCGTCAAACGAGGCCAGCGTCGGACGTGTGGCATTGCCGGTTTGATCGATTGTTGCAACGCCCGAAACGACGTTGCTTCCGTCACCCCAGTCGACCGTGTAGGTAAACGTATCGCTGCTAGCAGGATCCGAGATCGATCCAATGTTGGTGATGGTAAGAGGCGTGTTGACGACGACGCTTTGGTTCGCGGCGACCGTTAGCGTCGGCTTCACGTTACTAATCGATGCCGTCGTCACCGGGATGACCAATTCGCCTAGTCCGCTGCCGGTCAAAACGATCTCGACCGGAAAACTTCCGTTGTCGCCATAGACGTGGTTGGCGGACACCGTAACGGTCGATCCCACCAACGTCCAACCGATGTCGTCCAATGCCGCAACATCGAGCGATGTAATCATTTGTCGCTCGCCGTTGCTCAGCGAGCTACGCATCAGCGTCGCTTGATTGTTGGTATCCAGGATCGAATTGGCCCAGTGGAAACTTTGGTCAAGCGGCGGATTGCCCGAACCCACATAAGCCGCGTTCGCTTTGGCACCTGTGAAGCTGTTTCCGCTGGTGTAAGTGCTCCAGGCCTTGTTGATTCCCGCGTTGCCAAACCCCAACACGTGCGTCAATTCGTGCATCGCGACGGTGATGAAATCGGTTTGTCCCGGCTGAATGCCGTCAATGTCTTTGCCGAAATACCAATTGGTTCCATTGTTGTCAAAGGCGACCGATCCTCCCCATGGTCCGAAATCGGTTGCCGGCGAAGCTTTGGCACCACTTTCCCCACGGAATTGAACGGTGTCACGAAACGCGTTGATGTTCGCTAGCTGCTCGGGCGTGATCGACCCGACGCTGGGAAAAGCGAAGCCACCAGGACCGCCGCGACCTCGTTCATTGCCAGCCAAGTCGCGGGCGCCAGGAAAGATGACGAGTTCGTTTGCGTTGACTCTCAAGTTCTGGGCAACGGCATCGCGGGCCGTCCCATTGCTGTTGAGCGTTGAATTGCCGGTCGATGGGTTCGTGAAATTGGCGATCCACTCCATCTTTCCAGCGGCGTTTGGGGTGATCGCATCGAGCTGATCCGAAAAACGACGGACAATCGAATCGGCAGCAAGCTGCAGCAGTTCTCGGCGGTACTGATTCGCCCCCGAGAAAAATCCCGATGAGTCGAGCGAATAGTCAAAGCGAATCTTCAAGCCGCCAGTGGCTGGTTGCGAATTGACCGCAGCGGCGGATTGCGTTCCATCCCCCCAGCGGATCTGGGCCGAGACGTTTCCGAGCAGTCCGGTCGTATCGACGTTGCGAATGATTTCAAACGGATCGCCCTCGGCAACCAATAGCCGGCGGTCTTCGAGCGTTTGATAACGGATCAGACGTGAAGCGCTGCGACGGCGTCTTCGACCCTGAGGTCGCCCCGCATCAGGCTGAGCGCGGCCACGTTCGCTTGGAAACACAACGGTGGCCATGCGAGCCAGGATTGCTTGGGTGGCAGGTTTGAACATAGCGAAGATGGGTAGAAAAGAGAGGCCCAATGGCGACTTCCTTGTCGAGCGATTGACCGCGCGGAAGCTCTGATGACGCCAATATTTTTTGAAACATGGGAAATTCAATGCCGGATTGCCGCTTGGGGCGTTGCACCACAGCCATCCTGGGAATCTTCGCCCCTATTGAACGTTACGTCCAAGATTTCAGGTACCCCTTCGATGGCGGTGAACGCAACCGTAGTTTCGTGCGAAAGAACATCCTCGACTGACAATCTTGCCGTTAATCCGACAAATGACGGCGATCGTGGGCAAATGCAAAGAGCGTGCTCATTCATCCGGCGGCGACAAAAACGGCGGGGATCCGCTAACCGAAAAAGCGTTCTCGTGATAGCATTTCATCGTCATTCATGCTCGTGGACCCTGTGTATGGCAGGTTGGGTTGGGCCGCTGGCCAATGGATCGAGCCACGCTGACGCGGCGGTTCATCGTTGGCGATTCCGCACCAGAGTGTCGAGCTGGTAAATTGTGTCCGTTCCATCGGCCGTGGATCGGTTTTCCCTTTTGAAAGATCGCTCGTGGCCGCCCCCCTCCTTCGTTTCCTCCGTTTCGACTCTGCTCGTTTCCCCTCCATTTCGAATCGACTGATCTCCCCATGACCTCTTCGAATTCTGCTGCGGATGCTCCGCAAGATCGCGACCCTACAACGCTTCGTTCGTACCGTTGGTTTGGCCCAGACGACATGCGGTCCTTTGGCCATCGCTCGCGGCTGAAAGGGATGGGGTTTGACGACATTGACTACCAAGGCCGACCGGTCGTTGCGATCTTGAACACGTGGAGCGATTTGAACACGTGTCATTCGCATTTTCGCAACCGCGCGGACGAAGTACGCCGCGGGATTTTGCAGAGTGGTGGTTTTCCGGTTGAAGTCCCAGTGATGTCGCTGGGCGAAATGATGATGAAGCCGACCACGATGCTCTATCGCAACATGTTGGCGATGGAGGTCGAAGAGGTCTTGCGATGTCACCCGATCGATGCCGCGGTTTTGATGGGAGGTTGTGACAAGACGGTTCCAGCGATGTTGATGGGGGCGATCAGTGCGGATGTGCCTTCGGTCTTTCTGCCAGCCGGCCCAATGTTAAAAGCGAGATGGAAAGACGTCACGCTGGGTAGTGGTAGCGATGTCTGGAAGTATTGGGACGAACGGTTAGCCGGAAACGTGTGTGATCGCGATTGGAATTGCATCGAAAACTGCATCGCACCATCGGCAGGAACCTGCATGACGATGGGCACGGCTAGCACGATGGCGTGTATCGCCGAAGCACTCGGGTTCACGCTCGGCGGTGCGGCAAACGTGCCGGCCGTGGTAGCCGAACATTCTCGATTGGCTGTGGCCACGGGACGCCAAGCGGTCCGGATGGCGTGGGACAAACGTACGCCATCGAGTTTTTTGACCGAACAATCGATCCGAAACGGCGTGGTCACCTCGTTGGCGATCGGCGGCAGTACCAACGCCATCGTGCATCTGATTGCGCTCGCAGGCCGGTTGGGGATCGAGTTGACGCTAGAGCGATTCGACGAACTGTCGCGAATCACCCCCGTCCTCGGGAATCTGCGGCCGGCAGGTAAATACTTGATGGAAGACTTTTATCATGCCGGTGGATTGCGGGCGCTGTTGAAAGAGCTTGGCGATTTGATCGACCTATCGTGTCAAACGATCAGCGGAACGAGTCTAGGTGCGCAGATCGCGGATGCCGAAGTGATCGACAGCGACGTGATTCGCTCGCGTGAAAACCCGTTATCGCCAGCCGGTGGGACGTCGGTGTTGCGAGGCAATTTGGCGCCCAGCGGCTGCGTGATCAAGGCGCTCGCGGCAGAGCCACGTTTGCAGTGCCACCGCGGGGCCGCGGTGGTGTTCGACAATTACGCCGAAATGAAACAGCGGATTCATGATCCTGAGCTCAACGTCACGGCCGACAGCGTGTTGATTCTGCGGAGCGCCGGCCCGTTGGGCGCACCCGGGTTTCCTGAATGGGGCATGTTGCCGATTCCGAAAAAACTGTTGCAGCAAGGGGTGCGTGACATGGTGCGGATCAGCGATGCGCGAATGAGCGGAACCAGCTATGGGACATGCGTTCTTCATATTGCACCCGAGAGTGCGGCAGGAGGGCCGTTGGCGCTGGTGCAAACCGGTGACGAGATCGAAATCGACATTCCGGCACGACGAATTCATTGGCATGTTTCGGACGACGAGATCGAGCGGCGTTTGCAGCAGCATCCCGAAGCGAAAGCATTAGCGAATCGTGGTTATCTGCATCTGTACGCAAAACATGTGATGCAGGCCGACAAGGGATGTGATTTTGACTTTTTGGTCGGTCGCACGCCTGGCGCAGAACCTGATATCTTTTAGTGCCCCGGTCGCCCCGATTAAGAATCCGACATTTTCCCTTGCGAGACCGTCATGAGCGATGAATCTAACCCGTTCGCACGTCCCTCGAGCGAATCGAATCCCTACACTCCCTCGTTGTCGGCGGCTTCGATCGGCAGTGCCGGTGCGGTTCAGTTGTCTGAGGTGCATTCACGTGGAATGGTCGGCCAGATCCCGATCGTCGGCGTGTTGATGATCGTGCAAGGCGTGTTCATCACGTTGATGGCGCTGGTGTTGGGCGGGTACGCGTTTGCGATGCCGATGTTATTTCGCAGCATTCGCGAAGATGCGATAAAACAGGGAGCCAACCCGCCACCGATGCCACAACAGATGGAACTAGGCATGTTGATCGTGCTTGCCTTGACTGCGGCTTGTGTGTTGGCCATCGCCGTGTGCACGATTTGGGCGGGCGTACGGGTGATCAAGTTTCAAAGTCGCACGTTTGCGATTGTCACGCTGTGCGTGGGCATGTTGACTTGTTTGACGTGTTATTGTGCACCAACGCAAATTGCGCTGTCGATCTATGGTTTGATCGTCTTGCTCAATGGTCCGGTGACCGATGCGTTTCGATTTGCTGAGCAAGGTCACACGGCGCGTGAGATTCAGCAAGCGTTTTTATCGCTGCCGTAGCGGTTGCCTCGTTCGCTGAGCTGCGTCGATCAACGTCCACCGCCCCATGGGCGAAAACATCAAAATACGGGAACCGACCATCATGAATGAACCTTCCTCCGAACATGCGGGCGACGCCAGCGAAGCCAATCCGTATGTTCAGGCTCAATTGGTGCACGACGTCGCGGTCGTTCGCCCCACCGGGATCACCGTGATTGCCGTCGTCTGTATTGTCGCGGGAATTTTGGGGAGCTTAAGTTCGCTTGGCAGTTTGGCGAACACGCTGTTCTCCGAACGGTTTGCGTCGATGTTCACACCGTCAGGACCTGCGGGAGAGATCCAAGGCGAGATGCAGCGAGAAATGATGGCGGTGCTTGGCAAGTATTACTTCGTCAATCTTGCCTTGGCCGTTGCGGGGATGGCCATCGGAATTGCACTGTTTGTAGGTGGCATCGGGGTGATTCAAGGCAAAGCGTGGAGCCGAGGCTGGGTTCGCCGAACGCTGCTTGTCGCGATCTTTTTTGAAGTGGTGCGGGTTGTGGTCTACTCGCTCACTCAATTCGAAATGTATCCCGTCACGCAAGAATACATGCAGAAAATAGCGGGTGAGCAAAATGGGGCGATGGGAGGCGAAACGATGGCGTGGTTCTCCACCATCGGAGTCGTCATTAGCATGGTGTTTATCGTTGGATGGTTCTTGTTAAAACTGTTTTTGATGATTTGGGGACGTCGTTATTTGGCTAAAGAAACGCTCGATAGCTACTTTGGCACAACGTCGCCCTCGCAATCGTCCCCGCAATCACCTTCGTAATCGCACTTGCCATCACTCTCGCTCTCTGAAAAATGTTGCTCATGTATGAATCCGCGATCCAGCCACCGCTGGTTGATCCTACACCGATCTTTGAACTGTTTCGCGGCAGCTATGGTTCTGAGTTGTTGACCGCGGCAGTCGCCCATTTTGATCTATTTGGGCGATTGTCAAAGCAGCCGATGACGCTCGAGCAGCTTGGTGACGCATTGGGACTCGATCCACGTCCGGCCAATGTGTTGGTTACCGCGCTGCGGGCGATGGATTTGCTTGATCTCCGCGATGGCAAGCTTGGTTTGACCGCGATGGCATCAGAGCATCTTGTCCCCGGATCGCGTTTGGATTGTGGTGACTATTTATCACTTGCGGCTCAATCGCCTGGCGTGATGTCGATGGTCCAATTGTTAAAGAGCAACAAACCGCTTGGGTCCGATAGTGATTCCGGGACCGCGTTCATCTATCGCGATGGAGCAAAGTCCGCGATGGATGCCGAAGCATCAGCGCGACATTTCACGTTGGCGCTCGCGGGGCGAGCCAAGAACGTGGCTCCGGTACTCGCCGATGTGTTGCCGATTGATGACGCCAAGACCATTTTGGATCTCGGTGGGGGGACAGGGATTTATAGCTACGCGTTGCTACAAAAACATCCTGGGCTGCGAGCGATCGTTTTTGATCGGCCCGACGTGTTGAAGGTCGCGAGCGAGTTCGCCGAGACCTACGGGGTGAGCGATCGAGCGGAATTGCACTCAGGCAACATGTTCAGTGATCCATTGCCGAAGAACGTCGATGCGGTGCTGCTGTCGAATATCCTGCACGATTGGGACGTGCCCGAGTGTAAACAGCTGATAGGTCGCTGTGTCGACGCGTTGAAGCCAGGCGGGCGGTTGTTCATCCACGATGTGTTCTTGAATGATTCGCTCGACGGTCCGCTACCGATCGCCCTGTACTCGGCGGCCTTGTTCACGTTGACCGAAGGCCGTGCGTACAGCGAAGCAGAGTATCGCTCTTGGATGACCGAAGCTGGGTTGGCGACCAAGGCCAAAGTGCCGACTCTGGTGCACTGTGGCGTGATCGAAGGCGTTCTTTCGTAGCAGCCGCGTCGGACGCGGTTCCACTTTATCTACTTTCGGTCAGCGCTCGCGGCACCAGTTGCCGGATTGCAGCGAGTAAAGCGTCCGACCTTTACCGGGCGGCTCGCGCCGCTCCGCTATCAATCAACAACGCTAGACGTATCGCCCAGGCGTTCCCTTGGGAAACCACGGGGACGAAATCCCGTTTTTACCAACGCAAACCAAATCGTTCGCCGCCCGATTCGGTGTTGTTGCCGCCACGAAGCGGGCCTTGGTGAGTCGGTTTGACGGCGACTTCACGCTGCGGTTCTTCCTCTTCGACTTCGGGTTTGGTATCGGTATCCGCTGCAACGGCTTGCGCCGCCTTGATCGAAAGGGCAACCTTTTGTGAATCGCGGTCAAAGCTCAGGATCTTGACTTCGACCTCATCACCTTGGCTGACAAACGCATCGACCTTTGAAACGCGATGGTGTGCCAGTTCGCTGATGTGGACCAAACCTTCGACACCCGCCGTCAGTCGGACGAAGCAGCCAAACGGCGCCGTGCGAGTTACGGTTCCCTTGTGGACCGTGCCGACGGCAAAGGTTGCCTCAGCGGTGTCCCACGGGTTTTCCAAAAGATCGCGATACGACAAACCGATCTTGCCGGTTTCTTTGTCAATCTTGTCGACGGTGACCTTGACCATTTGGCCTTCTTGGATCACTTCGCTTGGGTGTTTGATTCTTTCCCAGCTAAGCTTGCTGACGTGAATCAGGCCTTCGAGACCACCGAGGTCGACGAACGCACCAAAATCTTTGACGTTGCGAACGATGCCTTCCAAGGTGTCGCCCACTTCGATCTTCTCAAGCTGTTCCTTGCGTTTTTCTTCACGCTCACGCTCCAGCACGGCGCGTCGGCTGAGCACAAGGTTGCCGCGGCGTTCGTTCGACTCGGTAACGATACAAACGAGTTTCTGGTCGACAAACTCGGACAGATCTTCGACACGGAATTCGGTCACTTGGCTGATTGGCATAAAGCCACGCATATTGCCAACTTTGCACTCGAGTCCGCCGGTGTTATGACCGGTAACGACGGCTTCGACGACGGTGCCTTCTTCGATGTCTTCCCAATCGCTGACTTCGACTGCCGAACCAGGCAGCGTCAGCACGTACAGGCCGTCTTCACGATTGAAACCTCGCACCATGACTTCGATGTTGTCATTGGGTTTAGGTTCTTCGCCGGTGAATTGCTCAAACGGCACAACGCCTTCGTCGGGACCGCCGAGCGAAACGAAGACAGTGTCGTCGTTGATTTTTAATACGCGGCCATGGACGCGGGCGCCTTCGGCAAGCGGTTCTCGGCGGTCGGGCATGCCGGCACTGCCACCCAACATCGATTCGACATCGGCCAGACCGAGTTCGGCATCAAGTTCGGCTTGCAGGTCCGCCGACAACGATTCGCGTCGATTGGGAACGGCGACCTTCTTGGCGGCAACCGGAGCGGACGAGGTTGGTTTGGGCTTGTCATCACCCGGCAACCGAGGTGTGCGGTTCTTGGGCTTCTTTTTCGGCTTCTTGGCAGCGTCGGATGTCGCGGCGGCAAGTTTTTCCGGCGACACCGCGGGGGATGCAGGCTTGGCAACCCCAAGGCCGCGGGACGCCAGCGGGCCGGCACCACGAACGGCTCCGGCCAACGGAGCGGCTGCGGGCGACTTAGGCGTACCCAATGCTGCAGCGGTTTCCGCCGCACCGCTTTCCGATGCGGGGGACTCTGCAGGCTTGGTCGCCGCGTCCGCGCTACTAGGGCCAGCGTTACTCGAATCCGAGGTGTTCGATTCCGCAGCACTCGCAGTCGGTTCGGTCGGGCCTGCCGCAGCGGCGGGATCGGAAGTCGCGGGCTTGGGATCGGCCCCAGCGGGGGACGATGCAGCGGAAGCGTCAGAAACGGGAAGGTCAGAAGAAGTCGAAGGGTCGCCGTTAGTCATCAGGTCTCTGCAGGGGGCAGGAGCGAAGCGAAGAGGAAATTACGATGAAGGCTATTGTAATAAGTTGCCGTCATCGCCGTGTCGCAGTCTAGCAATCCAGACGGCGTCCCGGTAGCCTTGCTGGTCATTGTTGAACCCAAAATCCGATTCCATTTGCAGATCAGCGAGGCGACGTTTTGCCAAACTTGGATTCCTTTTGCACGAAGGCTTTTTCTGGATTCTCGAGCGAATTGATCGAGGCGATTCAAAACGCGCCGCTGCCGGATCTGGGTGATGGTTCCCGCAGCGGGGGGGATGGCGTGGCGGCACTGCAAACCCTGCTTCGCAGTGGCGATATTACCGGTTCACTCAATACGTCATCGCCGCTTGCGGCCCAACTGTGCACCAGCGGGCTGTGGCTTTTGGCGGGTGATTTGGACCGCAGCCATCGAATTAGCCAAGATATTGACGAAAAAGAGGGCAGTTTTTGGCACGGGATCATGCATCGTCGCGAAGGCGATTTCAGTAACGCCAAATACTGGTTCCGCCGTGTCGGCAAGCATCCGGTGATCACGCAGCTCGCCGAAATCGGTGGCAACCCATTCCGCACTGCCGAAGAATTTGTTGACGAATGTGCTGAGGCGACACGCGAGTCAGCGGCGGGAGGGGTGACGCCTCGGTACGCCCAATGCCAGGACGTGCAGTGGAAAGAATGGCAGCTGCTAATGGCTCACTGTGCCGCTCTGTAAAAAAACGGAAAAAAAATTTCGCAATCAGAGTCAATCGCTCGCCCGACAATTCCGATAAAAATCGTGTTGGAGGGCAAATCGGCACACCATTGTGTGGGGCAAAACGCCGGTTCGTATTCTAGCACCGCATTCGGGCCTAGGTCTTTAGCTCAGCGACGTTCGAAATCAGATTCGTCGCACCGGGGGGCAAAGACCTAGGCCTTTTTTTGTGCGCCGACATAATTTTTCTGCGGCGGTTGCGGTGACGATGCCCCGCTATGGAAAACCGCCCCGTTGGCATCGAGGGCGGATGGCATCGCGATCACGCCGCGCTGCAGTATACATGCAGCAGCGGCGAGCGGTTGGTTTTTGTGAGGTCCGCGGAGTGCGCGACTACATTCCCAGATCGCCGAACAGCGGCGTGCTGAGGTAGCGTTCACCAAGGCTGCACATGATCGTGACGATCCGCTTGCCTTTCATTTCCGGGCGAGCGGCGACTTGAGCTGCAGCCCACATGTTCGCTCCGCTGCTGATCCCCGCCACGATGCCTTCTTCTTTGGCTAGCCGGCGGCCCCACTCGAACGCGTCTTCGTCATCGACTTTGATCACTTCGTCAACAATCGAGGTGTCGAGGTTTTTAGGAATAAATCCGGCACCGATCCCTTGGATGCGGTGTTTCCCCGGCTCGCCACCACTGATGACGGGCGAGTGGATCGGCTCGACTGCGATCGCTTTGAAGTTCGGGTTTTGCTTTTTCAGATAGCGAGCCGCTCCGGTGATGGTTCCGCCGGTACCGACACCCGCAACCAAGACATCGATGTTCTGGCCGCTATCGGCCCAGATTTCAGGGCCGGTGGTGGCTTCGTGGATCGCGGGGTTCGCAGGGTTTTCGAACTGCTGTGGCATGTAGGCGTTGCTGTTTTCGCTAACCAGTTCGCCTGCCTTGTTGATCGCTCCCTTCATGCCTTCGGCCGCCGGGGTCAACACCAACGTGGCTCCCATCGCACGCAGCAAGGCGCGGCGTTCGACTGACATCGATTCGGGCATGGTCAGCGTCAATTTGTAGCCTTTGGCCGCACAGACAAACGCCAACGCGATTCCGGTGTTACCGCTGGTCGGTTCGATGATGTGTGTGTCTTTGTTGATCTTGCCGTCTCGTTCGCCCGCTTCGATCATCGCGACGCCAATTCGGTCTTTGACGCTGTTCAGCGGTTGGAAGAATTCACATTTCGCAAACACCGTCGCGCCATCCGCAGGAACCAGTCGATTGATTTGGATCATCGGGGTATCGCCGATGGCTTTGGAAGCGTCCGAATAAGTTTTTCCGCGAGGCATATCAATTTCCAAATTAAGAGTTGCAACGGATAGAACGGGCGAGTGAGCCAATTGTGGTTGGGCAATTTTGCACACACGCAAACGCAGCCTGATTGGCTGGCAATCAATTTGCCTGGGCGATTGCGAATCGTCCAGGCAACATCATGTGTCTGAGATCAAGAGTGAAGGGGCGGTGGTAGCCGATGTGATCAACGGATGGTTGATTTTATCGAAATGGAAACGGCCGTGGTGATCCGGCGCCCGTCAGGGCCCGGATAGCAAAGGTTCGGTCGGGTTTTAATTGCCCGAGCACTGATTCCCGAGCCGGCCCCGCTCACACGCGAGCCGCTCGCAAAACCAACGAACCGTCAACCGTTTCGTTTGGGCTGCCCCTGAATTTGTCTATGACTTGGCCCTTAGGCGACTTCCCAGGTATCGCCCGAGTTGAACAGGGCCTGCAGGTCTCCCTCGCCTTTTTTCTGTTTGGCAAGGGTGACTTGGTCATTGATCTGTTCGTTGTAGGTGGCGACCCCTTCGACGGCCCGCAGAACGCCAATGGGTTCGGGCATTTCGGGGTACCGCATCCGAGCCAGCATCATTTGGATCGACGGATTCATTTCCTTTTCGTCATGAATCAGCAAATCGTCCGCAGGCACATCGGCCACGTTGACCACTTCAAGGTGGTTGCCGACCAAACGCACGGCTTTGTCGTTGTTGGTGCCAAAGATCAGCGGTTTGCCATGTTCGAGCTCCACCACGTTTTCAGCCCGTTGCTTGCGTTCTTGGGCGTAAGCCATCGCGCCGTCGTTGAACACGTTGCAGTTTTGGTAGACCTCGACGAGCGACGTGCCTTTGTGCTCGGCCGCTCGCTTGAGCGTCTCGCCAAGGTGTTTGACGTGGGCGTCGATGCTTCGCGCGACAAACGTTGCTTCGGCCGCAAGGGCGACCGACAACGGATGCAGCGGATGGTCGATCGAGCCCATTGGGGTGCTCTTGGTGACTTGCCCCTCAGTGCTGGTTGGGCTGTACTGTCCTTTGGTCAAACCGTAGATGCGGTTGTTAAACAGCACGATGTTGATGTCGAGGTTTCGGCGAAGGCAATGGATAAAGTGATTGCCACCGATCGACAACGCATCGCCGTCGCCCGTGATGACCCAAACCATCAAGTCAGGCCGAGTCGATTTCAGCCCCGTGGCGAACGTGGGTGCACGACCATGAATGCTGTGCATTCCATAGGTGTTCATGTAGTAGGGGAATCGGCTGCTGCAGCCAATCCCGCTGATGAACACGGTTTTTTCGCGAGGCACGCCCAACTCGGGGAGCACTTTTTTCATTTGTGCCAAGATCGAATAGTCGCCGCATCCGGGGCACCAACGAACGTCTTGGTCCGAAGCAAAGTCGGCCGCTTTTAAAACAGGAAGATTCATTTCAGAAAGATTCGAATTAAGTATGTTGCTAAAGGGGGAACGAAATCGGGTGACTCGAGCGGTCCGTGCTCGTTAACCCGCTTTGCTTCGCACGTCGGATTCGGACTTGCCACCTTTTGCGGTCGAAACGTGCTCTTGGATCGCTTCGACCAACTCGCTAACTGCGAATGGTTTGCCTTGGATCTTGTTGACGCCGATGCAGTCGACCAAGTACTTCGCTCGCAGCAGCATTCGCAACTGTCCCGTGTTCAACTCAGGCACGATCACCTTATTGAACCCTTTCATCAGTTCGCCCAGGTTCTTTGGCATGGGGTTGATGTAACGCAAGTGGGCGTGGCTGACCGAGTGGCCTGCTTTGCGGCAATTGCGAACCGCGGTGTGACAGGCCCCATAGGTTCCGCCCCACGAAATCAACAAGACATCGCCACTCGTTTCGCCGTACACATCTTGGTCGGGGATTCGTTCGGCAATCCGGTTGACTTTCGCAGCCCGCGTGTCCGTCATGTGTTGATGGTTCGCCGGGTCGTAGCTGACGTTCCCGGTTCCATCTTCTTTTTCCAGTCCACCGAGACGATGCATTAGCCCGGGGGTACCTGGGATTGCCCACGGACGCGCCAAGTTTTCGTCGCGTGCATACGGCATGAACGGCTCGTCCGGATCCGATCCTTCAGGGTGTTTGACCTCGATTTTGGGAAGCTTCGCCACATCGGGGATCTTCCATGGCTCGCTGCCGTTGGCGATATAGCCATCGGACAAGATCACGACCGGGCACATGCATTCGGTTGCAATTCGCCAGGCTTCGACGGCGATGTCAAAGCAGTCGCCGGGCGATCGAGGGGCCAGGATTGGCAGCGGAGATTCGCCATTGCGGCCGAACATGCATTGCAGCAAATCGCTCTGCTCGGTTTTCGTTGGCAGCCCCGTGCTTGGGCCACCCCGTTGAACGTTGATCACGATCATCGGTAGTTCGAGCATCATGCCGAGGCCCATTGCTTCGGCTTTCAGCGCAATGCCGGGCCCGCTGCTGGCGGTGACCGCCATCGTGCCACCAAACGCGGCTCCGATCGTGGCGCAGACCGCAGCGATTTCGTCTTCGGCTTGGAATGTTCTCACGCCAAAGTTCTTGAATCGTGTCAGCTCGTGCAGAATGTCGCTGGCAGGCGTAATCGGATACGTGCCATAGAACATGTCTTTGCTGCTGAGTTTTGATGCGGCGACCAAGCCCCAGGCCAGCGCTTGGTTGCCCATCATGTTGCGGTAGGTGCCTTTTTCAAGTTCCGCCGCCTCGACTTGATAGCTTTCGCCAAATGCTTCGGTCGTTTCGCCGTATGCCCATCCGGCTCGCAAGGCTGCTTCATTCGCCGCCGCGATATCAGGTTTCTTGCCGAATTTGTCTTGGATGAAACGCAGCGTCGGGTCGAGCGAGCGGCCAAACAACCAATACACCAACCCCATCGCAAAGAAGTTTTTGCAGCGATCGGCGATTTTTTGGCTCAAACCATGGGCCGCAACCGCATCACGCGTCAGCGTGGTCATCGGCACCTTGATCACTCGGTAAACCTCTTCGATCACACTGGCGTCCAGCGGATTCGACTCGACTTTGGCGAGTTTGAATTCTTTTTCGTTGAAGCCGTCTTCGTTGGCGATCAGGATGCCGCCTTTGCGTAGATCGCCCAAATTGGTGACCATCGCGGCCGGATTCATCACCACCAACGCATCAAGGTGGTCGCCGGGAGTGAAGATTTCTTCGCTGGCAAAACGGACTTGGAAACCGCTAACGCCGGCACGGGTACCCCGTGGGGCGCGGATTTCCGCGGGAAAATCGGGGAAAGTGGCCACGTCATTCCCCGCCAACGCGCTAGTGTTGGTCAATTGGGTGCCGAGTAGCTGCATCCCGTCACCGGAGTCGCCTGCCAGGCGAACGGTAATGCCGGAAACGGTTGATACGTCTTTTAAAGTGGTCGGAGAGGCCGTCATGAGCTTCGCTGGATGCGTAGAAACGCACCTCCATTGGGAATGGATGTATTGAGTGAAGATATAGTGTTTGTATCGATCATTCGGATTCGCAAACTTATCCGAATTCTATATTTTGGGCATCGAAACGTAATGTCCACCTCGACGCTTTCTCTGAAAATAAGACAGAAAAGAAAAAAACGAGTTCAGGATCGCGACATTTTGTCGCCGTCATGATTCGGATTGATTGCAATATTTTCGCGACTTCTGACGATAAAACCTACTCCCTTGCTCAAATGTCGCGATTCCGTTAACCTCCGCACTTCGCTTAGCTGCGGCGACGGTCTTGTGTCGTAGCTTTCTCACTTTTTTGCCGCTTGCAAGATGGGACGAAGGGTGTGTGCGGTTGCCGCTAGGTCGGCAGCCTCGAATGCTCTGGAATGCGTGGCGATCGATTCGCTCGTGATTCTCGTGCCCGCAGACGGTCCACTTCTGAAAAGGAAAAATTTCGCTCGATGTCCACTCCATCCAGTCCTATCGTTCAAGAAATGATCGAAGCCGGTGTCCATTTCGGTCACCGCACCAGCTTGTGGAACCCGAAGATGGCTCCGTACATCTTCGGTCGCAAGAACCAGATTCACATCATGGACATCCGCGAAACCCTTCGTGGATTGCTGCGTGCCAAGAAATACCTCAGCCAAGTTGCGGCTGGCGGCAGCTTGATCCTGTTCGTCGGAACCAAGCGTCAAGCAGGCGAAGCGGTCGAAGAGCAATCGCTCCGCTGTGGAATGCCATTCGTCAGCGAGCGTTGGTTGGGCGGCACGTTGACCAATTTCCGTACCATTCGCAGCCGACTTGGCCGTTTGGAAGAATTGGAAAACATGCGTCAAACCGGCGCCATGGACAACTACAGCAAGAAAATGCAATCGGCGCTGAACCGCGAACATCGCAAGATGTACCGTAACTTGAACGGTTTGCGAACAATGAACCGATTGCCCGAGTGTTTGTTCATCGTGGACCCAGGCAAAGAGCGTAACGCGATTCGCGAAGCAAAACGCCTTGGCATCACCACCGTGGCGTTGATCGATACCGATAGCGATCCAACTCAAGTCGACTTGCCGATTCCTGGTAACGACGATGGTATCCGCAGCATCGAATTGATCATGAAGCAACTTGCCGACGCGGTAATCGCAGGCAAGGGACAAACTGCGACCGAAAGCAGCCCCGAGCCTCAGCAAACCAAGCCAACCGGCACGGAAGCAGAGATGGTTGCGGCAGCAACGAAGTCGGACGAGGCTCAATCGCCTGCTACCGAAGGCTAGTTTTTTACGATCCTTGTTTTGAAGGGGATCCGATTGGGATCCCCAGGTTGTGCGGGCTCTCGTTTTTTCAGAGGGCCCCTTCCACCGCTTGGCATGGCAGCCGCCCCAAGACTCGTAAGTCGCGAAGCGGCTTGCTGGCAAATCGGCCGTAGTGCGGGCCCGCGGCTTGTTCACAAACGCGTCGCTGTCCAACCACTGCGGCCACCGTTGCCCGCGGTCCCTCACCCTACGATCGGTGTGAGGATGATTAAGAAATAGCGATAATTGCGATAAAAGCCCGAAGTCGCTTGTTCAAAAATGGCATGTGCCTAAAGCTTGTCGGTGAATGAGAGCGAACTGGCTCTTGCGAAGATGGCAAGCAACCATACAAACTGTTTTTTATACGTTGGAGATGAAGAGATGGCTGATATCACTGCGGCAGCGGTGAAGGCGTTCCGTGAGCGTACGGGATTGCCGATGATGGACTGCAAAAAAGCGTTGACCGAAGCGGGTGGCGACGAAGAAAAGGCGGTTGAGCTACTTCGTAAAAAAGGCCAAGCTCTCGCCGACAAGCGTAGCGATCGCGAAACCGCATTTGGTCGTTTCGGCCTTTACATCGGTACCGACAAAAAGGTCGGCGCGATGGTTGAATTGCTTTGCGAAAGCGCTCCTGTGACGACCAACGAGCAGTTCGTGCAATTGGCTGCGGACTTGGCTCAGCAATACGCGACCGGTCCAGGTGCCGCCAACGCTGAAGAATTGCTTGCCCAAGACTCGCCTTCGCAACCTGGCACGACCTTGGCGACTCAAAAAGAAGACATGTTCAACCGCATCCGCGAAGTCTTCAAGGTCGGACGGATGATCCGCGTCGAAGGCACTTGCGGCGGCTACATGCACCACGCCGGAACCACCGCGGGTGTTTTGGTCGAAATCGAAGGCGGCAACGACGAAGCTGCAAAAGACGTTTCGATGCACATCGCTGCGATGCGTCCAGAAAGCTTGAGCAAGGATTCGATCGATCCTGCGGTTGTCGCCAGCGAGCGAGAAGTTTTGTTGGAAGCTGCCATCGCCGAAGGCAAACCACAAAACATCGCCGAAAAAATGGTCGATGGCCGGATGCAAAAGTTCTATGCCGAACGCTGCTTGCTTGAGCAGCCGTTTGTCAAAGACGACAAGCAATCGGTCGGCGAATACGCCAAAGCCAACGGCATGACCGTCAAGAATTACTGGCACTGGGTCATCGGCGAAAAAGTCGACGCCTAATCCCGCCTCGCATTGCCACCGACGCGGTGGTCACTGCAAACCACGATAACCTCGCTTGTCCCCCATCGGACCGGCGAGGTTTTTTCGTATACTTTCCGTTATGCTAGGCACAAGCAAAATGCCAGGGCCAAGCAGATTCGCGATATCCGCGATCCTGGCACTGCTGGCCGATCCTGGCACTGCTGACACACGAACAACGCTCTGGTTTTCAACTGCCCCCGCTTTATCAACGCGAAAGTCTCTCACACCATGTCTGACGCTCCCCAGTCGGATGGCTCCGACGTCCAATCTCACTTGCACTACAAACGCGTCGTCTTGAAGCTCAGCGGCGAGAGTCTCGCTGATTCGGGCGGACGCGGAATCAGTGGCGAAGAATCGGGCGAGATCGCTCGCCAAATCAAATTAGCGCACGATACCGGCTGCCAAATTGCGATCGTGATCGGCGGTGGCAATATCCTCCGCGGCGCCCAATTTTCCGGCAGCAATTCGATGGTCCACGAGGCGACTGCGCATTACATGGGGATGCTGGCGACGATCATCAACTCGTTGGCCATGCAAGACGCGCTGGAAGCACACGGATTGCAGACTCGGGTGATGTCGGCAATCCCCACCGACAAGATCGCCGAGACCTTTATCCGCCGTCGTGCACTGCGTCATTTGAACCGCGGCCGAATCGTGATCCTTGCCGCCGGGATCGGGAACCCGTTTGTCACCACCGACACCGCTGCGGCGCAGCGAGCGCTTGAAATCGAAGCCGACGTGGTGCTCAAAGCGACTCGCGTGGACGGCGTTTACAGCGACGACCCAGAAAAGAATCCGCATGCCGTACTGTACGAATCGCTAACCTATAGCGACGTGATGGAAAAGAACTTGCGAGTGATGGATGCCACCGCGATCGCCCTGTGCAGCGAACACAAAAAGCCGATTGTGGTCTTTAACTTTAAAAAGAATGGAAACATCGTTCGAGCCATCTCTGGCGAAAACGTCGGAACATGGATCGGCGCTGAAAAGAAAAATTAGCCGCCGCCTCCGATGGCTCGTGTTACATAATAACTATCTCTAGTCTTCCCCACTGTTACCCAATTCCCAAGGATGCAAGATGTCCACCGATGATGTGCTTCTCGATGCCGAAGAACGTATGGAAAAAGCGATCTCCGTTCTCAGCCATAACTTGGCCGGGATCCGCACAGGACGTGCGAACCCAGGCTTGGTGGACTCGTTGAAAGTCGAAGTCTACGGTTCGGCAACTCCGCTCAAGCAGCTTGCTTCGATCGGAACCCCTGAGCCCCAGCAGATCGTGATCCGCCCCTACGATGCAGGCACGATCAAAGAAATTGAAAAGGCGATTGTCGCTGGCGACTTGGGGTTGAACCCGCAAAATGACGGACGCATCATTCGTTTGAATGTGCCACCGCTTTCCACCGAGGTGCGAAAGAAAATGGTTTCGCGGATCAAGGAATTGTCCGAAGAATCCAAGGTCGCGATTCGTAACATCCGTCGTGATGCCAACAAGGCGATCGATAACGCGGAAAAGGCCAAAGAGATCTCTGAGGACGATCGCGATCGTATGAAGGAAGACGTCCAAGAGTTGACCAAGAAATACGAGACGCAGGCAGCTGAGCTGGCCAAAAGTCGCGAATCCGAAGTGCTCGACAGCTAGTCGCAGCAATGCTGCGGCGGATGGTTGGCTCGTTTTTCAATTTTTTATCGGTGCGGCGTGAGCCGCCCGATAAATTTCGAACGTTTTTTCGACGCAGTCGGGCGGGCCTCGCGCCGCACCGCTGCCCAGTGCAGATGGCATTGGCCGTTGGCCGGCGGCGAATTTTTAGAGATGCTTTCGGAGCATGGTTTCCAGGCACGTGTTTTCTAAGCATGGGCCGAATCCGCCTCCGCCAATCGGGTGAAAATCGAGGCGACCCAGGCGAAGCGGGCCGCCGGGCAGGATAGAATGAGAGGATGGGCTTTTTCTCAAATTGTGCTCGACATTCCTCCTTTCCAACCTCGGCCAACGCCTCGTGTGTTCCATGCCCTTATCTCTGATCTGTCCTCGCTGTAGTAAGTCCGTGTCGATCCCAGATCGTTCGGCCGGACAGCGTGTCTCGTGTCCTCATTGTGCTACCGCGTTTCTGGCTCCCGGTTTAAGTGCAACGACCAGCGATGATGCCGACGATTGGTTGACGCTGGACACCGATCCCGTTCCAGCGAATCCACTTTCCGCGGGGCCCAGCGAAAAGAACCCACCGCGACGATCGGATCGCTCCAGCGACAATGTTCGCGATGACGACGATTCTCAGCCCGACGACGATTTGTTGCTCGGAGAGTTTGCTGCCGAGTTGGACGAGTTTGCTTCGACGGTGGAATCGGTCCCCAAGCCGAAATCGGCAAGCATCGACGACGGAGATGATCCGTTTGTCCTTCGCCCGGCGCTGTCTCGGCCGCCCGTCGGAGCGCCACGGCCTGCCCCGGTTCTCCCCACCCCGGTCAATCCCCCTTCGGCGTCCTCCGCTAAAGACAATTCCGCAAACGACGATGATGTGATCGAACTTGGCGACGAGAACATCGTCGGTGACGAGATGGACCTGGCTGCCGAATTGGGAACCAAGCCGGCGGCGGTGGAATACGCCACCGAGTACCGCGTGCAATGTTTGACCTGCGGATCGCAGCGGATGGTCCACGCCAGCCAAGCGGGAAAGACGATCAAGTGCAATGATTGCCATTCTCCGATCCGAGTCCGTCAGCCTCCGCGGGTGCCCAAAAAGGTCGTGATCGACATCGACAACGCCGCTACGTTTGCCTTCGAGGCGTCGCAGGTTTCGTCGTCCGATCGCCGCTCGGATCCCTACCGTAAATCCGCTCAGCAATTGCTTGACGAAGCATCGCGAGTCGAAGAACGGGTACAAAAACATGACGACGACATCCCCAGCATCAGCGGATGGCTGGCGGACATCTTTGGTATTTTTCGTGACCTTGGCGTGCTCGCTCACTGGGTCGCATTGTCGCTGATCGCATCGGTCCCCGCGATCGTGGTCTTGGCATCGGAAGTCCGCGTTTTACAGATTGCCTTGGTGCCGGCGGGAATCGTGTTCGGATTGGTGGTGGTCAGTTGTGGCTTCGCCATCCTGCAGTCGATTGCCAACGGAGAAGACAAGGTCAGCGAATGGCCTGTGTTCGATCCGATGGGGTGGCTCGAGAATTTGATCGAGGTGTTCTCTGCTGCCGGCTTTGCCATCATTCCCGTCTACGGGCTCGCTCAATTTGTGTTTGGGCAATCGTTGCTTACCGCCGCACTGACGATGCTGTCGCTGTACATCTTCTTTCCCTTTGTGTTGCTGTCGATGCTCGATAGCAACAGTCCGTTGACGCCGTTTTCAGCCGAAGTGGCCCGCAGTGTGACCCGCGCCCAAGAGGCTTGGGGAGGACTTTATTTCACTGCCGCGATTATGTTTTTTGCCTTATTCTTGACTTATGCCGTTTCCTCGACGTTGCCCTCGCCGGTTGCAGCGGTGGGAGGCATCTTTTTGACCGTGGGAATGGCATTCGTTTACTTTGCCATGATCGGCCGGTTGGCCTATGCCATTGGACAAGAAGTCAGTGAACCGCCTACGACCAAAACAAGCGACCAAGCAAAGTAGTTCGGCACGGATCGTGTCGCCCCCTACGTCGTGAAAGCGAAGCAAACCGAGTCATCCAAGAACCGCGTGCAATCCACAGGCGGCTTGTCATTGTTGTCCCCCACACAACCCTGAGTGCGATTAATTAGCAATGCCAAAGATGGCCCCCTACCCTAACGGCGATACGGAACCGGTGGCGACCGAGTTGCCTCATGCGTCGGTGCCGATTGGCAAACTGTGGGGGCATCCATTGGCGTTGTCGTATTGGGTGCTGTTTGCCACCGCTGCGATCGCGGGAGTGATCACGATTGTGGGAAGCGGACCTGGCAACCAAGACCTGGCACTCGCTTCCCTGGTGGGTTCGGTCGTTTGGATCGTTGGATGGTTCATTCAAGCGGTCATCTATGCGGGGTTTGCGGTTCGCCGCGACGTCGTGCTCTCATTTAGTTTGGTCGGCATCGGATGGCATCAAGGCGCGATGACCGCCAAGCGAACCTCGTCCGCGGCAATTGCGACACTTGCGGCGCTCGTTGGCGTCGGAGCAGGGTTGATTGCGATCGCAAAGTCCACCGAGGCTGCTGCCTCGGTGGACGACGCAGGACTGTTCGCGATTCCTGGGCTGGGGATGACGCCCGCGGATTCGATGCTGCACTTTTCGGGGTGGCTGTTCTGGCTGCAAGCGGTGGGACAACTCTACCCGCTGCGGATGACGTTAGGGCGTCATTTGATTGCATCGCTGATAGTCACGGTCGGTCCCAAATTGTCGCCGGCGGTCGCCGCCATTCTGCTGCACCGCATGTTATTAGGGATCAGTCTTCTGATGGTCGGTGTCGCGATCGCGACGATGCGGTTCGATCAACCGCTGATCATGCCACGTTGGCCATTATTCTTGTTGCTAGCATTTGCATTGATTCGAACGGCTAGCGTGGCAAGGTCGCGGCAGCTGATTGAGTCGTTGTGGGAGCGATCGGTGGAATTGGAATCGGGCGAAGAGCTGCCACCGCCTGACCGGCTTCGCGAGCGGCTGTGGGGATGGTTCGCCCGTCGGCGAGCGCGGCGAGCGTTACAACGCGAGCATGATGAAGCCGTTGACGCCACCAAACTGGACCAGATCCTCGAGCGGTTACACGATCAGGGGCCTGATTCGCTGAGTCACCAGGACCGGGTGATTTTGAAGCGAGTCAGCGAATCGCTTAAGAAACACCGCAATTCCTAGAACCTCTGCTCGGCAGCGGCGACCGGGGTTTTGCTGGAACCCGATTTCTTTGTAAGCTGTAAAAAACGAAAATAATACGCGTGAATACGCTCTTGATAGAACAACGGGATAGGATGCTCTTATGATTGTTGCTGCTTCGACAGAATGTTGGCCCGAAATGGAATTACGCGAAGCAATCGAAGTGCTCCAGGATTTGGAGTTCACTGCCGTTGAAATCGCGCTTCACGAATCGGGAAAGATCAAACCGAGCGACTTGGTGACCGACGTCGATCGGGCGGCGCAGATTCTGCGAAGCTCGCACCGCATGGATATCTCGGGATACAGTGTCCAGCTCGCATCGACTGGCGACCAGCACTACGCTGATTTCAAAGAGATCTGTCGCATTGCCAAAGCGACCAAGGTGGTCAACATCACCGTCCCATCGGCTGAGCTTGGAACCCCGTTTAACGAAGAAGTGGAACACCTTCAAAAGTTGGTCAAGGTTGCCGAAACCGAAGGCGCCCGAGTGGCGGTTCGCTGCCAATTAGGGTGTTTAAGCGAAGACCCCGATACATTGATGGTGTTGTGCAACAACGTCGACGGACTGGGGGTGACCTTTGACCCCAGCGTCTATATCGCGGGCAAAGCGAACACCAAGAACTTGGACAAGATTTTGAAGTTCGTTTGCAATGTCCATCTTCGCGACACACGTCCTGATGCATTCCAAGTCAGCGTGGGACAAGGCGAGGTGGATTACGGAAAATTGGTGACCCAATTGGAACGTGAGAAGTACGACCGCGCGTTGACGGTGCACATGTCGCCGATCGAAGGGCTCGATCATCGTGTGGAACTGCGAAAGCTACGCCGTTTGCTCGAAACGTTGATCTAGTCGCGTCGCACCATTCGATCCGCCGCATCACGCATGCGGCGTCATCGAGGGTGAGACGCATTTCGCTTACCGCGTCTTATTCAGCGGAAATTTGCGGCCAGACAGTGCCTGCTTCGCGAACTCGCCCCAGTACGGTGTTGGAGTGTAGCTCCAATCGGAAATCATCACTGGCGAGGCTTTTGGGTGCAGACACCATCCGGTCCAATGGAGGCGATGTTTCTGGATAAATCCCAACATATCGGGGACCCACGTATACGGGTCTTCTTGATCATCCGCCGGAACGAAGTCCATCTTCTTGGTGTCGGCCCCGACTTCGCCTAAGAAAATAGGATGCTGTGCCGCCGTCGCCAGCATCTTGTCTTCCCAATCGGTGTGCCAGTTATAGGTGTGCCAGGAATACATGATGCCGTTGCCGGTTTTGTCGTCCAGCGCGTATCCGCGAGTGATTCCGGACAGATCGTTACACCAGAAGATTCCTCCGGCGATGATGATGTTTTTGGCACCGGTCCCGCGAACCGCATCGACGAGTCCTTGCATGCCGATGGAGTGGAATCCTTGATTCTTCTTTTTCACTTCGTCGCTCAGGAATGCCGACTCATCCGTCCCCGACTTTTCGCCAATCCATCCGCCGCTACGCCATTGTTCCCATGACACACCGTGAGGTTCGTTGAAGACATCAAACAGCACGGCGGGGTGGTCGCGATAGCGTTTAGCAAAATCGTTCCAAAATTCGGCGTGTTCCTGTTTCGGTGCACGAAAACGATGTAGGTCAATCACGACATACACGCCGCGGTTAGCGGCCAATGTGATGATTTGGTCGATGATTTCGCGGTACTCTTTGCCGCCATCTTTCTGGTACGCACTTTTGCCATACCAGAACGCTTCGTTCATGGGGACGCGAACACAGTTGGCGTGCCACTGGTCGATGGCGACCACAACGGACTTGATCACTTGACGATCGTGGGGCAATGTTTCTAAGCCGCCCGCGTTGACGCCTTGCAGCCATACTTCGTGACCGTTTGTGTCGTGCAATCGGTTGCCCACCACACGCAGTTCGCTTGGCCAATTCGACCGCTTGGGTTGTTCCGGTGGAACATAGCGAGCCTTTGCTTCCGCTTCACGCTGCTTGGCCGCAGCGATCAACGCGTCCGGGCTAACAGGTCGGAGTGCAAAGTCATCCAGGTCGAGTGTGCCCGATTGCACCTGAAACAAACTTGGCATCAACACCAACGTCAATGCGTCCTCGGGAACTAAGAACTGAGTGCTGCGGTCGGTCCAGCCATCGGTGTCTTTTTGCGAATACGGAGGTGAGGGTGACTGCTTCAGCTTCTTTCCATCGACCCCTAAAAACTCCATCATGATCCGCGCATCAAACCAAGGCGAAGTGCCCTTTTTCAGACCGGTCACACGCTGACGCCATGTCAACTCAAGTGCTTCGGTCGCGGCAGGAAGATCGATGGTGCGATACGCCATGACCATGGTGTTCGGCGCCGGGGACTTCAGTCGCAAGAAGTGATTGTCTTGCTCTTGTTCCCAGCTTCCGCCGACTTTCAATCGCCCCCAATCGTCCGGCCAGCCGTCGGATTTCGCGTCCGTTTCAAAGTCGCCATTGGTAATCAGTGAACGGTGTTCGGCCAGCACGCTCGCCGCTTTCGACCTGCGTTTCGCTGCATCGGCCGCAAGCTTCTCTTGTCGCTCTGCTGCAGCGGCCTCGGCTTCGCGTCGAATCGGTGTGGCGTCCACGCTGCGTAGGACGACGTCATCCAAATCGAATGTGCCGGAGTGAACCTGAAAGAGACATGGCATGAACTTTAGTGTTTTCGCGTCTTCAGGCACCAGGAACGTCGAACTCTTTTCAACCCAACCATCGGTATCGCTACGCGATGCCGGTGCCCGCGGCGTTGGGGTGACCTTTTCACGCGATGCGTTCAAAAACTCCATCAGGATGCGGGCGTCGAACCACGACTGCTTTCCGACTTTGAGTCCACGAATCCGCTGCTTCCACGAAAATTCGATCGCCTCGACACCCGCCGGAATGGCAATCTCCTGATACATCATCACCATCGTTCCAGGCGATGGGCTGGTCATTCGCACAAAGTGGTTGCCGTCTTCTTCGACCCACTTTCCGCCTGAGTTGACCTTGGCCCAGCCATCGGGCCATTGGTCGCCATCTTGATCCAATTCGAATTGGCCATTGGGAATCAGTGCCCCCGCTGGCGTGGATTGAGCCTGCGACTCCGCTGTCAATAGACTTACAAGTAGTAGCGACAGCAACGTCACGAATGATCGGTGGATTTGCATCATGGCTTCAACTTGTTTCGGACGCGTTGCATCGGGAAGTTTTGAGGATCACTTTAACTGAAGCATCTTAATTTACCAGCAATCGCAAGTCACTTGGACGATCGCCCGTAGCGAAAGTCGCCAACGACTTTCGTTTCATTGCGTATGCCCTCCGAAACTGAGGCACGAGTTTAGCTATGACCTGAAAATGCTCGCCGCGTTGACCGTCATCCCTGACCGCCTTCACATCCTGGTCATCCCTATCTGTCTCTTGAACATCGCCGCGATGAACGCGTTGTTCGGCCAATGGTGGTCTGCCACCGATGACGCCGATGTTAGCCAGCCTTGATTGCTTGTGATGTCACCTAGTCTCTATTCGCCACTGCGGCCCCACCCTCGCAGCGATGGCTGTTAGAATGATCGGTCCGTTCGTGACGCGTGTGCCCTGCTGTGAACCAAACGTCATGATTCAGCTGGATTGTTTATCTGAACTGTTCGCTTTACCTCGTTTTGTCGGATTACTGTTTGTTTGCGACGAGCTCACGACCGCTTCGGCTGATCCGCATCACGCTGTTGCTCGCAGCCATCCTCGGCGTGGCGGGATCGATTGGATATAGCCGGCAACTGGCTCGGCTCCGCCACACGCACGCGGAGTTGCGCGAGCAGGTGGGATTGTTAGACGTCGAAGATCCGACGAAGGTGGCCATCGCGTCTGTTTCTTACTTGCAGGAGGATATCCCGCCGGGGGTGGACCAAGCGTATGTGTGGCAATACCGCATCCACATTCCGGCGAACTATGGTCAGCGTTATAAAACTCAGCGTGGATTGGTGACGGCGGATTCGCCACGCGGTCGTGGCAGTTCGGGTGGAAGTTGGAGCGGTTCAAATTCCCAAGCCGAGGAAGTGCTTGTGACGATCGCACTGATTCACGCCGACGGCAAATGGATGTTCTGTCGCACTACCGGAGGCAGTTCCAGTACGGCGACCATGCCTGACGAATTCGTAATCGATGCACTTGAGGATCTCGTCATCGACGTGCCGGTAACGCCCGAACAGGCCACCCGTACTTTTGAAATCGACGAGGCAATCTGTTTGTTTCGACTGCGTGAAAAGAGTCTTGCAAAGAAGCGAAATGGCGATCCCGAGGCCGACTTGTATCCAGGACTCGTGGTCTACCTCTACAGCGACAAACACAGCGACGCCTTTGACACTTGGGCTCGCGGAAAGGCCGGATCGATGCAGGAAGCCATGCCATGAACCGATCGGATTTGTGCACGCAGGTGCAATCAGATGAGTCGACAGGCAGCGAACCGGTGGCACCTGCGGCAGTTAATCGCCGATGGATGCGATTTGGGTTACTCGAGTTGCTGTTGTTGACCACCGTGGTCGCGACGTGGTTGCCCGTTATCTTTGCTCGGCGTCAAATTCCGATGCTCGAGTCCGAGATTGAGACGATGCGGTATGCGACTACTCAATTGATCATTCTTGACGACCAGAAACTAAATGTTCGCTCGTTGCCAAGTATTTGGAACCATATCAACAGTTGGCGATGCCATGTGCCCGCAGGTTCTGATTTGGAATTGAGGTTGGCCACCGAATCAATCAATGGGGTTGGGTTCCCTGCAGACTACAAAGCCGTTGCCTTGCCCGACGGAGAGCATGTCATTCATTTAAAGTGTACGAAGGATGCCGCGGGGCACCACAGTAAAGTGTTCATTGATGACGAGTTGGTGTTACAACAACATCATCCTGTGACGTGGATCGAGTCCTATGGCAGTTCAAGTACTGGCAGCGTCTCACGTCAATCGAAGGCGTATCCATTGGACGTGCCGCTCAAGATCAAGGTACAACGTTACTCGCTCAAGCATCCGCTGAAAAAGTACGGATCGATGGACGTGCCCGATGTCTACGACAGTAAAGGGAATTGTCTCTGGATTTCGCCTGCGTCTACTGTTCCCACGCCATCGCCTCGGTTCTACCTGCCACAGGAGCGGCACGGGCACGAAGGCATCGGGCATCGCGAAGGGATCAAGGTGGTCCGAGCCCATCGATCGAACTTGGTTGGATTGATTGGCGTTGTGCCGTCGCTACGTTCGGTCATGGGGGACGACCTAGGAGGGTACCCGTATTGTCCGCTGGGCATCTCGGTCCGCCCTATCCTGGAGCGCGATGTGTCCGCTGCTGAAATCCCCGAAGCCCAAGCAAATCTTTCGGATGGGATTCCTGTTTCACTGCGGGAATCGATCGTCCCGCCCACGCAATACGACGAAAGCTATTCGCGTGAATTGATTAGCGAGAATGCGATTCAGCAAGATGGTACGACGATGCGGATCTTTGCGCACTTTAAACCTTTTCCATCGGGAGCCAAACCGATTGTGGAAATCATCTTTGATGCGGCCCACCCCGATCGGGTCGGCTTTCTGCCCCACGCCGCTCCTGATAGCCCGCCGCTGAAAGCGTGCCAATTGGTGACGCGTTTTGATGCAAAATTTCATTGGCGTGAAATCGAAATGTTGGCTGATACTCAGGACGCTTCCAGCGAGTTGAGCAATCTGTCGCGTGAACCACTCTCCGTATTCTATGCCGATATCGATTTTGCAACGCTTGCAGGTGACCGCGGAGCGGTTGCTGAACCGTTTGGATGGCGAAGGTTACCGGTGAATCGGCTGCCGCGAATCGCTGTGCCTGAAAGTCAACGCGAAATGACTCGATTAAGTTTGACGACGGATGTGGCCGACTCAACAAAGTTAGCGTACCCACCAGGACTGAGTCGTCATTGGCAATACGAAGGCATACCGAATCGGCAAGTTTGGTGGCTGCCAACCGCTGATGTCCAAAAGCAAGACGGAATCAAGGTCGAGATTCAGGGTGGAGCCGAATACCCGCAAACCACGCTCCCGATTCCCGGCGGCCCTGCGATTCAGAATGTTCGCATCACGGTGCCAATGCCGGCGAAGAGCCCCGTATGGCTAGAGATCGCCGCCGAGCCAGAAGTCAACTAGCGTCTACTCTCATCATAGGGACATAGCATTTTGTTGACTTGGTGTTTTGTACTCTCAGATTAGGGACATAGCACTTTGTCGTAGCACTTTGTCGGAGTAACTTCCTTCACCCTGATAGACTGGGCATTGGCAAATCGGCGAATCTTTGGCGAGGTTCGACTTCAATTTGATGCAATTCGCGTCTTCACTAACGCTGTGAAGCAAGAAAGTTAGTGACGGGGCGCAACATCATTTATCGGAGAGGACTATCCGCTCGCTGCAACAAAAAGAGAAAAAGGCAAGTACCCGCTAAGCCAGCGTGGTTAGTAGTTCGCGTGCCCGTCGCCGCAAATGATAGCGGCGGTGCGTGCGATGACTTCGCATCGAATCCACACACTCCGGTCGCCCGGCCACCGTGCAAAACAACTTGCCAAAGTCGGTGACTAATTCGCACCATGAGGCCGCGTCTAGTCCCAATCGCTTCAGTACCGGAGGCACGTTGGCAGGAGTCCGCCCACGTTTGCCCGGCGCCACCTGTCGAGCCGTCCAGTCGAGCATTTGAAGATAGTCTTCAAGCGACATCGCCAGAAAACCTTTGTCACTGCAACGCTGGCCAGATTCGCTCTCGCAGGGGCCGATCGGATCGGATTGCACATCGATCTTCAGCGGAGCAAGGAAGCGGTCCATTGCGTTGCTCTGAACCGTTGAGCTCGGTTCGTCCCCGCCGGTCACATCCTGCGGAGCAGTGGTGATTGCTCGGATTCGCCGCTGCACCGAAGTGTGATCGCTCTGTTCGAGCGTTTCGGCCATCGCAGCTCGAATCGGATTGAGGTCTACGTAGGCGGCGCAAGCCAGAAGCGACGCTTCGTCAGCAATCCGAGTCGCACGGAAGCGATCTTGGAAAAAATGTCCCGATTCTTCGTCCTCCTGGTTGGCCCGCATGGCGACACGTTGGCAGAGCAGTCGCATCCACCAACTGATGCTGCTGAGTCGCTTGCGAATCTCGCCGCATTTGTCCGGACATCCCGCGATCGACTGAATTTCGGGTTCTGTCGGCGGCATCGGCAACCCATCAGCACTGCGGCGATGCGGACAAATCATCATCCATCGCCGGGCCACCTCTTTGTCATTCCAAGTAGCAACCACATCCGGGCGAGAGCGAAGAATCAAGTGGAAATGTGTCGAGAGAATCGCGAAGCCTAGTAAATCTACGCCAAACGCGGCTGCAAATTGAATCAATCGCTGTTCAATCCAAACTTTGCGATGATCAAAGTTTTTTCCTGAGATTGGATCGTCGCCCATCAAGAAGCATCGCCGGACGGTGCGATTATAAGTGTGAGCGATCGCGATTTCATCGGGATCGAAGACTTCCGAGCGTGCCAAGCGGACCATCACACACCTCACCCAGATTGAAGGGACCAGCAACGTCACCAAAGGAATCCTTCCCCTCGTCGGACGCAAAGTCAACCCCCGAAAAACAAGCTATGTCCCCAGGCGGATGATGTCACCAGGAGATGGCTGTTGGGGGTTTGCTGGCTGCGGAATGGTTAGGTCACACCGCGAAGACCTTCTTCGACTTGCGGCAGATCGTCAAGCGATTCGAGTTCGAAGAGCGTCAAGAATCGCTCGGTCGGGTAATAGTGCGGGACCGCGCGGCCGCCTTCCTCAGGAATTTTACGTTCGATGCTGAGAAGTTGGCGACGCACAAGTTGGTTTAGCAGCGGACCACATTCACGGCCACGTTGGTCTTGAACCTTTTGAGCGGTAATGCCGGGTTGGTAGACAACAAGCGCCAAGACCTCGATCGCGGCTTGGGCGAGTTTTGCTTCGCGGATCTTGCCCAAAAATGATCGTTTGACATTCTCGACCTCCGGTGAGATCGTCATCCGGTAACCTTGGTCGTCGCGAACGATACGCAGCGCCTGGTCGGCTTCGCGATAAGACTGATTCAGCTTTGCGATCAACTCGACCACTTCTTCGGGAGTGACCTCACGCATCAACGAGGCGAGACGTTGCTCAGTAATCAGCTTGTTTTCAGGGTGCCCAATAAACAACGCCCCTTCGATGATGGCCTCGGGTGTTACTAGCTCGTCTTCTTCAGGCTCTGCCTCATCCTCGAGTGCCGCGTCGAGTTCGTCTTCGGACGATGCGTTCGCCGCGTCGGTGGCCTCTTCGCTGGGAGCAAAGGCTTCGGGATCATGCTTGGCCGCGGCTCGCGCATAGGCCGCTCCGAGATCATCCAGCGACAGTTCTTCGCCGTCGTCGTTCCACAGCTCGTCACCCGTTTCTGCCGCGTTATCATCCTCCGCATCATCATCCTCCGCATCATCATCCCCTCGCGTCCGGTGGTCACTGCCCGCGGCCTCGTCGCTGGTTTCTAGTTCGCCGTTCTCTATCTCTAGCTCATTGGTTTCTAGTTCATCGTTCGGTACTTCCGGTACTTCGCCCGCCAGCTGCGCATCATCTTCGGCTGGTTCGTCGACATCCTTGTTAGGGTCCACCATTGTGTTTCCTGTTGCAAGCCTGCGAGGGGAACTTCTTTTGGATTGAAGTGTATCAGTTCCGCGAGTGAAAGATCAAACCGCGATGGTCTCGGTCATTCCGGTTCGGTCGCTGGTGTCTTTCGCTGGAACGCTTTCGGCCGCGACTCGTGATTCGCCGGTGCGTTGCACAAAGATCCATAAGATGATGGTGACAAACAAAATCGAGACGATGGCCGCTGCCCCTTCCGTCAAAAGTACCGAACGCATTTTCCCGACCGGCGCCATGACTTTTGAAAGTCGGTACTGCACCAACACCAATAGATCGGTGGTCTCTTTGGGGATCTCGCTGCCGGGCGGATATTCAAGACTTTCGGGATCAGGCAATTCCACTCGCTGCATCGCGACGATCCAATCGCCGGCGTAGGGTTTGCCATCGACACAATTGGAAACGGGATCGCGGTAATCGACATCGCCTCCTTCCATTATCCGGTCGATCAATTTGGCATCGACTTGGAACTTTTCGCCTGCCAACGTTTCACCTGCTTCACGTCGCTGATCCATCAGGGGGTGTTGCAGCACCGTGCCCCGCATCGGGCCTTCGCGTGCTTCGATCAGCACGGCGATTTGGTTCGCTCCCTGTTCGCTTTGCAGCAATTGGAAATCACCGAGATTGATCGTGGCCACGAACACCGCGTCGGGACGAGAGTGGTCGTCGGTGAAATAAATCGGAGTGCTGACCGCAATTTTCCAAAGCCCGGTTGCCGTACTTTGAAAAGCAGCTGACAAATGAGCTCGTTGGAGCGGGGCGATGGTTTCAGGTGGAGTATCTGGATCGAGATCGTTCCGCCCACCATGGAAATAACCACGGAACGCAAAGTTACGCCCCGCACTGTTTTGGGATCGTGGAATAGTTTCGTCGTAGACGATTCCAATGATCGTTCCCATCGCATCGGTGATGAACATCGTCGCGAAACGTGGTCGACGCGACGAGGGAGATGGATCATCGTATCGCTGCAATCGTTCACTCAGCCAACGGTCGATTCTTAGCCGAGGTTCAGCGTCAAGGATCGCTTCGCGAGCAGCGATTTTCTCGGCCTTGCTGCTTCGCGAGGATCCAATGATCTCGCGTGCCGCTTTCATCTCGGGGTGGTTGAATGATTCTTGCAGTAGTTTGCGAAGTTCCTGACCGCGTGTTTCCGTTCGCGCGGCTTGAAAGTAACGTTCGATTTCGCTTTCCAGCGTGCGAGCGGCAAACTTGGCCGCCAATTGATTGCTGCCAAACGCTTCTTGGCGAAGCGCCTTGATCGTGCTCTGGCTTGCGTGCTCGACGCTGCGAGCTGCGAAGATCCCGGTTGCCAGCAAAACCAACAGCGGGCCGACGATTCCCAGCAACATCAGCGGGCGACGCGCATGGGTGCGTTCGCGACGATTGAGGTCCTGCAGGATTTGCTGCACATTCTCGTAACGATCAGCTGGATTCGGAGCGAGGCATCGGTTCACGATCCGGGCTAGCATGCGATCCACACCGCGGACCAAGAAATGGCCGTTAGGAGGCTCGCTTTTCTGAATGGCTTCGCGATACCGCTCGAGTCGTTTGGGAAGCGACCCGGCGGTATCAATTTCGTCGACGATGGTTTCGTCGCGATACGGCGGCGTTCCCGTCAGCAACCGATACAAGATGGCACCGGCGGCGTACACGTCCCACTGTGCATCGGGACTCGAGTTTAGATCGGCTTGCTCGGGAGCCATGTAAAACAGCGTTCCCAACGCCGGCGTCTGGTCATGCGACATCCGGCTTTGCCCAAAATCGGCCAAGCGGGGCTCGTTGTCGTCGCTGAGCAAAATGTTGGCGGGTTTCAGGTCACAGTGCAGCACCCCTTTGCCGTGGCAATGGTTCAGCCCCACCACGATTTTGCGGAACATGTCGACCGCTTCGGTTACGGGCATTTGGTGGTTATGTTCAAGGAAGTCTTCGAGCGATCCCCCGGTGACTAATTCCATCACGTAATAGGGTGGAACCGCGTCCCAACCGACCTCGAGCACTTGCACGACGTGGCGATCCGCGGAAAGTTGGACCAGATTTTTGACTTCGCGACTAAGTAGCGACCAATTGACACCTCCGCGGTGCAGATAGAATTTCACAGCCACGCTGCGTCCGGTGTTCAAATCGAGTCCGACCCAAACTTGGCCAAACGCCCCGGCGCCAAGAAATTGCTGCAGCCGATAGCCAGGAACTTCCGCGGGGGGCGTGGTAGCCTCTAGCGAGAGTTTTTGGCTGGCCGATTGGCCGCCTGCCGTCTGGTACTCCGTTCGATCCATGTTCACCCGTGTTTACCAACCAATGACATTCAATGACCCAAGACGATGATGGCTAACTTAGACGACGTTATTGTACCGGAGAATGTTCATATGGCTGCCGCCCAAACGTGGTGCCGCCGCAAGAACATGCCAATCACTCGAACCGGAAAAATTTTCTTCGCAAACCCGCGTCGTTTCACCCATTTTGCGATAACCGCGATGCCGCGGATCATTTCAGCGGTTCTGTGCGTGTGCGTCGTCTTATTTCCAATGTCCATCGCCGCCGGACAGTCGCCTGAATCGCCTGAATCGAACAAAAACGCTACGCTCGCTGCCCCCCCGGACGCTCCGCTGGACGGGCGTGACGGCCGAGAGCTTTTATTGCGGAATTTTCGTCCTCGCAGCCAGCTTCGTGTGCCGGCCCACCCCCGCACCCACGCGGCGTTTCCCGTGGTCGATGTGCACACTCACTTCTATTACAAGTTGCGGGGGAATTCACAGGCGATCGACGACTTTGTCCAGCTGATGGATCGCAATCAAATTGCCGTGTGTGTTTCGCTGGACGGCAAACTTGGCAGCCAGCTTGATGCTCACATGAAAGAACTGTGGACCGAACATCGCGATCGCTTTGTGATTTATGCCAACATCGATTGGCAGGGCGATGGCGCCGCCGAGGATCCTGCGAGCTGGGATTGTCATCGCCACGGGTTTGCACAGCGGACCAGCGAAAAACTGCGTGATGCCGTAACCAAAGGCGTCAGTGGGCTGAAAATATTCAAGCGATTTGGACTCGGTTACAAAAACCCCGACGGATCGCTGATCAAGATTGACGATCCACGCTGGGATCCAATCTGGCAGACGTGTGGCGAGCTGGGCATCCCGGTGATCATTCACACCGCCGATCCCGCCGCCTTTTTTGATCCCATCGACGAAACGAATGAACGTTGGGAAGAACTGAGCCGGCACCCGGATTGGAGTTTTTACGGTGACGAGTTCCCGTCGCGTGATTCGCTACTCGCCGATCGCAACCGTGTGATCGCACGGCATCCGCAAACCCAATTCATCGGCGCCCATATGGCGAACAATGCCGAAGACTTGGCGACCGTTGCAAAGTGGCTGGACACGTATCCCAATCTTTGGGTCGAGCCTTCGTCGCGGATTAACGAGCTGGGACGTCAACCGTATACCGCACGCGACTTCTTCCTGCGTTATGCCGATCGGATTCTGTTTGGGACCGATGGCCCGTGGCCCGAAGCGAGGCTTCGCTACTATTGGCGGTTCTTTGAGACCCGAGACGAGAACTTTCCGTACAGCGAGAAAGTGCCTCCCCCGCAAGGCATGTGGACGATCGATGGCATTGATCTGCCAGAGGACGTGCTCAAGAAAATTTATCATGAAAATGCCGCGAAATTGATCCCCGGAGTCGCAGAGCGGCTCGCCGCATTTCGCCGCAATCTCCCCAACCGTACCCCCGAAAAGTCTCGCAGTGAATAAGAAAGCACCATCAACGACACCGTCCTCAGGTCCTTCGTTCGCAATGATGTGTTGCGCCTACGGGGCCGAGAAAGCGGTCAAAGCATCGATCACGTCCGAAGGCTGGCGACTCGCGTTTTCGCGGCCTGGATTTGTCACGGCCAAACATGACGAATCCCGCACCCCGCCTAAAGGGATCTTTATCCGAACCTCGGCGTCATCGCTTGGACAAGCACGCGGAACCGATGGAGCATCGCTGATCAAAACGCTTCGCGAATTGCTCGAACAGCGTTATCCCGCGGAATTTCGCTTTGACCAATTGCATCTGTGGCCCAAAGATCGTGCCCCAATCGGTCGATTCGATTTTGAGCCAGGAATTGACGAGGTCTCCCGAGCGATTGCAGAGGAAATTTATGCAAAGATTGCAGCGGATTGGATTCGCTCGGACGCTCCGAACCGCGTCGCCCAGCCCGGCGAAAAAATTCTTGATGTCGTCTTGCTTGAACCGTCACATTGGTTCATCGGCACGCACGAAGCCGAGACATGGCCAACACGTTGGCCCGGAGGAATCCAGCCCATCGATTTGGCCGAAGAACCGGTTTCGCGTGCCTATTACAAAGCCGCCGAAGCGATCCAGTGGAGTGGGTTTGAGATGCAGCGAGGTGATCTTGCCGTCGAGATCGGGTCAGCGCCCGGCGGCGCCTGCGGTCGTCTGCTTGAATTAGGCATGGATGTGATCGGGATCGATCCAGCCGAGATGGATCCGCGAATCGCCCAGCACCCTCGTTTTCGCCACATCGTCGCCCGCGCTGATGATTTGCCTCGCCGCGAGTTCCGTGGCGCGAAATGGATGCTGGTCGATTCCAGTGTCACGCCAAACCAAACGTTGGCGACCGTCGCCAATATCGTCACCAATCGCAACAGCAATTTTCGCGGTCTATTGATCACGTTAAAGCTGGGGGACTATGACGCTGCCGAGCGAATCGAAGCGTGGCGAAGGAAGGTCGAGTCCTGGGGAGCGACCGATGTTCAAATTCGCCAACTCGCTCGCAATCGCTGCGAAGTCTGTTTCGCGGTGCGGTTGCCAGGACGACATTCGTCATGATGAAACGAAAACCTCCCGCTGCGATGCTGGTGTCGCAGCGGGAGGTTGATTCAACGTTGGGCTTCAATCGAATGCGGGTTACAGCCGAATGCGATTACGAGCCGAGTTCGACATCGATCTTCGCTTCGTTGGCAGCTTCACGCAATTTCATCAACGCACGGACTTCGAGTTGACGAATACGTTCCTTCGTCACACCCATCTCGTCGCCAACCTCCTTTAGCGTGAGCGGTTCGTTGCCACGGCCGAGGCCGAAGCGAGCGGTGATGATTTTCTGTTCGCGTTCATCCAAGCGGTCCAAGATTTTTGACAGCTCACGTTGTCGTGAACGCTGCACGGTTTCTTCGGCATAAGGATCAAGTCGATCGTCCTGACGCGACAGGAACAATTCTTCGGTCGTCGTGCGGAATCGATCGCGATGTTTGAACTCGCTTGGAATCGTACGAGCAAAGTTCTTCATGATGGCCCACGAAGCGTACGTGCTAAATTTGTTGCCACGTGAGTAATCAAATTTTTCCACCGCCCGAATCAGCGACATATTGCCATCGCTGATCAAAGCGAAAAAGTCATCGCTGCTGGCAACGTGACGCTTGGCGATCGAAACGACCAAACGCAGGTTGCTTTGCACGATCTTGTTCTTCACTTTGACCGCTTCTTCGTACAGCGAATCAATTTGGTCCATGATCGCCGTACGCGATGCACCGGCCGTTTCGAGACTGTCTCGCAATCGGCTCGCCTTGTGCTTCAAGTAGTTCATTTTGCGGAACAAGTGGTATTCTTGTTCACGATTCAGTAGCGGCACGTCGTACAACGCGGCCAAGTAGCTTGGCAATCCGCTGGGCACACGCACTTTGCGTGGCGGCGTGGTGGCTTCAGGAAGCGGAGCCAAAATTTCGGCTTCGCGGGCTTCGAGAATTCGTGCTGGTGCGTCAAAGTCTTCGTTGTACATGTAGTCCAACGGCAACTCCATCACGTGCTGCATCCGCATGTCCAACAAGATCCGCTGGATACTTGAACGCGTGCGTTTGAATCGCTTGCACAACTGGGACACCGAAGCGCCCTGCGTCGCCAATTTGAAAATGGCGCGTTTGTCGTCGTCGGTCAACGTCGCACGATGGTTGGGGAAGATCGCCAGCGACTGGTGATCGGCATCAAAATTCTTCAGCGTGTAACGAATCGTTTCCGGGCTGCGATTCATTTGCTCGGACAATTGCCGGGTGACGTCGGACAGACTCGCTCCGCCTTCGACCAATTGGCGGGCGCGTTCGACCATCTCGCTCTTTTCGTCATCACTGAGCTGGCTAAAGCGTTCGCCGCGACGGATTTTTTCGCGGTTATTGGCAATGAACGCCTCGACGCTGCTGTGCAGGAATCCAACGCGTTTTCGTCCGCCGAAAAGCAGTCGGCGGCTGACCAAACCGGCATCACGCCAACGGCTGATGGTCTTGGTGGAAACACTGAACAAACGGCTCAGGTCATCGACGGTGTGAACCGGTTCACTGAACTCGTTAACCGCCACGTCGGCCGAATCGCTGAGGTCTTCGATCAGCAAATGCAGATCGTGCTTCAGATCCGCCGCCTCGACGTTGTGTCGACTTGGCTTTTCGGGACGATAATTCGTGATGCGGAAACAAAGGTAATCGAACGAGTACGGCCGATTGGGCTCGATCTCGCTGCAGAGCTTTTCTGCCAGAGCAGCTTGCTCGACCTTTTTTGCCTTGGGGGCAAATCGAGTCAGCTGATCACGGAGTTCCTGAATTTTTGCGTCGCGATATTCTTCGTGCATCGCCATTCCCTTCCCAGTGCTATGGTACGTGATGTCGATTGAATTCCCTGCGACCCCGGCGGATCGCTCGACTTCGTACCGGTGTTGCCCGGGTATCACCCTATCCGTAGGGCAAGATACTGTTTGTTTCGCTTCCGAAAAACGCGATTGGAAAGAAAGTTTCCAATCCCACTTCGCGTTGCGAAACCACCAACGACTCCTTGCCATTGGCATTCACTCATAGTACGCGAAAAACGCACACTACGTTTCCATTTCTGACCAATTAAATCCGGTGGATGTTCACTTTTTTCTAAGGATTAAGCAATTTCACGCGAAATCCGACTTGGAGGTGCCTTCGCACTGAAAACTAACCACCGGCTAACTGACCAACGGAGATGTATAGGAAATTTGGGGCCAAAGTGTGCCGATTCAGACAAAATTCTTCCGAAAAATTTACGAAACTTGTTCGTCTGCAACGCTTTAGCGTCCCTCCAGCAGAATACCCGTTCTGGGGCTCTGCCCGCCAATAGTCCAGTTCGATTGTAAAAATTTCTAAATGTTTGCAAGTTTCGTCCCGTCCGTGGTCACCTCGTCTCATTACGAGACTGCCTCGCTGCACATGACAGGTCAGCTAATGCTACAGGGGGGTGTCGCTGCTGTCGACCCTGCTGCGCCGATTGGGGTGATTGTTGTCTGCGAAGAGGGATTGCAGATTGCGAATTGCTGCCATTGTGCTTGTCCCGTTGGCGGCTGGGGCGAGCGAGGGTTTGTTCACCGCATTGCGCCGTTTCTGTGGATTGTGCCGGTTTTTTCTTAGCTGTCCCCCTCAGGATGGTCGATCAAACAGAGGCATGGTGGACGCTTCGTAGCGCGGATTTCGCAACCGCCACTCGCCATGGTCGCAATGGTTTTCGAAGCTCGTATTAACTCTGATTACTGAAATAGGTTGGATATGTCACGCCAAATTCTTTCGAACGCCCTGGCCCGCGAAACCACCGCAAGTCGGCGAAAGTTCTTAGGAATGGCCTCGGTTTTGATCGCAGGCACTGCGGTATCAGCCAGTTCGGTCTCGGTCGCTATGGCCCATGCAGAGGAACCGGCGGCGGCCCAGACCGCCAACGAAGTGAGCGAGCCCGTGACACTTGCGGTCGATGCTACTTCGCAATTGTTCCGCGTTCGCATGGAGCTGGATGTCGAAGGGAATGTCAACATTCCCGCCAACTCGTTGGTGTCGCGAAAAAAAGCGATGGTGGTACCGCTGAAAAGCGAAGCGGTGTTTGACTACGAAGAACGCTACCGATTGCCCAGCGACGCAGAGATCGGTTCGTTTGTTACGGCGACCGAGCGTTTCTATCACGAAGCCGCAAGCATCAATGAGCTGAACGGTCTGAAACGCCACTCGAAATTGCGATCGGCGGTGGCGCATATGATGTTGCGTCGAGACACGTTGCCCGAGGTTTTGTACTCGACGACCGAATCGCTGACCAATGATGAACTCGGTTTGTTGCGAGTTCCGGTTTCGAGCGTCGCGGTCGACGGGATGTTGCCTAGCGATGCAGTGGTGGTTGGCGACCAATACGTCATTGATTCCGAACCGATGCGTTATCTATTGAATCTGTCATCGGTCGAACAGAGCGAAGTCAAAGCCGAAGTGGTCTCGGTTACCGCAAGCGATGCTCGCATTCAAATTCGCGGCAACGTGGACGGCAGTGTGGAAGGCGTCCCGACCAAAATCCGCGTGGTAGGCAAGATGACGTTCGATCGTAAAGCGGGCGTGACCACTTGGTTTGCGATGGCGGTTCACGAGACCCGCGAAATCGGGATTGCGGTTCCTGGATTTGACGTGGCTGCGACGATCAAGATGGTTCGGCAGCCACTTGCAAAACCGATCAAAATGTCTGCAGAGCCGCTGCCAACGGATGTCACCGCAGCGGTCGATCCCACCCATTTGTTGGTGGAATTGCAGAGCGACCAAGTGGGAATTTCCACTCGAATGGATCGACGTTGGCGGATGATGACCGATTCCCGCGGGGTGGCGATGATGCGAATGATCGAGAACGATCGCAGCATCGCGCAGTGCGATTTCCGGCGTCTTTCCAAGCTTGCCGAAGGCAAACAGTGGACGATCGCGGCGCTGCAGGAAGACGTTAAAAAGACGTTGGGCGAGCAGTTGGTCCAATTGGAATTGGCCAATGAAACGGTCAGCGACGAGGGGCTTTCGGTGTTGACCGTGATTGCTCGCGGCGCGGTTCAAGAGGTTCCAATCCGCTGGATTATCCAGCATTTTTCCGATGATTCGGGCCGTCGTGTCCTTGCCACGTTTACGATGGAAGGTGATTCCGTCGACGCTTTTGGCGGCTCGCATGTACAATTGAGCGAGACGTTGCGGTTCCGTGATCCCAACGTCGCCGCTGAAGGTCATGTTGAGATCGCCACCAGCGCGAAGATCCAAACCCGTCGCGATGGCGACCAACCGGTTTCCTCGGCAAGCGACGTGCGGTAATCGTCGTCCCCATTGCCAGATTCAAAATCTTATAGCCGTAATGATTCCTCACCACACCGATGGTATGAATATGTTTTCTCGTCGAGCCATTTTATCCTCAGGGCTTTGTCTCGCCTTTTTCAGCAATACGTTCGCGCAAGAGGCGGCCAAGGAAGCAGCGGATGCTGTGAAAGATCCCTCGTCGACTGAGCAGACCAAGTTCGCTCCGGGCGTGGTGACGGTGATCCCGCCTGCTCCGGATCCCGTGGAAACGTTCGACGGACCGCTGACGCTACAGACCTTGCTCGACGGGCATCCAGAAATTCTGTGGGGCGGCGATTCGCATCCCGAAGGGACACCTCATTTTGATCCACGCAGCCGAATGTTGGCCGAGATGGCTCAGCAGGTGTTCTTGCGGCGAGAGATCTATTGTTTTGAATTTGCCTTCAAACCGCTTCGCCAAATTTTGATCGACGTACCGCGTGCCGATGGGCGATTGCAGCGGAAATTGGTGTGGTACATGGTTTTCCGCGTTCGCTATCTCGGTGGCGATCTGCGTCCCGCCGCGGACGAAATTGGCGGCAAGGACGTGTATGAGCGGATTGAATCGGTCAGCTATGAATCACGCCGCGTGTTTCCGATGTTGGTGCTGAACAATCGGATCACCGGAAAGCGTTACCTCGATCGAATTTTGCCGACCGCGAAAGAGAAGATTGCGATTCGCGAACAAATCACCGCTCCGCTGTACAACACCGTCGAGATTTCACGCGTCAACGTTCCGCGAACCAGCGACCCTGCGGCGCCAGGCGTCTGGGGTGTCGCGACGTGGGAGGATGTCGATCCGAAGTTGGACTTCTTTTCCGTCGACGTTTTCGGTTTGACCAACGCGTTTCAGCAGGATGGCGAGGGGGCCGATGCGCCGTATCGCAAGAAGGCCCTGCAGCTGAACTTTTATCGCCCCGGCGACGCCATCGCTCAAAACCTCGACACGATTCGGTTTGGCGTGCCAGCTTACGAGAAAGCGAAGGAACAGAAGTACGTGTTAGAGCACTACGGGCTGGACGAGCGACTCGACTATCGCTGGATTTTCAGATAGGATGCGTTTTAGCTGCATGATCGAGTAAAAGCGAGTTTTCACCCGCTGCGAAAGTCCGTCAACTTTCTCGGCAGAAACCCGAAGCACGCTTGGCATCCGAACGCGGCGCGTTGCCACCATCCAACCGCGGCTGGCCCTCATTTCACTGGGGTCAGCCGTTTTCTGTTCTGTAAGAATCCCCAACATGTTCGTTGATCGCGTTCGAATCGAGCTTCACGCCGGCAAAGGTGGTGATGGCTGTATGAGTTTCCGCCGTGAGAAATTCGTTCCACGCGGTGGCCCTGACGGTGGCGACGGGGGGGATGGAGCTAGTTTGATTCTAGAAGCCCGTGACGGTGTGAACTCGCTCGCCGCGTTCGCCAACCGGCGGATGTATCGAGCGACCAAGGGGCAACCTGGACAAGGCTCGATGCGAAATGGCCGTCGAGGCCAAGATCAAACGCTGTTTGTGCCTCCGGGAACCACGGTGATCGATGCCGAAAACGGATTTGTCATCAAGGACTTGGCCGAGCCAGGCGATCGCTTCGTTGTTGCCCGCGGCGGCAAAGGCGGCCGCGGCAATGCGTCCTTCAAATCCAGCACCAACCGCGCTCCTTATGAAAAAACGATGGGCGAGTTGGGCGAGTCTCGTGATGTGATTCTCGAACTCAAATCGATCGCGGACGTCGGCTTGGTCGGGATGCCGAATGCCGGCAAAAGCACGCTGCTGAGCCGCATCACCAGTGCTCGTCCCGAGATTGCCGATTATCCATTCACCACCAAACACCCGAACCTTGGCATCGTCGAGATCGGAATTGAAAGATCGTTTGTGTTGGCGGACATTCCGGGATTGATCGAAGGGGCCAGCGAAGGCATCGGACTCGGCCACGAATTTCTGCGTCACGTTGAACGAGCGGGATTGTTAGTCCATCTTGTCGAACCCTCACCCACCGATGGCACCGAACCGCTACACAACTATCAAGCGATCCGCGCCGAATTGGCGCAGTACGATGCGTCGCTAGGGGAACGCGAAGAAATCGTCGTGGTTAGCAAATCGGAAATGGAAGGCGCCGAAGAACTGCGCCAATCGCTTGCCGAAGTGACGGGCAAGCATGTCCACATGATCAGTGCCCTCAACGGCGAGGGGCTCGAGGAACTGAAAAACGAGATCATGGATCGGGTGCAAAAACGCCGTGAAGCCGCATTGGCCGCCAAGGCAAAAAAGAACGCGCCCGTTAGCGATTCGTCCGCGGATCAGCCCGACAAGCCCCACCGGCGCTTGCCACCTCATTTGGCTGGTCCGACGGCTTTGATGTCCGATGACAATCAAGCGACCGACTTTGACCTCGAAGCATCGCAGGAAAAAGCCAAGTCAAAGTCGGAGGATGCGACGTGAAGCGGCCGGCCGGCGTGATCGCGGTCGATGTGGGCAACACGGCAGTGAAGTTGTCGCTCCGTAGCAATAGCATGCCTTCGTCAGCAGTGACTGCGGACGAAGCAAACTCGGATTGGATTCATCAGTCCTTTGCCTTGGATCGGTCGCGATGGTGCGACTCGGTTGTCGATTGGGTACGCGAACAAACACGTGATGACAGCGACGCATGGCAGTGGCGAATCGCCAGCGTCAATCAGCGTGCGTCGGATCCGCTGTGGAAACAAGTCGAGCAGTCATTTCCGCAATCGACGCGGCGTCTGATTTCGTATCGCGATGTGCCGATGGCGATTGACGTCGATTCGCCCGCCCAATTGGGAATCGATCGATTGCTCAGCGCCTTTGCCGCACACAATCGCTACGCGGCTCCGTTGATCGTGATCGACGCAGGCAGCGCCGTGACCGTCGATTGGGTGAACACCGAGGGGGCGTTTGCCGGCGGAGCAATCTTGCCGGGATTGACCCTGCAGACCAACGCATTGACCATGGGCACCGCGGCACTGCCGATGATCGATTGGCAGAATCCAGACGTCGTCTCGATTCCAGGACGCAACACCGTGGCCGCGATCCGGCTCGGGGTGTTGACGAGTGTAACGGCGTCGATCGACCGATTGATCGCCTTCTATTGCGAGCAGTCCGCTGTCGACGGGCATACCGCCGCAGAGAAGCCACCCGTCGTAATCCTCTGTGGTGGCGACGCCGCAGTGATCTCGCCACATATTCAAAGCAAGCACGTCACCCATGCGCACTTGGTTTGCCAAGGCTTGTTGGATCTTGACTGAAGCAATGTCGCGAGACGTCGCCCCGGCGTCGGCAAAACGAGTGGGAAAGCCGTCAAGCCGGTCATAGCATCCCCGGCTCGCTGGAAAGCCTTTTCTACATTGTCAGAAGTGCAGTTCTAGCGTCGGCGGCGATGGTCACCACTTGATGAGTCATCGCTATCCCACATCATGCGGTTTCGGTTTCGGCCGCGACGTTGTCCGGCGCGGCGTGCATGCGCCTGCATCGCACCGCCTGCGGCATGCGCCATTGCGTTAATCAACACCTGCGTCATCGGATGTGTTGCCGCTTGGGTGATCTTTTCGGCTGCGGTGGGCCCCCAGCGTTGAGCCGACCGGATGCGTTCCCACAAACCATTCACATCACTGACGTCACGGGCCCGGTACAGGTCGTCTAGCACGTCGAGCGTGCCGACGAATTGCGACCGAGACGAATCGAATTGCAACGCGCGAAACCGCTGAATGACTTGCCCCAACGCATCCATCATCGCTTGCATGTGGACCAAGCTGTCTCGCCGCGACTCCACCGTTTTTTCTAACTCGTCGATCTCCAGTTCGACTCCCACCAATCGGGCCACGATTTGGTCGTCGGTCAACTCGGGAGTTTCCTTGGCTCGTTCACGCAGTTCACGGCTGTCGGTCTTTTCCAGCATGCCTCGGAAAATAGAAATGGCTTCGCGATAGTACGGCCCTCGACTGTCATCAAGCTCGGTTAATTCACGTTCGATTCCATGAGTGCTTTCGGTCACTTCGTTAAGAACCTGCAATTGAGCTTCCCGCTTCGCTTCGAGATGTTGGCGTGCTGAAATTTTGGCTTCTAACCCCAGCTTCCTGGCGACATCGTCCCGATGCCGCTCGAGTTCATTCATCACGGTGTCAAACGCTTGGCGGTCCGACGCAATGATCTCACGCATTTTCTCGGGTGTCTGTTTTAGAAACTCGTAGCTCTTTCTCGCCTGTTGGTAATTGATGAACTTGGCCAACCAACGGTCCGCCCGTCGTGCGAATCCGCGTTTGGTGTATTGCTCGGTGCCAAAACGCTCATCGTATAAATAGCGGAACAATGCACTGTCGTCATAAGCGGGCAATTTACGAGCGGCGTCCTGATCGATCTCTTGCAAATTCGCTTCCGCGCGTTCAAGTGCCGCTTCGGCCACGGCGGCGCGATCCGAAAGCCGCACAAATTCGTCCGATTCTCGCAGCCGTTGTTCGACTTGGTCAGCAATTTCTTGTTCGGCCTCCCTCGCGGCATCCAATTCGATGTTGATTGCCATCAACTCGGCCTCGAGCTGCTCGCGTTTGCGATTGGCGTCGGCGAGCGACTCACGCACGCGGCGGCGATGATCTTCTTTCCGCATCAAAACGTCGGCGACACTCGAACGAACCTCGCTCCACGTTTCACGGATCGCTTCGACGCTCAGTTCCGGCAAATAATGCTCGGCCAATTCGACCAATGCATCGCCACGATGATCTTCGAGGTTTTCGCGTTCCCCTTTGGAAGACGAGATCCGTTGCCGTTCTTGTTCAAGCCGCGTTTGCGCGTTGGCATAAGCTTCAATCAATTGACGATGAACCACGGGACCGGAAATAGGCATTGCAGTGAAACCTTGTAGCGAAGCAGATCCAACCGACACGAACGCGAACTAATCGACCATTTCAAGCAAACAAATACCACAGTAAACCGCTCGCGGCGGCAAGCGTGCCCGCACCATAGAGAATGCGATCTCGCCACACCCAACAATGAGCAAGAAAGCTTTTTAGTCCCGGCTCTGGATCTTCGTAGGTGTGCAGCGTCGACAAGTACTGATCGATTGCCGCATCGATTTCGGCTTCGGTGACGTTGTCGCCTGACAACTGAGCGGCACGCGTTAATTTTTTGCGAAGGTTTGTCCGCACGTCGTCGTGGCGAAACATTTCTTCGGCGGTTTGACGCTGGTCCCGCATCTCGCGAGCGACGTCCATCACTCGCAATGTTTCTTCGAGCGTCAAGTTTTGGCCGGGCAATTCGATCGCTGACATCGAATGCGGACGTGCTCGGCGTGGAGCCTGTTGCTGTGCGTTGGCGTTGGGCATTACACGTGGGATCTGGCAAACGAGTAAACGGGTGGGCGCGAAAACAAACGAGGCATGTCGCTTGGTTATTCTATGCAATCGTGCCTTTTTTCCGAGTGTGTTAGCTGCGAGTGACCGGTAAAAACATTTAGTTTCCGCTGAAACGTACCCGTGGAATGCCTTCACATGATGCGACTGCGGGATTCCAACGGAATTCGCGCTAGGCTGAAAAAATAGCCGGCCAGGGCGCGGCATTCCAAGTCGCTCCGGCACCCCCGTGTATGATTGCCATCTGAGCTGGTTGCCCCTAATCTAATGAGTGCAATGACTGATCACTCCGGCAATTTTATTGCCAATCAATCGTGGAGAATTACGGCATGTCCGACCAAGCACAAGCGTCCGCACCCGAACCCCAAAAGAGTGAGACTCGCTCGGCCGCCGAAGTGGCGAGGGAACGTGATTCCAAATCGATGCGTGAGTACCTCGATCGCGCGCTTAACGTGTTGCAGAAATTTGGTGGCGCTAGTGCAAACGAAGCACCTCAAGAGTTGATTTCGCTGCTCGAAAATGTTCGTCACTTGGACGAAGGCAAAGTGATTGCAATCGCCGAGGTGATCAAACACATGAGCGCGTTCAACTCGCTGGTACGCGACAATGTCGAAAGCATTCAAATCGGCAACCGCTACATGGAGATCACGCAAATGTTCGACTCGGTCCGCGAGGACAGCAAGCGGCTGATCGGACAGCTTGATGATGGCAAAATCAGTGGCACCGAAAAAGTTTCCAACTGGTGGATGAAGCTTCGCCGTGGGACCCCGAGCGATCGCTTTGAAAAGATCGTCGAGATCTATGGAGACGTGGCCAAAGACACCAAAGAAGCTCTGAAGACCGAAGAGCTGATCATGGATGCCTATATCGATTTCCGTTTCGCACTGAAGGAAGCCGAAATCCTGGCTCGCGAATTGTTGGATATGCAGGTTCCGATTCTCGAGGCGGCAAAGGCCGATTTGGCGAAAACGCAAGAGGCACTAGACAACTACGCCGGTGACGACGAAGGGGGCAAAAGCAAAGCCGAGCTCGCTCGCGATGAATCACGTCACCGCTACGAGAAAGAGGACGAAACGTACCAACTGCTCAAAGACATCGCCGAAAATTTAGAGATCGGCTATGACGTCGGTGAAACGTTGATCACCAAGCTAAAGCAAACGCACGACGTGAAAGAACGCGTTTATCGCCGCTCGGTCACGTTCTTTACCACCAACGAACACGTCTTCACCATCCTTGGCACGGTCTACACCAGCCAACATGGGTTGCACGAAGTCACACAGGCGACCGAGGCGATGAAGGCCGGAGTGAACAAGGGGCTCGAGGACGTTGCCACGCTCGGCCGCGAACTTGAACGGGCCGCACTGAAGGCTGGTTACGGCAGCACGATCGATCCGGAATCGGTTCAGAAATTGGTGGATGCGATCAGCGGATTCCAAGTCGAATCGTTGGAGATGATTGCCGAGTTACGACGCGAAAGCGAAGAGAGCACCAAGGCGATTCGCAAGAGCGTCGAAGAGGGCAAAAAGAAGTACCAAGAAACGCTCGCACGCCACGCCCGCGGCGAATTGGGCAAGAGCTAAACAAGCTCGCTGCTACTTTCCCGTAGCTACCTTCGCCAGAAGTGTGGTGATTCATATCTGCGCGGTAACCATCCACGCTCTGGCGAGCGTAGCTACAAAACACAAAAACTGCATTTGTCACCTCAAAATGCATTACAGCGTTCGGCTCTCGCCTCGTCATTTCTCACTCGGCAGGTAGGAGCCAGTGGTAGTGATTGGCGAGACGTCTCAAACACCACAGCGGCTTAATCCTGCGTGCTGAACCGATGCACGGTCACTTCGCTGAAGGTTTGTCCGGGCCGCAGCAGCGTGCTGGGGAACGATTCATGGTTCGGTGCGTCAGGGTAATGCTGGGTCTCTAAGCAAAATGCATCGTGACCACCCGCACCCGCGGAATGTTCGTTGCCCGGTAGATGGTTGGCACTGTACAACTGCATTCCCGGCTGAGTGGTTTCGATTTCCAGTACGCGTCCCGATTTTGGATCAACCACTTTGGCTGCTTTTCGAAGCGTTCCTGCGTCGCCGCGAACGACGTAGCAATGGTCATAGCCTTTGGTTGCAGGAAGCTTTTCGACGCGGTCGCCAATCGCAGTGGGGGTGCGGAAATCGAGCACGCTGCCATCGAGGCTGTTGATTTTTCCGGTTGGGATCAAATCGTCGTCGACATCCAACACTTCGTCCGCTTCGATCGTGACGATGTGATCCAACGCCGTGCCGCTGCCGGTGCCGCCAAGGTTCCAATAGCTGTGGTTGGTTAAATTGATGTGGGTGGGGGCGTCCGTGGTCGCTGAAAATGCGATCCGCAATTCGTTTTGGTCGTTCCAGCTGTAATCGACGGTGGCGTTGACGGTGCCGGGAAAGCCTTCTTGCCCGTCGGGGCTGGTCAAATGAAAGCGAACGCCGACGGCCTTGTCGTCCTGGTAGCTCTCACCTTGCCAAAATTGGTAGGTAAAGTTCTTTTTGCCACCGTGAAGGGTGTGTTTTCCGTGGTTCAAGGTGACTTGGTAATCTTGGCCGTCGATCGTAAACTTTCCGTTTCCGATGCGGTTGCAGAAACGGCCCACGGTGCTGCCAAAATAGGGATGCCCCGACAAATAGGGCTCGAGCTCTGAAAATGCCCAGTTGACGTTTTCAACATTGCCCTGTGAATCCGGGACTTTGACGTCCAACAGCGTGGCTCCCCAATTCATCACCGAAACCGAATTGCCGTGCGAATTGGTCAACGTAAAACGTGTGACTTCGTCACCATCAGGCGTCGTTCCGAATCGGCTTGTTTCAATTTTCATGGTCGGCGGAGCTTTAGCTATCGTGAAGGAAGGGACAAGAATGGCCAACAAGAAGGCACAGAATTTGAATGCTGAATTTAACATGACGCCTCTTTTTTGAGTATGTGCCACCACCGAATCGGGCATGAACGGGGCAACGTCCAGAAATCATCGATAATATGACTACCACATTTCAAACACGACCGCTCACGATTGGCAACGTCTCGATCGGATTTCCGGTCGTTCAGGCGGCGCTATCGGGCTACAGCGATTTGCCGATGCGGGTGATCGCACGCCGGCACGGGGCCAGCTATACCGTTTGCGAGGTGATGCTGGATCAGTTTTTGGTCGCACTGAGTAAACGCCAGAAAACCAAGCACTTTCTCGAAATCGATCCGGATGAACCGCCGGTCGGAGGCCAATTGATGGGAGCCGAACCAGAGCAGTTCTCTGCCGGCGCGATGAAATTGGTCGAAGCGGGGTTCAATATCATCGATGTCAACTTCGGCTGTCCCGTCAAAAAGGTGCTGGGCCGTTGCCGAGGCGGTTTCCATTTGTCGCAGCCCGCGGTGGCGATCGAGATCCTCCGGCGAACTCGCGATATCGTTCCCGATCACATTCCGGTCACGGTGAAAATGCGACGCGGCATGGACGACACCGCAGAATCACGTGATGCGTTTTTCGAGATTCTCGATGGCGCCATGGATGCCGGGCTTGCCGCGGCGACGGTTCATGGACGCACGGTCAAGCAGCGCTACATCGGCCCGAGTCGCTGGGAATTCCTCAGCGACGTGAAACAGTACGTCGGTGACCGGTTGAAGATCCTTGGCAGCGGCGATCTGTTTTCCGCAGCCGATTGTTTACGAATGCTCGAACAAACGGGGATCGATGGGGTTACGGTCGCACGAGGCGCGATCGGCAATCCGTGGATCTTTTCGCAGGCCCGGGCACTCGCCAGCGGTGATCCGTTGCCGCCACCACCGACGCTTCACGAACAAGCACGTGTGATTCAAGAACATGTTGAACTTTGCGAGCGAACGTACACGCCCGAGCGAGCATTGATACTGATGCGAAAGCACTGCATCAAGTATTCGCAAAGCCATCCCAATCACGAAGCGGTGCGTCAAGATTTGGCGAGAGTGCGAGAACGGACTGAGTTCGACGCCGCACTCAAACGTCATTACGGCACCGATGGTCCTGGACGCTATGTTCCCGATGATTACCATCGCAAGGAAGCCGAATAAGCACGCCGCCTATATTCCATCGCCCCCGTAGCGGAAGTCGCGGGCGGCTTGTTGTTTTAGTCGTACGATGGGCTTCCTAGTCCGTCGAATCCACCATTGACGGACTAGGAAGTTCATCCTACACCCCTTGCCGCAGGAACCTTCACTAAATCAACAAGCCGTCAAGACTTTCGTGCGTTCCGCATCCCAAACGAAACTTTTGGCGAGTTTCGCAGCGCTGAGTTTCGCAATGCCGGTTACTGCTACTCGGCTTGTTCTTCCTCGCCGCCTTCTTCTTCGTTCTTGTATTGGTCCAATCGGCGATACAGCGTTCTCGCCCCAATCTTCAAGATTTTGGCTGCTTCCTCGCGATTTCCGCCGGTCAATTTCAGCGTCTCTTCGATCGCCCAGCGCTCGACCGTGCTGAGCGGTTGACCGATCAAACTGGATTCGCCGCCGCCCACCAATGCAACCGGTTCGCTGCTCTCGGGGGCCTCGTCGGCCAATTCCGGTGGCAGGTCGTCGATGTCGAGTGAGCCGTCGGTGTCGAGCACCACCATGGTTTCGACAAAGTTACGAAGCTGGCGAATGTTGCCTGGCCAATCGTAGGCAAAGAACCGTTTGGTGACCGCGGGGGTGAAGTGGGCGGTTGGTTTTTCGTGTCGACGCAGAAACATCTTGCGAAAATGATCCATCAACGGGATCACGTCGTCGCGGCGTTCACGCAGTGCGGGCAACTCCACCGTGACGACTTTCAAACGAAAATACAGATCGTTTCGGAACACGCCCGTTTCGATCATGTCTTCGAGCGGCCGATTGGTCGCCGAGATCAAGCGGACATTGACCTTGATCGATTTGTTGTCGCCCACGCGAGTGATTTGGCTTTCTTCGAGCACCCGCAGCAATTTGATTTGCGTGCTCATCGGCATGTCGCCGACTTCGTCCAAAAATAAGGTCCCGCCATTGGCGTACTGAAACGCTCCGACGCGATCGGCAACCGCGTCGGTGAACGAGCCTTTGACATGGCCAAACAGTTCGCTTTCGACCAGGTTCTCGGACACCGCGCGGGTGTTCAGTGCGACGATGCGTTTGTTGCGGCGTGGGCTGTTTTGATGGATCGCCTGAGCAATCATCTCTTTGCCCGTTCCGCTTTCGCCCGTGATCAGTACGGTTGCGTCGGTGGCAGCGATCCGTCGCAAGCGATCGATCACGCCTTTCATCTTGTCGCTGGTGTAGACGATCCCTTCGAAACCATAGCGTTCGTCCAACCGCTGCATCAACTCGGTGTTTTGTCGACGCAACGCGACCGCATCGGCCGCTTTTTCCACGATCGCGCGTAGTCTTGCGGGCGTGATCGGTTTTTCGAGGAAGTTGAACGCCCCTTTCTGCATCGCTTCGACCGCGATCGGAACGGTGGCGTGACCGGTCACCATCACGACTTCGCAATCAGGCAACTGTTTGCGCGCGAGCTTCAGTATCTCCATCCCGTCGACATCGTTCATCACCATGTCGGTGATGATGATGTCGTAGGTCTCTCGCTGGACAAGCTTTGCTGCTTCGGGGCCACTGGTGGCGACTTCGCACTTGTAACCGACTTTTTCCAGGCTTTCCGTCATCGCCCGAGCATGCGCGGCTTCGTTGTCGACCACCAGTAATCGAAGTTCGCCCGGATCGTACAATCGGGCCGACTCACTAGAGGCGTTTGGATTGGCTGACTCGTCACTCATGGATCACTCATTGTGGAACCGATCTCGCGTCGATGGGTAAATTCCATCGAGCGAGACCGCTACGCGTGGCAAAAAAGGGGCCTCGATTAGGTTACAGCGAACGGGCGTAACGGGTTTGCAGCGATTCGACTTCCATCGAACCTTCACGCATCGCCGTCATCGCTCGAATCGCGGCATCGGCAGCGTCCACCGTGGTAATGCATGGCACACCGGATTGGACCGCCGCAGCGCGAATCTTGCCTTCGTCCGTCCGGGCTCCTTTGCCGCTCGGAGTGTTAATGATCAACTGCACGTCGCCATTTTTCAAGTGATCGATCAAGTTGGGATGCCCTTCGGCGATCTTCTTGACGCGAGTCACCTTGACGCCGACTTCTTCTAGCTTGGCCGCGGTGCCACTGGTCGCTAGCAACTCGAATCCAAGCTCTGACAAGCTTTTTCCGAGCGTCACGACCGAGTCCTTGTGGCGTGGGGCGAGGCTTAAGAAAATCTTGCCCGACTCGGGAAGCACCGATCCGGCGGCAATTTGGCTCTTCGCAAACGCCAGCGAAAACTTCTCGCTGATCCCCATCACTTCGCCTGTGCTTCGCATTTCCGGGCCGAGCACGATGTCGACGCCGCTGAACTTGCGGAACGGGAACACGCTTTCTTTGATCGAAACGTGACGTGGAATGGGTTCTTCGGTGACTCCCTGTTCTTTCAGCGATACACCGGCCATCACCTTGGTTGCAATGTTGGCCACCGGAACGCCGGTCGCCTTGGCGACAAACGGTACCGTACGGCTAGCACGCGGATTGACTTCGAGGATGTACAGCGTCGGAGTGCCGTCTTCCATCTTGATTGCGTATTGAATGTTCATCAAACCGACGACTTTCAATCGCATCGCCAATCGCTTGGTGGTCTCGCGGATTTCCGCCAAGATCGGCTGAGTCAAGCTGAACGGAGGAATCGCACAAGCCGAGTCACCCGAGTGAACGCCGGCCTCTTCGATGTGTTCCATGATTCCCATGATCACACAATCGGTGCCATCGGCGACCGCGTCGACGTCCACTTCGGTGGCGTCTTCGAGGAAGCGGTCAATCAATACAGGTTGCCCATCGGCGACAATAAATGCTTCGGCAACGTAACGTTCGAACTGCGATTGGTCGTAGCAGATTTCCATCGCGCGTCCGCCCAGTACGAAGCTAGGACGTACCAACGCGGGGAAGCCGATCTTTTTGGCTTCGCGGCGAGCTTCGTCCATATTGCGAGCGATGCCGCTCGGAGGCTGACGCAGCCCCAATTCTTCGATCAGATTTTGGAACAGCTCTCGGTCTTCGGCTGCTTCGATTGTCTCGACACTGGTTCCGATAATCGGCACACCGGCTTCTTTCAATCCACGAGCGAGATTCAACGGCGTTTGGCCGCCGAACTGGGCGATCACCCCATCGGGCTTGATCTCGTCACAGATGTTTAGCACGTCTTCGATCGTCAACGGTTCAAAGAACAGCACGTCCGATGTGTCGTAGTCGGTGCTGACGGTTTCAGGGTTGCTGTTCACCATCACGCTTTCGATACCGATTTCACGCAACGCGAAACTGGCGTGACAGCAACAGTAATCGAACTCGATTCCCTGGCCGATTCGGTTCGGACCACCACCTAGGATGATCACTCGCCGTTTGCCTTCGACCGGCGGCGGAAGCTCGTCCTCGTGCTCGTACGCGCTGTAGTAATAGGGCGTGTACGCTTCGAATTCAGCGGCACAGGTATCCACGCTCTTGAACACCGGTTTCACCCCGTGGCTCAACCGTTTGGCTCGCACTTTCAATTCCGTCGTGGAAGTCATTTTGGCGATTTGACGATCCGAGAAACCGAATCGCTTCGCTTGCCAAAAATCATCCCGCGTCATCGTGTCGATCGATCCGATGGCACGGATTCGATCTTCCTCTTCGACAATTTGGAACATGTGGTCCAAGAACCACGGGTCGATGTGAGTCAACGAATAGATTTCTTCCAACGACATGCCCGCCTTGATGGCGTACCGCATGTAGAAAATGCGTTCGGCACCAGGCGTGCTCAACTTGGCGACAATCTCGTCTTTGTCGGACTGGTTCTCGGTACCCCAGGTGTCTTTGTTGTCGCAGCCCAAACCAAAGGCGCCGACTTCCAAGCCACGCATCGCTTTTTGCAGCGATTCTTTGAACGTACGGCCGATGGCCATCGTCTCGCCGACGCTCTTCATTTGCGTCGTCAACGTCGCATCGGCTTCGGGGAATTTTTCAAAGGCAAAGCGTGGCATCTTGGTGACGACGTAGTCGATCGTCGGTTCAAAGCACGCTTTGGTTTTCTTGGTGATGTCGTTGGGAAGTTCCCACAACAGATAGCCGACCGCCAATTTGGCGGCAATCTTTGCGATCGGATAGCCCGTAGCCTTACTAGCCAATGCACTCGATCGGCTGACACGCGGATTCATCTCGATCACGATCATGCGGCCCGTTTTCGGCTCGATCGCAAATTGGATGTTGCTACCGCCCGTTTCGACGCCGATTTCGCGAATGACTGCCAACGAAGCATCACGCATGCGTTGGTATTCTTTGTCGGTCAAGGTTTGCGCCGGAGCGACGGTGATCGAGTCGCCGGTGTGAACCCCCATGGCATCAAAGTTTTCGATGCTACAGATGATGATGCAATTGTCGTCGCGGTCACGGACGACTTCCATCTCGTATTCTTTCCAACCGATGATCGATTCTTCGATCAACACTTCGGTGACCGGAGATTGATCGAGTCCATTTTGGACCAGCGAATCAAATTCGTCACGGTTGTACGCAATCGCCGATCCCGAACCGCCCATCGTAAAGCTAGGTCGTACCACGGCTGGCAAACCGACGTCCGCCAATGCTTCGCGAGCTTGTTGTAGCGTATTGACGGTGTGGCCTTTGCAGACGTCCAAACCGATCTTTTCCATCGCCTCTTTGAATTGGTCTCGCTCTTCGGCCTTGGCGATCACCTTGGCGTTGGCGCCGATCATCTCGACACCGTATTTCTCGAGCACGCCGTTGGCTTCGAGATCCATCGCGACGTTCAGCCCGGTTTGTCCGCCGAGCGTGGGCAGCAAGACGTCGGGACGTTCTTTGGCGATGATTTTTTCAACCATCTGCCAGGTCAACGGTTCGATATAGGTCGCGTCTGCCGTCGCGGGATCGGTCATGATCGTCGCCGGGTTGCTGTTGACCAAGACGACCTCGTAGCCTTCTTCGCGCAAAGCCTTACATGCTTGTGTACCGGAATAATCAAATTCACAAGCCTGCCCAATTACGATCGGACCACTACCAATAAGCAGGATTTTCTTGATATCGTCTCGACGAGGCACGGAGTTTTCCCGAATTGTTGGGGGATGGAAGTTGGTTCGAAATCCGACACGCGGGGGCAGCGAACGATCCGGTGGCGGCGAATCCTGAGGAAAAGACGGCTGCTCCGGACGCTGCTAAACCAAACGCATGCAAATTGCCGCAAAGAATAGCAAAGAATCTTCCGTTGCCGTAGTGGTCGCTCCGCTCAGAAACGTGTTGTGTGCCTCTTAATGTCGCTGAACTAGCCTTTAGGGAAGTCAGAATCGATGGCTTGTCGCAGCCGTTTTTGGCTACGGACGGCTCCAAAATGCTCGAAAATCATGCACCCGGTTTAGATGCGGGGCATTCAAACGATCCGCCTTCTGAATTTGCTCGGATTGCTGCCGAGTGGGGGGGTAGGTGGTCATCTGCTTAAACGGCAAAGGCTCTGCACTTTGCCCACTCAGCGTGTTCAGGTCGGCGTCTTTGTCCCAACCAACGCAGTGCAGGATAAAGTCCCGTTTCCAGCCCGGGGGTGGTGAATCGACAGGAGCCGTGAACTGCAATGCGATCTCATCGCCGCTGCCCATCACCACCATCGCGTCGTCCCAAGCCGCCAACAATTCAGCGCAGTCGCCGTAGCGGGTAAAGCGTCCACGCAGCGGTGGCCAGCGAGGCGACTCGCTGCTTTGTTGGTAGTCGTACCATTCCGGCGTCTGTGGCGATTTTTTGATTCGCCTCGAAAAACCGCGATAATCGAGTTTGGCATCGACCAGCGAAAGCGAGTGCGTCTGGTACGTCGCCGGTTCGGAGGCGATGGCCAACTGAGCCGCATCCCAGTAAATCTGTGCCGACGTGCGAATCCGCATTCGTGGATCGTCGCGATTGATCGCGTCGGTCACGTCCACGACAATGGTCTTGGTCTTGCCGCCGGGGAAACCGATAAACGGAATCGCTTTCCGCCATCCATCCTTTTCCCCCGCGTCGGGAACCCACAACGAAGGAAACTCGATCGGTTGCAGTTCCGGGTTCTGGTCGATCTGAATATTCAGCGACGTGTCGGTCGGTAGGATCCAGCCGGTCAAGACCAAGTAGATCGATTCGTTCGACGCTGATTCGCCTGCTGCCGAATCCGTTGTTACCGATGGCTGCGATAAAAATTCGGAACCAAAATCGACGTCGATCCAATGAGGCTCGCACAACCCCTGACGTAATCGTCGATCAAATCCCTGCACAAAATTCCGGTCGATCTGCGAAAGCTTTTCACTGACGTCGCGACCGTGGGTGTCCACCGCGTGCTGTAGCGTTGACAAATCTTGCTGGTCGAATGCATAGATCGTCGGGGTGGCAAGTTCAGCTGGCCCGACTTTCTCATTGGTCCAAATGTCGATCGCCTCGGGATGGTCGACCGCCATCAACGACACATGGTCAAAGTAGGCGACTTCCCAAAGTTCTTCGGTGATTCGCAGTTCGTACTTCCCGTCTCGTTCTCGGACGTGATCGCCATCAACTTTCAAATACTCCCATGGCCGATCCTTTGCCACGACGCCGTCGGCGACTTGCAATCCCAGTGGCGCGGCCCACAAACAATCGGTCACAAAGACATATTGTTGGCCATCCCAAGCATACAAATAGGGGCATGACCCCTTTAGCGTTTGCTCTTCTTCGACCAATGCGTCGATTTTGGGATCCCGAATCGTTTGCGTTAATCCGTTGGGGAAAATGACTCGAAGCGATGCGGATCCATCGAACGAACCGAGACCAAAATGGGTGACAGGCGACCGGATCACTTCCGCTCGGTAATGCGGTCCAAATCGCAATTCGACCACCGAACCGATCGCATAATGATTCACCCGCCCGCTGTTGGCGTTGTTGTCATCAATGCCACGAAAACGGACATCCAGATAATGTCCGTCGGATTCGGTTTGATTGAGCGAAACGAGGACGTTGCCGTCGCGGATTCCAACGACATCCAACAATCCGTCAGAGTTGAAGTCGGCAGCCCGAAGCGAAGATCCGCCCAGCGACGAGTCCATCGATTGCACAGACGAATCGGTGGCGGTTCCCAGACGAAAAGCCGACGCCGCTGATTCGTTTGACTGCAAAACATCCAATAAAATGTCATTGTTAAAGTCGCCGACCAGCATCGCATCGCCCGTTTGCTTGGTCGTCGTCACATGGTCAACACTCCAAATGCCTGCGGCGGCGGTTTGCGAGTACGCGACGGTGGTCGTGTCGGCGGCTCCAACGATAACATCCCACGAAACGTTGCCGTCCAAATCATCGACGGTGATGGAGTGGGCGGCGGTGACCTTTGGAATTTCCGCTATTTCACGATAGCGAAATTGCAGATGGAGCAAATTTTCGACCAAGCCAACTTGGCCGACGTCATCAAGTGTCACCACGTCTAGATCAAGGTCGCGGTCTAAATCGACCATCTCCATCGCAATGATGTTGTTGGTTTTCGACAACGAGGTGGCGGTGTCGGTTGCGGCTGCTTCGAAAAACGTTCGATTGCCTCGGTTGACGAAGACGCGGATGCCGTTGTGCTTGGTCGCCATCAGTAAATCCAAATCGCCGTCGCCTTCCAAGTCGCCTGCGATCGCCGCTGTGATCGCGGTGACTTCTTCGAGTCCTGTTGTTTTGTCGACAATCTTCAAGCGATCGTCATCGGCGGTGTCCTTGCGGCCATCGACGGCAATCAATTTGACGCCGTCGTTGCCAAACGCGATCAAGGTCACCAACGTGTTGTGCCGGGCTCCGGAGACGACTTGGTTATCCGTTTCGCTGTCGCCGCTGCCCCGGTTCACTTGAATTCGGCTCGGATCGCTGCTGTCGACCATGAACAAATCGGCCGCCAGCAATCCGGTCACCGGCATCCCCAGCTCGAGCGACGCAAATGGTTTCCAATTCCCCGCATCGTTGGCGATCAGCGTCAGCGTTCCCGTGGACGAAGCTGCCGCAACATCGGGAACGAGATCCAAATCGAAATCGACCGGCATTACGGCGGTGATTTCGGCGGCATCAAAAATCACGTTGCTGCTGAACTGCAGCGGTGCTGCGTCGCCAGTGGCAGGCGATTGTGCGGCGACTTCAGCGGCAACGCGTCGCAGCGAATCGAAACTTAATCGATCCAGTGGGTGCGGAGCGGCACGGCGTCGATCGGTTTTCACCAGTTCGGTACTGTTGAGTACGTTAAACCACAGCAGCATTTGGTTTTCGGCAGTGGTCCAGTTGGCGGATTGGATCGAATCAAGGATCGCGGTCACCAGCTCGTCAGGCGTCAAGCCGATCGGTTCGGTCTGGCGACGCAGTGAAGGTTCGATAGAACGTGACAGCCGCAGGGTCCGCGTGACTGCGTCGGCTGCATCGGTCGATTCGATCGCAAGGTTCAACTTGGCGGCCCGCAGCGCTATGAACAGGTTGTCTTCGTTTTGGTTTGACAGGATCGCCAGTGCCTTGGCTGCGTTGATGCCGACATCCTTGGGCAAACCATCGATTGGGTCTTCCAATTCATCCAAAACCTGCGTGAGTGGTCCGCCCAAAATGATCGACTCGGGGCGTTTTCCTAAGTCACCTTTGATTGCGGCGACAATCCGGTCAAAGATTTCCTTCCGTAGCGTTCGCGTCATCGTCGCTGGCAACAGCGATGCTTCGTGTAGATCGACGCGGCTTTTCAACCACAATGCGATTACCGGATTGTCTCCGGCAGCAGCAAAATCATCGATGGCATTCCGTGCCGCGTCGATCGCTTGCGGCAATTCGCGACGAGCGGCTTGCTTTTCCGATGCATCCAATAGCGAGTTGTTGGCCTGTTCGGTCAATACATCCACTCGCAACACACGATTCAACGCCCGGTTCAAAGCGATGGACGGATCGTTGGGCGATTCCTCGTACAATGCAGTCCAATCTGCGTCCGCCGCAGTCGACTCAAAGTTTTCGGTGGCTGCCAACGCGTTTCGCGTCCTTTGCAGTCGTTCGCTGGCTTGGCTTGATAGCGGCAGATTCGTAGCATCGTCTTGCGAACGCCGCACGACCAAGATCACAGCAATGATCAATGCCAAGGCGACGAGCAGACCCAATCCGATTTTCAATTTCTTCATCGCCGCTTCGCTCTACATCCGTGGTTTGACTTGCTTGCTCTCGAGATCGAACTCATAAACTTGCAACTGTTTTGGGTCGGCAACAAAGAGCGATTTTTCACCCAGCGATAAACCAACCGGGCCGACAAGGGGATCCCCCACGTGCCATGACTCGGTCTTGCCGTCGGCGGTAAACTTCCACACGGTTTTGCCATAGCCATCGGTCACAAAGCCGTGGTCATCTGCCCACACAAGTCCGTTGGGGTATTGGAACGGTCGCCCCGAAACGATCGCTTCGCTTTTCTTTTCGTCGACGTCAATTCGGTAAATCGCTTCGTCATCCGGCGTGACGGCCCAAAGTTTTCCATCGGCGTCAAACGCTAGCCCGCGTGCGTTGACGCGAACGACCAACTCGGGGGCGCCGCCTGTGACCGGGAATCGCAACACCGCTCGCTTTTCGGCATCCCCGACGTAGACCGTTTTTTGATCCGGCGAAACCGCCAACGCCATTGCGATTCCAACGCGTGCGTTACATAGCGGTTTGGGGTCCGCGTCTTGTTCGGCGATGTGATAGACCTCGCGGGTCGCTGAATCGCCTACCAAAATGCCGGTCTCCGGATGCATGGCGATGCAGCGAGGACGGTTCATCGGATGACGCAGCAAATTCGATCCTCGCACAAACAGACTGCGTCCGCCTTCGCCAATCTTCCAAACTCCAGGCAAATCAAGATCGACCACATACAAATCACCTTCGTCGGCGACCACGTTTAGTGGGTATTGGGGTTCGGCGGTCGCAGTCGATTTTGTTGCACTTTCCTTCGCCTCGTCGGCGTCCTGCGCCGTCACCGGGATGGCCAAGCAACAGGTCATGGCAAGTAACGCGTGACCAATAATCGGTCGAGAAAGCAAGACGCAGCTCATCGGATCAGACTCTAGTGGGAAGCGAGCAGTTAAAAAAACGTTATCGATCTACCAATCGAAAGAGTCTCAGTATAGCGAGTCCGCTTCGCAGGGCAGTACTACTTCGCCGCCGTTCGGTGGTACATATTGGGAATCGGCGGCGTAAACAGCCCGACGCGATTCAGCGGCGCGATTGATTGACGTATTTCTGCGATGAATGCATCGATCTCGTGATCGGTTTTCAAGGCATCCTGTTGAATCAACGAGCTTAGTTTGGATGTCAAGCTGGACACGCACTGCGTCACACGGGGCTGGTCCGCCGCCAGGAATCCCATCGAGGGATCCTTGCCGCTGAACGCATCAAAGTCGTGTTCAAACGTGGTGGCAAGGGCAAAGTAAATCATGCTCCACGCGGTAAACAACCGGAAATCACGCAGCCCGACGTAACATCCCCAGACCAATTTGTCGATCAACCGCAACTCGCTTCGCAGGGCATCGCTGTACATCTGCAACAAACTGTGGCGTGATGCTCCCGATTCAGCCAGCAAAATTTGTGAAAGCCGCTGGACGCCACTGATCGAATGAGCGATTCCGGTGCTGTGCAGCGGGTCAATAAATCCGGCCGTAAACGGTAACGCCGCCCAATCGCTTCCCGCCGCGACCGATGCCAATCGTTGCAACCGATCCGTCTGGAGTACGCGTCCGGGGAACGAGGCCAGTCGGGCATCGCCCAGCAATTCACGAAGTACCGGTCGCTCAGCAATCACTGCGTTTAAATCGTGTTGCCTAGCACGCGGTTGCGAGTGCGTGTTCTGCGACTCGTCAAACACGAACCCGACACTGGTTCGCCCGTTTTCAAAACCCAGGTTCCACATCCATCCATCGGCAAACAAATGGTGCACCGCAGAATCCTCGGCGACAAACGGATAGTCGCTTTGTTTTGCACCTCGCTGATCGAGCCATTCACTAAGCGATCGAACGTTGTCGAAGTGCGAAAATGTCGCCGACGAATGGGTTAGCAATGTTTCGGTTGCGTCTTTTACTTGCAGTTTTCGCAGCAGCAATCGGTTTCCGCCGGTGGCGTCGACAATGAACGACGTTTGGAGCGTTTCGCTGCGGTGGTCCGACGTCAGGCTTAACTGCCAATGGTGATCTGCCACATGGGCAATCGAGTCGACCACTGTGTTCACCCATGTCGACACGCCGCTGGTTCGAGCGACGTCAAGGAAGTAGCGATCCACGTCGGCACGGTACCACTGAGTATCCGCCACCGCACGGGACTCACTTGCCGAAACTAGCAACTCGTTACGATGGTCACCGCTCGCTTTGAAACCGTCCTCGTCGCCTTGCCAGAAATAACTGAAGCCTCGTTTACAGCCACACGCTAGTTCCGGCTTCGATTCACGCCACGAGCCAAAGCGGGTGAGCGGACGCAGTTCGTCCAGCTGGTAACGCTCGACCAAGTGCTCCAACATAAAATCGGCGGCCGGTGTCGAAGATTCACCAATGGCGAAGCGAGGGTGTTCGTCGCGATCGATGATCGAAACTCGCATGCCTTGTTTGGCAAGGATCATCGCTTGCAAGCTGCCAGCGAATCCGGCGCCGAGTACGACAACGTCATATTGGTTGAGGTTCGGTTTGGGCGGCACTGGGTTACTCCGAGCATGCATCACAGGAAACCGGAGGCGTCAGCCGCTGAGTCAAATTCATTTCGGCAAGCCGGGCGATTCTTGAGTCGCGACACACGTTGCATGGAAAAAGTGGTGCGGCATCCCACAGGTCGACAAACACGCGTCCCTTTTGTTTTGCAATCCCCTCTGCGGCAACATGCTCCAGCGAAGCCCCGCTCGGTGGTGAAAAATCACCTCGCTCGGCAAGCGTTTCCATCATTCCGTTACCCGACCGCGTGGGAATCATGACGCAGCAATCGGCGCCCCGGTCAAACGCATAGTCAAGCGAACGAAGTGACCAATCCATTGATTCGGATTCGTCCAAGAATGGCGGTTTCTGCAGTAGAAACACGCGTATGCGAATCCCCTCGTGATGTAGTCGATGTGCGGCCTCGTCAAAATCATCGAGTGTCATCGACTTGTTTAGGCTTGCCAGCACTTCAGGGTGGCAAGTTTCTAATCCAATCGCAACTTCCAATTGCGACGGTTTCAAAAGGTCGCGAAAACGCAGCACGTCATCGCTACAGAAACGTGGGTGATTTTCGACGATGACCGTGTCGAAATCGCGGACGAGTTCCGCGATCGCGGCATGATCCTGGCGAGGAATGGCTTTCCGGTCAAAAAAATTGCCACTGTTGTAGAGTTTGATTTCGCGGGCATTGGGCAGTGTTTGCAACGCCGTGCGAATTTGGTGAGGGATGTCGCCAACCTTGACGCTGGAGGTCAATGTGTTTTTCCAAAGGTCACACATTAAACAGCGAAAAGGGCATTCGCGATTGGTCAAAAAAATCGTTGCCACGTCAACGACTTGGCGATTCGCATTACATTCGGGCTCGACCAACGCCGCGTAGGCGCGACGAGCGTCCACCGGGTTGCGAGCGGTTCTCGCTGCAATGATTTGCTCTGACGAAAAATGCGGTAACGGCTTACGCATGAAGCTGGGTGAATTCCCGGCGATACTCCGCCTCGGATCCTGGAAACAAATCCGCGTATCGGTCGCTGGATGAGACGCCGTGCTGGAAACGTCGTTTGGGAAAGACTGGCATTTCCAATCCCGTCACCGCCTTGATGCCGCGGCTGACGATTTCGCCTTTAAGTGCATACAGTTTTTCGTGATCCCAATTCGTCAGCTCGATGAATGGAATCCCTTCGGCAACATCGATCACGCTGGGCAGTGCATAAGGGCTGAATCCTTGGAAACCAAGTTTTCTCGCCGGAGCCCACGAGCGAACATGGCCACGGCTTTGGCCGCCTGAGTAGGTTTGCGAATGTTTGACCGCATCGACTCCCCATCCTTCTTGGTAGAGCATCAAGTTGTTCAGCACACTGACGATTGTCAGTTCGGGATTCTCTTCAATTGGGTAGTCTTTCAAGTTTTCATCGCCGCCGTCGCCATCGACGAGGTACCGCCAATCGGGATAGCGTGCGCGAATACCTTGGCAAAGTGCTAATCCAACGGTGGCCGCTTGGACGTCGAGCGGTTTGTAGTCTTCAATCGTTGCAATTGCGCTGCGGTAATCGATGGCCGAGATCGGCACGTCAATCGTTTCCAAAAATAATTGCAAATCGAGTTGTTTTAAAAACTCAACCGCTTGCTTTGCGTCGTCTCCTTCGCCATCGACCGACAATGTGAACGCCTTTAGCCGGCTCGGCGATTCGCCGCGACGAAGAAGTCGATCGTACAGCACCAAGAATACTGACCCGCTATCGATACCGCCTGAGAACATCACCCCGATTGGTTCATTGGGGCCAATGCGATCGAGCCATTGGTCGCATGACTTGGCAAGTTGACCGATGTAAGCCTTGCCGATTTGGTCCAGGTCGGCTGGCAAACGATTTCGCTCAGGCGTCAAAAAACGATGATGAGCAGGGCTGGGATCGGGGCATCCAATCAATCGCAATTCGAGCACATGATGTGCGGGCACCATGCGAGTGTACGAAGGGTGGAATTGATCTGCTAACCCTTCGTTTTGCAGAAAGGTTTGGATCTCATCAATCCGCTCGGCGACAATCAAGCACGGTCCTTCGGTCCGTTTGGCGAGAAAGAAACGCATCGGGCGTGCCAATGTGCGGGCCATTCGAATCAATTGACCGTCTTTATGCAGCAGCGCGAATTGGCCTTCGATTTGACGCACTCGATCGGGATCGCCGCTCGCTACCGCTTCGATCGCCTCATCCGTCGTCATGTTTAGGATTTGGTTCGCCTTGGGATCGAGTAGATTCACAAGACGCTCGACATATTGATGGTTCATCCGATGGTCCGGCAAAAAGTGGGGAAACGGCTGCTCGACCCAAAGACAGGGTGCGCCGATCGAAGCACGCGGAGCGTAGAAGAAAGGAATCGCAAGCGGTTTCGATGATATCAGCAACCCCATCGTGTGCAATCCCGGCGTCATTTCACGGTTGTTAGCCGAATCAATCGAAGGCAATGCCCCATGGCTTGTGCCAGCGGATGCCGATTCGATTCAACCGCTTAGGCAGATTTCTTGGGGGCGGCCTCGGGCATTTCGGACGCGGTACGACCATAAACGCACCAACGCGAGTAACGTAACAACACGCCACTCGCGTTGGTGATTTAGTACTGCTGGTTTCACCCGATCGAGTTTGCTGCGGACGAAGACCGCTGTGAGATGCGTGGTGTGTCAGCGCCTGCAATATTGATCGAGCGACGTTGCCGTTGGTTCGACTAGTAAGGAACCTCGTTTAGCTCCGCCTTTTCCTTTTCGTCGGAGATCGCCTGCATCTCTTCGGCGGTCTTGTCGGGTTCGACCATGGTCGGTGGACCGCTTGTTCCGCAACCCGCGATGAACATGGACACGCTGCAGATCATCAGTAATAAGAATGATTTCAATGGGTTCATCGTGGTAATTCGTAGGACTTGAGTATGCTTAGGTTAAGGGACCACAAAAGGGACAGGGCCCTTCTATGTCTCTCGCCCGGGAGCTCGCTTGTCTGGGGACAGAGCCTGATCGTTGGGGGTTGACTTTTGATCAGGCCAGGCGAACGATTCATTATTGGCCCTTGGCTCGGTTCCTCCTGACTGACACGGAGGTGTGTGATGGTTCGCCTTACACGCTCGGAAGTCTTCGATCCCGACGAAATTGCCATCGCTCATACCTGTAGTCGGACCGTCCGGCGATGCTTCTTGATGGGCGATGATCCCTTTACCGGGAAAAATTTCGATCATCGCAAAACGTGGATCGAACAGCACTTGATGCACTTCGCCCAAAATTTCAGTGTCGATCTCCTTGGGTATA